>DASPVP010000021.1:0-18687 GCA_035622315.1 Candidatus Acidiferrales bacterium | reverse complement strand
CACCGGCGTCAAGACCCTCATCCGAGCCGGCGACCCGGGTGGGTTCCAGACGATCGCGACCGTCGATCTGTTCGCCGACCTAGACGCCGAGCACAGCGGCGTGCACATGTCGCGCTTTTCCCAGGACCTCGAAGATGTGTTAGCCGAGGTCCGCTGGGACGGCGCGAATCTCGCGGACGTGGCCTTCTCCGTGGCCCGCCGGGTCGTGGAAAGCCAGCATGCCGAGCGCGCCGAAGTAGCGCTGCGGGCGCCCCTCTCCCTGGCTCGCGTCACGCCTGCCAGCGCGCTGCAGACGCGCGAGTTCTACACGGCTGTCGCACGGGCAGTCGTCACTTCCAGCTTCGGTAGGCGCCTCACGGGCGTAGAGGTCGAGGGCATGACCGCGTGCCCGTGCGCCCAGGCGATGGTGGCCGAACACTCGCGGGAGCGTCTGCTCGCCGAAGGCTTCACGGAAGTTCAGATCGCGAAGATCCTGAGCACGATACCGATCGTCACGCACAATCAGCGCGGGGTGGGAATGTTGCTCGTGGGGTCCGAGCGCCCGCTGCCGCTCGAGCAGCTCGTGGAGATCGTCGAGCAATCCATGTCGTCCGAGACCTACGACCTGCTCAAGCGTCCAGACGAGCTTTTCGTCGTGAACAAAGCGCATCAGACGCCGCGCTTCGTAGAAGACGTCGTGCGCGAGATGCTGCGGTACGCCGCCGACGCGCTCGCAGGCTTCCCGCCCGACACTTTTGTGTTCGCGCGGCAGATCAATTTCGAGAGCATCCACAAGCACGACGCGGTCGCCGAGTCTGGCTGCACGCTCGAGGAATTGCAGCGCGAGCTGCGCGGCGACAAAGACGTGCGGCACACGACGCTCGAGCGTTGGCTTGCGGGGGATGCGGGTCAGGAGGTCACTTCCGTCCTCCCGCGGGGAGCGCGCTCGGGACCATGATGGATTTCGAAGGAGCTGCGGTTCCGTACTGGCCCATCCGCCGCCGCAAGCTCCTGCGCCGCAACCTCGCGATCGCCTGCGCCGTCGCACTCGTCGTGTTTCTCGCGCTCTATATCCGTCACCGGATCGAAGCCGAACCGATCGCAGATCGCGTGCTCGATCAAATCGAAACGACGGTCGCCGTCCGCTACTACGACCGCGCCTTTCACGGGGTACGCTGGCACGAGCTCGTGGCGCAGTATCGCCCGCTCGTCGAAGGCGCGCCGACGATCGCTCGCCGCTATGAATTGCTGCAAGCACTGGTGTCGCGATTGGGCGACAGCCATACCGCCGTGTTCTCGCCTGACGAAGTCAACGGGGTGGAGGCACAAGACGCGGGCACGATCGGGGCGGTCTTCGTGACGATCGGGCGCGATCGCGTCGTGATGCGCGTCGCGCCCCGGTCGCCTGCGGCGAGCGCGGGTTTGCGGCCGGGATACATCGTCGCCGAGCGCGCTCCGGTCGCAGGCGCGACCGATCTGTGGGGACCGCTTGCGGTGCGCGACCCCTTGACAGGTCGTTCGTGGCGCACCACCTTGCGCCCGACAGTCGCCGGACGCTCCTTCGACGCGGTCGTGCCGCCCGATCTCGATTGGGGCACGATCGGCGCAGACGTTGGATATCTGCGCATGACGTCGTTTCCCAACAACATCGAAGAAGAACTTGGCTGGGCTGTCTCTGACATCGGCCGGCATCGTATGATGATCTTGGATCTGCGCGGCAATCCAGGCGGCCTGATCGACGCGGTCGATGCGACCGCAGGCATCTTCTTGCCCGATGGCACGCTCGTGGCGAGCGGTGAGGGGCGGTACTCGCTGTTCCGCCGCCGCTTCTCAGCGACGAGCGCCGCAGGCATTACCTATGCCGGCCGTCTGGCGGTGCTCGTCGACGGCACGAGCGAGAGCGGAGCCGAGGCGCTCGCCTCAGCGTTGCAGATCTACCACCGGGGCCTCATCATCGGCGAACCGACCGCGCGGCACGTGCTCGGCGTCGAGGTCGAGGAGCATCTCGCTGACGGCGGGCTGCTGCGCGTGGCCACATTGGACATCCGTGACGCACACGGGAATCCGCTCGAGGGACGAGGTGTCACGCCCGACCTCATCGTGGCGCGGACGCCCGCGGACATCGCGCGCGGCCGCGACCCCCAATTACGAGCGGCGCTCGACTACCTGGGGAATTAACTTCCTTTAGTTATCAGGGAGCTGTGGCGTCTTTTGCCAGGGCTTCCGGCAACGCGGCCGTCTCCACCAGTTCCGCCCTCGGCGCTGAGGTCTGCGCCTTCGTGCGATCTTTCGGCGCGACGTCCAGCAAGTATACGGGGATGTCGCGCGTGTTGAACCCGTCGCCCAAGTAGCGAGCCGCTTCGATCCCATGTGAAGGGATCGTGCTCGCACCGATGACGATGACGTCCGGCCGGTTCGCTTTGAGAGCGTCGAAGAACACCGGCCATCGCGGCTCGGCCTCGGTCACGACCGCGCCGATCTTCGCCAGGATGTCGCGGCGCGCGGCACACGCCGGATCGGTCTTGAACTGCAGCAGCAACACCTTCATAGTACTAGCGCCTTCGCTGCGACGATGGCGCGGCCCTTATGGCAATGCGAAGGGGTGCGCGCGGGCCAGCGGAAAGGTCGCACGGATGAGCCATGAATCCGAGATGGAGCTGCTCCGTCAGAAGATAGAAGCGGCCGAAGCGCCTGCTGGTGCGGATGCCGTCAAGCGCCAACACGAACGCGGCAAACTCACCGCGCGCGAGCGCGTCACGCGCTTGCTCGACCCGGACTCGTTTGTCGAGCTCGATGCGTTTGCGGTGCATCGTACGGACGCGTTCGGTCTCGAGGAAAAGCGCTACGTCGGCGACGGCGTCGTCACGGGGCACGGCACGATCGACGGCCGCCGCGTGTGTATCTTCTCGCAGGACTTCACCGTGCTCGGCGGTTCGCTCGGCGAAGTCTTCGCGGAGAAGATCTGCAAGGTCATGGATCTTGCCGTGAAGATCGGCTGTCCGATCGTGGGCATCAACGACTCAGGCGGAGCACGCATCCAAGAAGGCGTGGTGAGCTTGGGCGGCTACGCCGAGATCTTCTGGCGCAACGTGCAGGCGTCGGGCGTCGTGCCGCAGATCTCGATCGTCGCCGGTCCTTGCGCCGGCGGCGCGGTCTATAGCCCGGCGATCACCGACTTCATCATCATGGTGGACAAGATCTCGCAGATGTTCATCACCGGACCCGAAATCATCAAGACGGTGACCGGCGAGGAAGTGACCTTCGAGCAGCTTGGTGGCGCGACGACGCACAATCAGAAGAGCGGCGTCGCCGGATTCCTCGCGGCCGACGAGGCGGACGCATTCGAGCAAACCCGCCACCTACTCTCATTTCTACCGCAGAACAACGTCGACGACCCGCCGCTTGTGGCGAGCGACGACGATCCGAATCGCGCGGACCCGACGCTGATCGACATCATCCCAGCGTCGTCCAATCTGCCCTACGACATGCACGACGTCATCAAGCGGATCGTGGACGACGGTGAGTTCTTCGAAGTTCAGGCGCTTTACGGCGGTTCGCTGCTCGTCGGGTTCTCGCGTCTTGCCGGACGCCCCGTGGGGATCGTCGCCAATCAGCCTAAGGTGCTGGCGGGCGTGCTCGACATCGACTCGTCCATCAAGGGCGCGCGTTTTGTCCGCTTCTGCGATGCCTTCAACATCCCGGTCGTGACGTTCGTCGATGTCCCTGGCTTCTTACCTGGCCTTGCCCAAGAATATGGCGGCATCATCAAGCATGGGGCGAAGCTGCTGTACGCATTCGCCGAAGCGACCGTGCCGAAGCTCACCGTCATCACCCGCAAGGCGTATGGCGGCGCCTACGACGTCATGTGCAGCAAGCATATCCGGTCCGACTTCAACGTCGCATGGCCGACGGCGGAGATCGCGGTGATGGGCCCGCAGGGAGCCGTGCGCATCATCTTCCGCGAGGAGATCGCGCGGGCCAAGGATCCGGCGAAGAAAACGGACGAGCTGGTCAACGAGTATCTGCAGCGCTTCGCCAATCCGTACGTCGCCGCCGAACGCGGGTACCTCGACGCGGTGATCGACCCAGCGCAGACGCGTCCTGTCCTCATCGGCGCGCTCGCGACGCTCGCGAGCAAGCGCGTCCCCCGGCCGGCGCGCAAGCACGGCAACATCCCTCTGTGATCCTCGGACGCATCGAGCCGACGCCTTCGGACGAGGAACGAGCTGCGATCGAAGCGGCGATCGTGGTCCTCAGCAGTATCAGGGGCGACTTGGCAGTCGCCCCCTACAAGCGCAAGAGCCGGTGGGGCGATTTAGCAATCGCCCCCTACAGAGGCGCGACGAAAGAGGCGGGGCGCACTGGGTGGACCAGGGTCGCGCGGCTCGAGGCGCTCGAGCCTCTTGTTTAAACGCATCCTCGTCGCCAATCGCGGAGAGATCGCGCTCCGCGTGATACGCGCGTGCCGTGAGCTTGGAATCGGCGTTGTCACCGTGTACTCCGATGCCGACCGCGACGCGCTCCACGTGCGCGAAGCCGACGAGGCGATCCATCTCGGACCGACACCACCGGCGCAGTCGTACCTGAACGTCGAGCGCATTCTCGATGCGGCAAGGCAGAGCAGCTGCGACGCGATTCATCCTGGTTACGGTTTCTTGGCAGAGAATAGCGGCTTCGCGAGAGCGACGGCCGAGCGCGGGCTGACGTTCATCGGCCCGTCGCCTGCCGCGATGGAGCGCATGGGCGACAAGCTGTCTGCGCGCGCCGTAGCCGTACAGGCCGGGGTGCCGGTCGTTCCCGGCACGCACGGCGCGGCAGCGTCGGCGAAAAGCGTCCTCGAGGCAGCCGAGCGACTCGGCTATCCCATCGCGATCAAAGCGTCAGCGGGCGGTGGTGGGAAAGGCCTGAGAGTAGCGGCTTCACCCGCGGAAGTTGAAACCGCGCTGTCGCTCGCCTCAAAAGAGGCGGCCGCATATTTTGCCGACGGAACGGTTTACGTCGAGCGCTACCTGCCGCATCCCAAGCACGTCGAGGTCCAAGTGCTGGGCGACCGCCACGGCGGGGCGGTTCATTTCGGTGAGCGCGACTGCTCCATGCAGCGGCGTCACCAGAAGCTGGTCGAGGAGACACCCGCCACGATCGGGGCTGGGCTGCGCCGTCGCATGCACGAAGCGGCAGTTTCGCTCGTGCGAACGATCGGCTACGACAGCGCAGGCACAATTGAATGCCTCGTCGAGGGTGACGAGTTCTACTTCTTGGAGATGAACGCTCGCATCCAGGTCGAGCACACGATCACCGAAGCGACGTACGGGTTCGACCTTGTCAAAGCGCAGATACGCATTGCGTCCGGAGAGCCGCTGTGGTTCTCGCAAGCGGAGCTTGTGCCGCGCGGACATGCGATCGAGTGCCGTATAAACGCCGAGTCCCCGGTCGCAGCGTTCGCACCGAGTCCCGGCCGGATCGCGCGTTACCTCGAGCCAGGCGGTCCCGGCATCCGCATCGACGGCGCCGCGTTCGCCGGAGCGACGATCGGCAGCGACTACGATTCGCTCGTCGCCAAGCTCGTCTCGTGGGGCGCGGATCGCGAAGAAGCCCGCCGGCGCATGTTGCGCGCGTTGGGCGAGTACGCGATCGATGGGATCGAGACGACCATCCCCTTCTACCGGTTGCTGCTCGAGGACGAAGGCTTTCGGAGCGGCGCCTATTCGACCGCGATGGTTGAAGCATTCGTGAAGGATCGCGCGGCCGAGCTCGACGCCGCGTATAGTAGTGGGGCGCCTGCGAATGCAGCGAGCCCTGCGGAAAGACCGGCTGACCTGACCGTCGAGGTCAACGACCGTCAATTCCGCGTCCGCGTGTTCGGCATGCCAAACGCCGGTGCAGCGCTGCCGCGCGCGCGCTCCTATCAGCGATCGCGCGGCGTCTCGCACGGAGGCTCGGACGTCGTCGCGCCGATGCATGGCATCATCGCCGAGATCCGGGTACAGCCCGGCGAGAAGATCGAGCCCGGGCAGGTCGTCGCGGTCGTCGAGGCGATGAAGATGATGAATGAGGTGATCGCGCAGCGCGCGGGGGCGGTGCAGTCCGTCCACGTCGTCGCCGGTCAGACGGTCGAAGCCGGAACGCCGCTCGTATCCTTTGCGAACGAGCGCGCGGTTTAGACCGGAGCCGGTTTGCGCTCGCTCGATGCACCCCGTCGCGTGTAACGCGCGGCGATGAACTCGTCGACCGTCTGCAACAGGATCGGAAAGCGCGCCAGCAGCGGCGTCATGTCGACCGTCATCGGTTGTGTGTCGAGCATGATGGCGGTCTGCACCTGGCGGCTGTAGGCAGGGCGCATCGTGCCCGTCACACCCGCCATCAGATGCATGGCTGCGGGCGTGACGTGCGTGATCTGTGCGGTCCGTCCGCCGAAGCGAGCGAAGGCAGAAGCGAACTCGTTCATCGTCAAGGGCTCGGGACCGCCGAGCTCGATCGTCTGACCCGAGAAATCTCCCCGCATTGCGATGCCGGCGAAGTGGGCGACGTCCGCCGCCGCGATGAAACTGATCGGATTGGAGCCACGGCCGAAAACTTTCGCCCGCCCGTCCTTGAGGATCGGCTCGCCGACCTGCGCCGCCCAGGCGTCCATGTACGGCGCGGGGCGCAAGATCGCGAAGTCGAGCCCGCTTGCGCGCAAATAGGTCTCGGTCTCGTGCTTGACGCGGAAGAAATCGATAGCGTGATCGGGTCGCGCTCCCAGGCTTGAGATGAACACGAAGCGCCGCACGGATGCAAACCGCGCGGCATCGATGAGGGCGCGATTGCCGCTCCCGTCCACGCTCTTCGGCGCGGCATCGCCGACACCCATGAAGGAATGCGCGCCGGCGAAGATCTTCTCGACGCCGCGGCACGCGCGCTCGAGCGAATCGGCGTCGCGCAAGTCGCCGACGTAGACCTGCGCGCCGCTCTGCCGGAGGGCCTGAGCCCGCTTGGCGTCGCGCGTCAGCACGCGCACGTGCGTGCCGGCAGCGAGCTGCGTCTTGACAAGCACGCTCCCGACGTTGCCGGTACCGCCGACCACGAGGATCATCTCCGAATGCATTGGCGGCGGACGCGACCCACCCTTGAGCCGCCCGGCCCAACGTGCGGCGGACCTTGCGCTCCAGCCGACGAACCGTGGGCTCATATGCGTCGCAGGGAGACCGACAGCGGCATCGAGATCAAGCCGCTCTACGGAGCCGGCGATGTCGCGGATCTCGACCTCGCGCACGAGCCGAAGCCGGGCGAGTTCCCGTTCACCCGCGGCATCTTCGAATCGATGTACCGCGGCCGGCTCTGGACCATGCGCCAGTACGCGGGCTACGCGACGGCACGCGAGTCCAACGCCCGGTATCGGTATCTTCTCTCGCAAGGACAGACCGGGCTTTCGGTCGCCTTCGATCTACCCACGCAGATGGGCCTCGACTCCGACGCGGCGTTGGCTGCAGGCGAGGTCGGGCGTACGGGGGTCGCGATCGATACGGTCGACGACATGGCGCTGCTCTTCGACGGGATCCCGATGGACGAAGTGAGCGTGTCGATGACGATCAATGCGCCTGCGGCCATCTTGCTCGCCATGTATCTCGCGGTGGCACGACGCCGCGGCATCCCCTTCGACAAACTCTCGGGGACCTCGCAGAACGATATCCTCAAAGAGTACGCAGCGCGCGGGACCTACATCTTCCCGCCCGGGCCGTCGATGCGATTGGTGACGGACTTGATGCGCTACGGCGCGCAGCACGTGCCCGGTTGGAACACGATCAGCGTGAGCGGCTACCACATCCGCGAAGCCGGCGCCACGGCGGCCCAAGAGCTCGCCTTCACGCTTGCCAACGGCCGCGCGTACGTGCAAGCGGCGCTCGACGCGGGCCTCGCGGTCGATACGGTCGCGCCGCGCATGTCCTTTTTTTGGAACGCCCACAACAACTTGTTCGAAGAGGTCGCGAAGTTCCGGGCAGCGCGCGAGCTGTGGGCCCGCATCATGCGCGACGAGTTTGGCGCCGCGTCGCAACGCTCGTGGCTGATGCGCTTCCACACGCAGACCGGCGGCTCGACGCTCACCGCACAAGAAACAGACAACAACGTCGTGCGCGTGACGTTGCAAGCGCTCGCCGCAGTGCTTGGCGGCACCCAATCCCTGCACACGAATGCGGCCGACGAAGCGCTCGCGCTCCCAACCGAACACGCGGCCAAGCTTGCGCTCCGGACCCAGCAGATTATCGCCTACGAAAGCGGCGTCGCGGACACGGCCGATCCGCTCGGCGGCTCGTACTTCGTGGAACGCCTGACGGCGGAGCTGGTCCGCGCAGCACGGGCTTTGATGGACGAGATAGAGCAGCGCGGCGGTGCGACGAGCGTCATCGAGAGCGGTTGGATGCAGCAGCAGATCGCCGACAGCGCGTATCGCGCGCAGCGCGCGGTCGAATCCGGCGAGAGCATCGTCGTGGGCGTGAACAAGTTCGTCGATCCCCAAGCGGCCGCGCAGCAGCCACCGCTCCAAAAGATCGATCCGGCGCTCGAGAGCGAACAGGCCGCGCGGCTCGCGCACACCCGCAAAGAGCGTGATGCGGATGCGGTTCGCACGCGCCTCGCAGCCGTGGTGCGCGCCGCGCAGACACAAGCGCCGCTCATGCCTGAGTTCATCGAAGCGGTCGACGCGCGCTGCACGCTCGGCGAGATCTGCGACGCGCTGCGAGGGGTCTTCTCCGTGTACCAACCCGCACGAGCCGTGTGATGGCGTTCGGCGCGCTCGACCACGTGGCGATCGTGGTGCAGGACCTCGGCGACGCCGAGGCCCGTTATGCGGCCCTCGGTTTTTCCGTGCTCTATCGCGAGCGGATCGACGAGCAAGGCGTCGACATCGTCGGCTTGCGCGCAGGCGACAGCTCGATCGAGCTGCTCAAACCGCTGCGCGAGGACTCCAAGCTGACGGCGTTCCTCGGGGCGCAACAGTCGAAGCTACACCACCTCGCATATAGGGTCGACGACCTGGAAGCCGAGCTCGCCCGGCTGAAAAAGTTAGGCGTTCCGCTCATCGACCAGACTCCCAGGCGAGGAGCCCATGGCAACCGGATCGCCTTCATCCACCCATCCTATTCCGGAGGCACCCTCATCGAGTTGTGCCAACCTGAGAAATAGAGCGCTTCCACTCTAGAAGTGAGGGGCGATTTTCAATCGCCCCCTACATCCCTGGGCCAGGGCGATTTTCAATCGCCCTCTACATCCCTGGGCTAGGGCGATTTTCAATCGCCCTCTACATCCCTGAGCATGTGGGATGGCAGCATCCTGTCATTAATTTTTTGCAACCTTGGCGACGCGCGCGTTGTATGAACGAGCGTTGGACTGGCGTCGGCTTTGCAGAGAAAGGAGTTCTTCGCCATGCACTTCTCTTGGAAGATTTTCCGCGCGCTCGCACCGCTCGCGATAGCCCTGGCAGTGCTCGCCGGATCGCATGCAACCGCTCAGGCAGATCAGAACGTCGCGGCCGCGCAGGTGGCGTGTGGCAGCGTCGATTTGGGCACGGCCAGCAGCACCGACGCGGATGCTGCCTTCAGCTGCTTCGCGAAGGCCTTCACGCACTGCGATTACGCCTCGCTCACCGCGACCTCGACCGATAGCGGCGCTCCGGTCTCTTCGACCTTCACCACCTACGCCGGGGACCGCGGCTGCAACATATCCGAAACCGTCACGCGCAATTCGGGAAGCGACGCCGATGTGGACTCGTTCATCTGCAACGGCGTGACGCAGGACGGCGACGCGCTGCACTTCACCGGCTGCGGCACGCAGCGCGACGTCTGGCTGCGGCTCTCGAAGTCGTAAAGCAAGAGCGCCGCAGCGCACCGAGAAGCACCGCCGCGTGGCGTTGCACATCGGGACCTGCGGCTTCTCCTATCGCGACTGGATCGGTTCTTTTTACCCCAAGGGCATCAAGCCGCTCGACATGTTGCCCTTTTATGCCGAGCGGTTCGGTGCCGTCGAGATCGACAGCACGTACTACGCGATTCCGAAACCGCAGCTCTTCGAGAGCATGGATCGGCGCACGCCGGCGCATTTCCGCTTCGCGGTGAAGGCGCCCGGCAGCGTCACGCACCTACCCGTCGACGCGTCGCCAACCGCCGCCGATATGGCGGCGTTCCGTTCGTGCCTGCAGCCCATCGTCGAAAGCAAGAAGCTCGGCGCGGTCCTCGCGCAGTTCCCCAATAGCTTCAAGCCTGGTCCGCAAGCATACGAGCGGCTGCAGGCGATCGCGAGCGCGTGGCCGGATCTCGCGCTTGTCGCCGAGTTCCGGCACCGTCTCTGGCAGGCCGAGAGCACGCTCGAGGAGCTGCGCAGGCTCTCGATCGGCATCTGCAACGTAGACGAGCCGCGCTTCTCGTCGCTCTTGCGCCCCGGTTCCGAGGTGACTTCTCCCATCGGTTACGTGCGCTTTCACGGGCGGAACTACGGCAAGTGGTGGAAGCAAGAACGCGCCTCGCACGAGCGCTACGACTACCTGTATACCAAAGCGGAGCTCGGCGAGTGGGTTGGGCGCATCACGGCGATCGAGGAGCAGGCCAAAGAGACGTACGTGCTCTTCAACAACCACCACCTCGGCAAAGCGGCAGCTAACGCAACCGAGCTTGCCGGCATGCTGCACGCTCCCTGATGTGTTTTTGGGAGATCGCGCGCTTCTCGCGCCGGACCGCTCAGCCGAGCGCTCTGCGTAGGGATCCGCTCGCCTTGGCCAACCGCTCGCGCGCCGCAGCCGCATCGCATGACAGGCGGAGCATGACGACGGCAGTCTTCGTCTCGCCGCCCGCGCTTTCGAGCGCGGCAGCCGCGTCCTGGGGTTCTGCGTGACCGAGCAGCGCCACGATCCGGCGCGCGCGCGCGCGCAATTTGGCGTTCGTCGCCACGAGGTCCACCATCAGGTTGCCATGCACTTTACCGAGCTTGACCATGACGGCGGTGCTGATCATCGCCAAGGCCATCTTCTGCGCTGCGCCGGCTTTCATGCGCGTGGAGCCTGCGATGACTTCCGGTCCCGTGCCGAGCACGATGGGGACCTCTACTGCGCGAGCTAATGGCGATCGCGCGTCACCCGTGAGCCCGATCGTGAGGGTGCCGGCCGCGCGCGCTGCATCGATCGCACCGAGCACCCATGCTGCCGACCCGCTCGCCGAGATCCCGATCGCCGCGTCCGCGCTGCCGAGACCAACCTCCCGTGCTTGGGCGCTGCCGGACTCGCGATCGTCTTCTGCCCCTTCGACAGCCTTGGTCAGCGCAGCCGGCTGCCCCGCCAGATGCGCGACGATGACTCCTACGACGCCAAACGTAGGCTCGATCTCGGCCGCGTCGAGCACGGCGAGCCGGCCGCTCGTGCCGGCGCCGAAGTAGTGGAGCGTGCCACCCGCTCGCACGCGCCCGGTGATGGCGTCGACCGCCGTCGCGATGACGTCAATCTCCCGCTCGACCGCCCACGCGGCGCGCCGATCTTCATCGTTGATGCGGTGGAGGAGGTCTGCGGTCGAGAGGAGATCGAGGTCCTCGTTCGCGTGATTGATCGCTTCTGAGACCGGAAGCTCCGCGTCGTCCACCTTTCGCGACTGCGCGGCGCTCGCGTCGCGGACCTTTCGGTTCAGAGAGAAAAAAGAAACCGGCACCTCGTGCCGGTTCGAGAATCCGCCTCGGATGAGGGGCGGCCTGACGGCCGCCCCGCGGAGGGTTAGTGGAGCGGCGCCAGTTTGACCGAGGTCAAGCCGAGCGCTTGTGCGACGTCGTAGAACGCCTGGTTGCTGATGAGGTGGTAGTCGAGGTCGGCCTGCTTGCCGAGGCCCGGCTCCTTGTCGATGTCGAGCATGACCTGCACGTGGATCTTGTGCGAAACGGCCTTGTCCAGCAGATACTCGATCTGGAAGGTGCCGTCGGGCGCCGTCCCCGCCTTGACGAGCGTGGTCGCGAGGTCTTTACCCGAGAGCGTCGGCGCGGGCAACGTGATGCCGGCCGCGGTCGCGATCTTCAGCGAGTCATTGACGGCGAAGTCGAACGTCTTGAGCCAGAGGTTGACTTTGTCGGCTCCGTATTGTTTGGTGAGCTTGGCGACTTCCGCGTTGACCGTCGCCGCGCCGAGCATGCTCGTCAGCGCCTTTGCGGTGGAATAGTTGGCTGCGCCGCCGCCCGCCGCGACGAGCGACGAGGTGACCGCCAATGCCGGCGGGCCGTTATAGATCGGGCCTCCAAAGCGGCCCATCATCTGGCCGTTCATCATCGTGTCCGCGCCGTTGTCCATCGGCGCGGCAAGCGCTGCCGATGCGATCAGCCCAGCAACGAGCACGAACGCCGCTGCCATGAATCGTACCTTCATTGAACCCTCCTTAAGGTTGTGAAGCGCCTCCGCTTCCTTGCAACTCAACGGTTGACCGCTGTCCTCGGATGACGCCTAAGGAACCCAAAGCGAGGAAAGCCGCACCGTGTGCGGGTTCCAGGCTGGCTCGTCCCACGGAACACGGTCCAGTCGAATATGCGGCTTCGCGCACGGCTTCGACGAGTTCCGGCACAGCTTCGAAGGCTCCGCCCCAGATCACGACCGGCAACTCGGCAGGCGTCCGCACGCGTGATGCCACGAGCGCCACGTGTTCGCGAAATTCGGAGCACGCGGTGTCGACGATCGTCTTTGCTGCTTCATCCCCCTGCGCCGCCGCATCCGAGACGAGGCTTGCGAGTGCCGCGATCGCGCCGATATCCGGAGGCCAGTGGTGGACCTTCGCGACGAGTTCCGGCACGCTCGTCGCATCCGCACTCATGAGCACCGCGTCGGCGAGGCGGCCGCGAGGCTCTAATCCATCCAAGGACCTCGCGGCGTGCCGCAGTGCGCTCAGGCCAAGCGCATAACCACTCGCCGGATCGCCGAGCACGGCGCCGTATCCGCCGCAACGCACCGGGGTCCGATCTGCCCGTTCGCCGTAGACCAAGCTCCCCGTTCCCGCGATGACAACCATCGCAGGCCGTTCGCTCGCGCCCGCCTCGAGAGCGATCTGGGCGTCGTTGCACAGAAGCACGGGCACCGTTGGACCCGCAACTTCGCGGATCGCCGTTTCGAAAAATTCGCGATCGCTCGCTCTCGCGAGACCCGCAGCGCCCACGCAAATGCCAGCGACGGGTCGCTGGAGCAACGGCGCGAGCGCTTCGCGGAGCGCCTCGGCTGCAGCGCTTTGACCGACAGAGCGCGGGTTCGCTCCGCCCGTAAGCATACGTCCGAGCACCTCACCCGACTCCGAGACGAGCAGCGCGAGCGTCTTACTGCCGCCTGCGTCGACGCCGATGACCTTCTTCACACCATTCACCCGAAGATCGAGCGCATCAGCGCGCTGAAATTCGATCCGGGCACTATCTTGCCCGCCACGACGGGGTGTCGGGCGCCGGTCGCGTGCGCGAGCGTGTTCGTCCGGCCATGGATAGCCTCGTATGCCAAAACGGCGAACGCGATCGCCTCCTTTGCATCGGGTTCCAGGCCGAATTCATTCGAAAGCGCAAGCCGTGCCCGCACTTCGCGCCCGCGCAGCTCCTGCCGCAGCGCCGCCATCAGGGCAAGGTTACGCACGCCGCCTCCGGCAGCCACGACGAGCGCGCACTCCCGTGGTACCTCGTTCGCGATGGTGCGGGCCGTCAGCGCGGTCAGCGTGGCCACGACATCCCGAGGCTCAAGCCCGTCCGCTTGAGCCATGACGTCGCGAAAGAACGTCTCGCCGAACTGCTCACGGCCTGCGGTCTTCGGCGCGGGCGCGCCAAAGTATGGATGGGCGAGCAGCTTTGCCAGCAACGATGCGTCGACGCGACCGGAGAGCGCGATCGCCCCATCGCGATCGTAACCAGGCCCATCGGGTAACAGCGCGCGCACCGCAATATCGATCGGCATATTGCCCGGGCCGGTATCGTATGCGCGCACCGCGTCTACCGGACACCCTGCGGGCAGCAGCGTCACGTTAGCGATCCCACCGATGTTGAGCGCTACGCGCGACTCGCTTTGACTGCACAAGAGCAGGTGATCGACGTAGGAGACAAGCGGCGCGCCCTGTCCGCCCGCAGCGAGATCGGCGACGCGGAAGTCCGCTACGGTCGTGATGCCGGTGAGCTCGACGATCGCGGACGGTTCGCCAAGCTGCAAAGTGGACGGAAGGCGGCCGGCGTCGTCAGCCGGGTTTGGCTCGTGGAAAACGGTCTGCCCATGCGAGCCGATCAGCTGGACACCCTCTGAGCGATCGCACATGTGCTTTGCTGCGAGCGCAAAAGCCTGCCCGAGGGCGACCGCGAGCGAGCTGAGCGCCTGCACACTTGCCTCGTCGCGCAGCACGCGTTCGACGTCCGCCCGCAGCTCGTTCGAATACGGCGTCGTTTCGAACGCCTCGAGCTTGCATGCGAGCGCGTCGTCCACGCGGTCGATCTCGACCGCCGCAGCGTCGATGCCATCCATCGACGTGCCGGACAAGAGGCCGACGACTTTCACCGTTCCAGATCTTCAACGACCGCGTCGTGCACGGCTGCCCGCAGCTCGCGGATGGGTTCGGGCTCGCGGCTGTAGCGCACGCGGTTCGTCAGCAATACGACGGTGAGTGCGCGCTCGGGATCAACCCATACCGATGTGCCGGTGTATCCCGTGTGCCCGTACGAGTTCGCCGAGAACCGCGTGCCGCTCGAGTGGCGATCGCTCGCGCGCAACGCCCAACCAAGTCCGCGGCGCTCGTCCGGTCCCGATACTTGTTCGCGAACGGCTTCTTTCGCGGTCGGTCCGAAGAGCACGCGCGTGCCTGCGAGCGCTCCACCTTCGCGATACATCTCAGCCAGTCGGGCCACGTCGCTCGCGTCGCCGAAGAGACCGGCATGCCCGGCGATGCCACCCATCGCCCAGCAGTTCTCGTCGTGCACTTCGCCGCGCAGGAGCCGTCCGCGCCATGCGTCGTTCTCGGTGGAAACGACTCTTTCGACGAGATCGCCCGCCGGCCGGAACAGCGCGCGTGCGCCGATCGGCGCACACACCAAATCCCGGATGGCGACATCCAGCGGCGTCAGCGCGATCCGCGAGATCGCTTCCCCCACGAGCATGAAACCAAGATCGCTGTAGATCACCTCTGCCCCCGGCGCCGTCTGGAGCGGCGTGGCGCAAACTCGAGCGATGACTGCAGCCGCGCCGAGCTCGTCGCGGAAGTTCACGTGCGCCGGCAGGCCCGAGGTGTGCGTCAGCAGTTGTCGATACGTCACCTTCGATCGCCGCTCGTCCTTGCCGGCGAACTCGGGCAGCACGACTGTGATGGGATCGTCTAAGGAAAGGCGTCGCTGATCGAAGAGCGCCAGTAGCGCGGTCGCGCTGAACACCTTGGTGACCGAAGCGAGATCGAAGATCGAGTTCGGTTCTACCCGGTCTCCGTAGGAGAACAACTCGCCGAAGGCCGCTTCTTCCACGAGCTTACCGTTCTGACGGACGTGGAGCACCGCGCCCCCGTAGATCTCGCCGACCCCGCGCTTGACGATGCTGGTCGAGAGCGCGAGCACCGGATGGACGAGACGGGCTCTGCGTGCCGTCATCAGACCACGCTCTGCGGCGCCGGCAGTGAGACCGGGAGTTTGCCGGCTGCCGTAATGGTGCCGAGGATGACCTCGGCCGCAGCTTGCATCGCGTGGGGATCTTCTCCGTAGCTTGCGATCACGGCGAGTTCTTTCGGAAGGAAAGCGGCGTCATAGGGTTCGCGGCCGACAACCGCGATCATGCGTTTGCCGAGCATGGTGAGGTCCGCAACCGCCCGAGCCTGCAGCGGGTGTTGCGACGCCCGCGACGTCAGCGCGACGATCGCGGCGGACGTGCCCGAAGCCATGAGCAGTTGTTTGTACTCGTGGCCCGCCGGATCCACCGTCCGTACTTGCTCGTGGAGGCGGGCACCACTGGCCTCGAGCGGAGCGGCGATCGCTGGGCGCTCGTCGCGCTCTTTCTCTTCCGCGCCCGATCCGCCGCCGGCGAACTCGACGACGAAAAGCCGTTCGGCCTTTTGCAAGCGCAACGGTATGACGTCTTTGGGATCGCGCACGAGTGTCACGGCGCGGCGCGCGACCGCGAGCGCTGCTTGCTGATGCTCGGCGCTGCCGACCCTTGCGAGCGCAGGTTGCGCCACCGAAAGCCTACCACGCAATTGCGCGAGCCGCGCGAGACTGCGCGCGAGCCGCTCGTGCGAGAGCCGGCCGCTCGCGACCGCCTCGCGCAGCGCGCGCTGGGCCGCGCGCGCCTTCTCCGGCGTGTGCGAGAACAAGACGAGGTCGGCGCCCGCGATGACTGCCTGGACCGCTGCCTCTCCCGGTTCGTAGTGAGCCGAGACGGCCTCCATCTCCATGCAGTCGGTCGTGATGACGCCGTCATACCCGAGCTCTTCGCGCAAGAGCCCGGTCAAAATAACAGGCGAAACTGTCGCGGGCCTGGCGGAATCGATCGCGGGGAAGATCGCGTGGGCCGTCATGATGAGGTCGACGCCTTCACGGATGGCGGCGGCGAAGGGCACGAGTTCGACGGCACGCACGTGCGCGAGGTCATGAGGAATGGTCGGCAGGCCGAAGTGCGAGTCGACCGTCGTGTCGCCATGGCCGGGAAAATGTTTGGCGGTCGCAGCGACACCGGCAGCGCGTAGCCCGCGAATGGCGGCGCGCACGTAGAGCGCTACCGCGTGCGGGTCGTCGCCGAACGAGCGGATGCCGACGACTGGGTTCTGCGGATTGGAGTTGACGTCTGCGACCGGCGCAAAGTCCACGTTGCACCCGAGCGCTGCAAGCTCGTCGCCGATGAGCGCGAACATCGACTCGGCGACAACAGGCTCGCGCACAGCGCCGAGCGCCATCGCTGACGGCGTGGTGGTTCCGATCTGCGCAAGCCGCGACACAGGGCCGCCCTCTTGATCGATCGCGACGAGCGGCGGCTTGTCGGCTGGTACCAGATGGCGGATCGCATCGGTCAGGCCGCGCACCTGGTTTGCGCTTTCGATGTTGCGCCGGAAGAGAATCACCCCGCTCGCTTGGGCGACAAGATCGGCGGGCAGGTCGCGTTCGTTGGTCCCTTCGAAGCCGAAGAGCACGAGCTCGCCCGCGCGATCGCCGTCAACCGTCTGCGCCACGGTGCGGGCTACCGCGCACCCCGGGGCGGCACCTCCGCCTCTCCTCCCGAGCAATGTCGGGGGCGATTGAAAATCGCCCCGTTCGCAGGCCTCGTATCTGAAAAGGTCGGCTGTCGCGCCGGGCGGAAATTCGCGCGATGCGATTCTTGCTGTGCGCCGTCGCCGTCGGGGCGGCGGTTCTTTTACGCGCTTCCGATGCGACGGCAGCCGCACCGTCCGCCGGTCCGCTCCAGACCACGCTCTCCAACGGCATGCGGGTTGTGATCGTCCCCGACGCGCTCGCGCCGGTGGTCACGGTCGAATTGAACTACCTCACAGGTTCCGCGGAGGCGCCGGCCGGTTTTCCCGGGATGGCGCACGCCCAAGAACACATGATGTTCCGCAGCAACGATGTTCTTTCGACCGGCCAGCTCGCGAACATCAACGCCTCGATGGGCGGCGACATCGATGCGCAAACGCAAGACACGGTGACGCAGTACGAGTCGACCGTGCCGGCCGACGACCTGCCGATCGTGCTGCACGTCGAGTCGATCCGCATGCGCGGCGTGCTCGACACGCAGCAAGACTGGTCGGAGGAGCGAGGCGCCATCGAGCAAGAGGTCGCCCGCGACCTCTCCGCGCCGTTCTACAAGTTCCTGACCGCGGCGCGTGCCGACATGTTCGCCGGCACGCCCTACGCGCACGACGCGCTGGGCACGCGGCCCTCGTTCCAGGCGACGACCGCGGCCATGATCAAGGCCTTCTACGACGCCTGGTATCACCCCAATAACGCGATCCTGGTCATCACCGGGGATGTGGATCCCCAAATGGCGCTCTCGCAAGTACAGCAGTATTTCGCGACTATCCCGAGCGCGCGTCTGCCCGCGCGGACGCCTGTAAAGCTCGGACCGCTCAAGTCGTCTCGCGTCACCCTCACGTCTGATTTCTCGGTACCGATCGTGCTCGCGGCATATCGTTTTCCCGGCTACCGTAGTTCGGACTACGCAGCGTCAGAAGTGCTGACCCAAGCGCTCGGCAATCAGCGCGCCGCGCTTGCGGGACTTGTCGTGTCAGGCGAAGCGTTGGGTGCCGGTTTCATCCCTGGCGGCACGCTGCCCGAGGGCGGTTCTGCCATGGTGTACGGCGCGACCCAAGGCGGCGACCCCCTCTCCGCTTTGCATCTCGTCGAAGGGGTGATCGCAAGCTACGCGCGCAACGGCGTGCCGCAAGATCTGGTCGATGCGGCGAAGCGCCAGCTCATCGCGGGCGACCAGTTCAACAAGAACTCGATCTCTGGTTTGGCAGACGCTTGGTCGGAAGCGCTCGCGGTGGAGGGTACGACCTCACCGGACGAAGACGTGGCGGCGATCGGCAAGGTGACCAAGGCAGACGTCGATCGCGTCGCTCGCACCTACCTCGTCAATAAGACTGCGACCGAAGGAGTGCTCGTGCCGCAACCATCGGGTAAACCGGTGGCAAGCCGCGGCTACGGCGGAGCTGAATCTTTTGCTCCGACCCAAAACGCCGCCGCAACCGTGCCGGATTGGGCGAGCGCTGCGCTCTCCTCATTGAACGTGCCGCA
>DASPVP010000020.1:0-11318 GCA_035622315.1 Candidatus Acidiferrales bacterium | reverse complement strand
CGATGTCTCGTTCATCTCGCTCGTCAAGCTCGCCACCAAGCTCAGCGAGGCGCTCGCGCAAAGGGCCAAGGTCGTGGCGCTCGTCAAGCCCCAGTTCGAGGTTGGTCGCGAAGCCGTCGAACGCGGCGGCGTGGTTCGAAGAGCCGCGTCCCAAGCCGAAGCGATCGAGCGCGTGATGAAAGCATTTGCATCAAGTGGCATCGGCACTCAGCAGCTGACCCATTCGCCCATCAAAGGGCCCGCAGGGAACATAGAGTTTCTGCTCGGGGGCGTCAAAGATGCGCGAGCCGTCACACGGCTGGATATTGAGGGGGTCGTGCGCGCTGCCCACGAAGCGCTCGACCGATGACCGTCCGGCCGATCGCGAACCTCGCGTTGTACGTGGATCTCCGGCGCAAAGCTGCCGTGCATGCCGCCCGTGCGCTGGCGGATATCGCAAAACGGAACCAAGTCACGCTACAGCTCGGCCCGCAGCAGGCGAACGAGCTGGCTCTTGACGGCGTCAAAGGATCCGATCGCTTCCCGCAGGCGGCCGATCTCGTCGTGTCGCTCGGCGGCGATGGAACATTATTGCACGCCGCGCATCTGGCGGGACCGCTCGGGATCCCGCTCGTCGGCGTGGACTTTGGCAGGGTCGGTTTCCTCACCGAGGTCGGCCGCAACGGGTACGAGCATGCGCTCGAACAGATCCTGCGCTCGGGCGCGCCGACCGAACAAAGTCTCGCGCTGAGCGCTCGAGTGCTGGGTTCGGAAAAGACGTTCTACGCGGTCAATGACGTGCATCTGGACCGCAGACATCTTGGCCACATCGTCAACTTCGGCATCGAGCTCTCAGGCGAACGCATCGCGACGATCCCCGCGGATGGCGTCGTGGTCGCAAGCCCGACAGGATCGACCGCATACTTCCTGTCCGCCGGCGGACCCATCATGGCGCCCAAACTGCAGGCGATCGGGATCGCCCCCATCTGCCCGCACACCCTTTTCAGCCGGCCTCTGATCGTGAGCGCGGAGGAAGTCATCCGCGTCGTGCTGCCGGACGACTGCGAGGGCACCGAGCTCTTCGTCGATGGCGAGCCGGTCCTCCAGCTTGCCCCTGGCGCGGTCGTGGAAGTCGTGCGCGCCGAGCAGCCGGTGCGTTTCGTGCGCCTCGACAGCGGATATTTCTTCCAGACGCTCGAGCGCAAGCTCCACTGGGGCATGTCGATCAAACGCGTCATCGATGAAGACGCCTGAACTGCTGGCCGATTATGCGCGGTCTTTCGGTGGGTTCGTGGTCCAGTTGCCCCAAGCGGTGTCCTTTCCGTGTCTCGTGACGCTCGGTCTTCGCGAAAACAGCAGCGCGCGGCCTCAAGGCATCGAGGCAGACTTCCTGAGTTTCGTGGCGACCGGACGGGAGCACGCGCCCGAGGGCGAGTGGCCACAGGCGCCGATCGCAGCCCAGACCCTGCTGTATGACGGCACCCGTCTCGCGGTGAAAACAATCGATGGAGAATATCGAATGATCGTGGATCGGAAATGTCCTGTCGCGCTGACGTCCACCACAGCCACACCTGACGACTTCGCCCGAATCGCCGATCCCGAGCTGCTCGGGGCGTATATCGCGGAGCGGCCGCACACGCAGACGGCGCTGTTGCTCGAGATGCACGTGCCCCAAATGCGCATCGAGACACCCAAGCCGAGCAAGTCGCTCATCTCGGGTCAGCAGCGCCCACTTTACGAGCGGCCGAGCACCGCGAAGAGCCTGGTTTGGCTGGTCGTTGGTGCTGTCCTCATCGTTGTCGGCGCGAGATGGCTGGGTCTCGGGATGAAGCAGGGGATCGTCGTGAACTTCTACGGCTGGGGGATTATGGTATTGGGCGCGGTGCTCGTCGTGCGACGGGGGCTCGACCTGCTGTTCCCGCCGAGCCGCCTCTGACGAGCGTCGCTACGTTGATGGCGAGCGCCGCTACGCGTCGCTCTCGACCTTCTTGCCCGCGACCAGGTCCTCGATCGCCTTGATCAGCTTTTGGGCGTCGGCCGTCTTGGCCACGTAGAGGTCGGCGCCCGCGTGCTGGCGCCAGTACTGGTCGTGGGTCTCACCGAGCGCGCTCATCAAGATGACCGGTAGCTTGCCGTGTTTGGGACTGTCTTTGATCTGCCGGCACAGCTCGTAGCCGTCCATCATCGGCATGATGACGTCGGCCAGGACCACGTCGACCTTCTCGCTGTCGAGATGCTTGAGGGCGCTACGCCCATCCGCCGCGGTGACCACTTTGAAGCCGGCTCGCACGAGCGCGAGCTTCAAGTGGAACGACTGCGTGACGCTATCGTCGACCAGCAGCACAGTCTTGCTCATTCAAGTATCCTTTCCGGCTGTCCGATGAGCTTGCGGAGATACGCGCCGATGCCGCGTGGTTCGGCGAACGCATCGACCGCCCCCATGCGTCCGGCCGCATCCGGCATGCCGAACACGGTGCAGCTGCGTTGATCCTGGGCGAACGTCTTGCCGCCCCGATTGCGAACTTTGAGAAGCCCCGCGGCGCCATCCTTCCCCATTCCTGAGAGCAAGACGGCGGCGCAGCGCGAGCCGTAGACGAGCGCAGCCGACTCGAAGAGCGCGTCCGCACTGGGTGCGATGTGCGCGCGATTGGGCTGCACGCTTGCCACCGACAAGCGACCGCCTGTCGCGATAGAAAGATCGCAAGAAGCTGGTGCGACGTAGCCGCGCCCGGGTTCGAGCATGTCGCCGTCCGCGGCCAGCTTCACGGGCAGCGGGGTCTCTTGGTTGAGCCACCGGACGAGGCCCTCGACGAAGGGCGCAGCGATATGCTGGACGATCACGACAGGGGCCATGAAGTTCGCGCCCAGGGCGCTCAAGAATTCCACGAGCGCGGTGGGACCGCCGGTCGACGCGCCGACCACGACGCAGCCGACGGTCGCGCCGTTCGTTTGGACTTTGCGGCGGGCCGGACGATGCAAGCCCGGTCGATGGGTCGGTCCGGCTACTGAGGCCAGCGACGCTATGCGCTCGTTGAGGTCGACGAAGAACTCGCTCAGTTGCTCGCCTGCTCCGTAGGGCTTAAGGATGATATCGGCGGCGCCCGCGAGCAGCGACCGGAAGGCGAGGCTGGAGCCGTTTTGCGGCAGCCCCGTCACGACAATGATCGGGACGTAGCGGGTGCGCAAGACGCGCAGGACCACGTCGAGGCCGGTCTCGTCGGGGAGCATGAGATCCACCGTGATGACATCCGGCTTGAGCTGCTCCGCGAGCGTTACCGCCTCGTTCGCCGTCAACGCTACGCCTGCGACCGCGAGGCGCGGGTCGCGGCTGATGCCATCCACCAAAATGCGTGCGGCGGTGGGCGAGTCTTCGACGATGAGCACGCGCGACCAGCGAGTCTTTGTCATGTCACCAATCGCTCCACGGTGTCAAGGAGCTCCTGCTCGTTGAAGAGGCCTTTGACGAGGTATGCATCAGCGCCAAGTTCGAGCCCGCGCTGGCGCTCCTCGTCTTTGGATAGCGAGGTGATGAGCACGAAAGGTGTGTCCGCGAACGTGCCGTCGCGCTTGACCCGCGCGCACAGATCCCAGCCGTTCATGTTCGGCATCTCGATGTCGCTCACGATGCAATTGTAACGGTGCTGCTGGATCTTGCTCCAGGCATCCGCGCCGTCGACCGAAGTTTCGACGTCGTAGCCGGCGCTGATCATGATGTTGCGCAGCAACGTACGGGTGGTCATCGAGTCTTCCACGACGAGCACGGAGCATTTCACCGCCGGCTGCACGTGGCGCACCCGTCCTGCCGAGTTGTACTCGTGGGCGGCTTGCACCAAGAACTCACCATCGAGCACGCAGACGGACTTGCCCGAAGCGAGGATCGTGCACCCGGCGATGCCGGGTAGCGTGCCGATCGGCTTGGGCAAGCTCTTGATGATCACGTCGGAAATGCCGCTCAGTTCGTCGACGATGAATGCTGCGCGCCGCTCGCCATACTCGATGATCAGCGCGGTGAGTTGGCTGTCCAATCCAAAGGTGACCTCGGCGTCGCCCCCGCCGATGAAGGAGAGCGGCAAGAGCGGCACGGCTTCGCCGCGGACCGTGGCACAGAGGCGGTTGTCGATGTGCACCACCTCGCTCGGACGCAAGATGATGGCCTCACGGATGTCGCCGAGCCGCAGGCACGCCTCGTACTCGCCCGCGCGCACTCCGAGCACGGACGACCACAGGAGATTGACGGGCACCGTCAACGAGAAAGTGAATCCGCGGCCGGAACGCGTGTCCACATGGTACGTGCCGCGCAACTGGTTGACGCGTTCGGCGACGATGTCGAGGCCGACGCCTCGGCCTGCGATGTTATCGGCGCGCTCGCTCGTAGAGAACCCAGGTTTGAACAAGAAGGACAGCAGCTTTGCCTCGTTCATGGCCGCCGCTTCGGCTTCACTTGCGAGGTTTTCGCCCACGATCGCCCCACGGATCTGGGCGAGATCCACTCCTTCGCCGTCGTCTTCGACCGCGATCGTCGCGCGTGCGGTGCCGGTGGTGACGGTGATCGTGACGGTGCCGACCGGATTCTTGCCGCGTGCCATCCGGCGTTCCGGCGTTTCTATGCCGTGCGCGATCGCATTCTTGACCAGCTGGATGATCGGCTCCATGAGCCTGTCGAGGACGCTCTTGCCGATTTCGACGTCGGAACCGATAACTTTGAGCTCCACCCGTTTGCCCTGCTCGAGCGCGGTGTCGCGGACGAGGCGCGGCATGCCCGAGAGGATCGTCTGGAACGGCAGCATCGACAGGCCTGCAAGTCCGTGGCGCAGGTCCTCGAGGGTGCGCGAGCGGCGCAATCCGCGTTCACCGATCTGGCTCATCAAGGTGCGGACATGTTCGCGCCGCTTGACGACGAGCGCGAGCATGCGCTCGAGCGCGGCCTGGCGGCGCTGAGCATCGACGTCTGCTCGCACGCCTTCGGCCGCGTCGAAGAAACTTTCCACGAGATTGGTGAGCTCGCGCAGCTCCCGCTCCTCGCCCATAAGCTCGCGGACGAGTTCGCCCGGGAACGCGAGCAGGCTGTCGACTTTCTGCGAGCTGATGCGCACGACGTCTTGGCTTTGGATGGGTGCGCTCTCACCAGGTGCGTGGCGTGCTCGCTCGACCGCAGTCCCGGCCTCGCCCGCATCGCCGCTCAGCAGCAGGATGCGCTCGAGGGCGTTCTGCACGCGTGGTTCGGCTTCGCTGCGACCCATGTCGGTCCGGACGAGATCGCCCATGGCGTCGGCGCCTTCGAACAACGCGCTGATGATCGCCGGGGTGAGATGTTGCTTGCCGTCGCGGGCGCCTGCGAGCATGCTCTCCATCGCATGCGCCACGCCTTCCAGTCCGCCGTAACCGACCATGCGCGCAGCGCCTTTGATGCTGTGCACGCGGCGGAAGGTCTCTTGGAGGACAAGCGTGTTCTCGGGCGCCTGCTCGAGCTTGAGCAAGAGGCTATCGAGGGCGGTCAGGTGCTCCTCGCACTCCGCCTTGAAGACGCTCTTGAGTTCGGCCAGCTCAGCCGGGGTCGCGTCCATCTGGCCTAGATCCGGTACGCAGCCACCATGTGCTTGAGACCAAGCGCCAAGTCGTTCAGGCGCTGCGTCGCTTCTTGCGTCTGGCTCGTCGCAGCGACCGTGTCGCGCATGGCGGCGTTGACGCCCGTGATGCTCTGCGTCACCTGCTCGATGCTGTGCGACTGCTGCTTCGCGGCGAGCGCGATCTCTTGCATCGACTCGACCGTGTGCTGCAGCGTCTCGATGATCTCGGCGATCGCCTGGCCCGTCTGCGCGGCGTGGCTCGCGTTGTCGTCCACGTTGCGGCCGCCTTCAATCATGGCCATGACCGACTCGTCAGAGGCGCGTTGCACCTCGCGCGTGAGGGCGTCGATGCGCTCCGTCGCGGTCTTGCTCTGGTCGGCCAGCTTGCGGATCTCCGCTGCGACCACGGCAAAACCGCGGCCCTGCTCGCCGGCGCGCGCAGCCTCGACGGCTGCGTTGAGGGCCAGCAAGTTCGTCTGCGCGGCAAAGTCCGCCACCGTCCGCGTGATGGTGCCGATCTGCGTGATCTGCTCCGAAAGATGCGCGATGCGGTCGCTCGTCTGACGGAACCGGTCGCGCAGCGCGAGCATCATCGACACGTTCGTCTCGACGTCCGCGCGGCCGCGGCGAGCGATATCAGCGCTCTCCGACGACTTGGCGGAGATCGCCTCGGCCTGCGACGAGGTGTTTTGCGAGTACGAGTTGAGCTCTTGAATCGTCTGGGAGATCTCGCTCATAGCCACCGATTGCTGGGTGGTCATGCGCTCTTGTTCTTGCGCAGTGGTCGCGATCTGCATGACCGCCACGGTCGACTCGTTCACGGTGCTCTGCACCTGCTGCAGCGAGCTGCCGAGCTTCTCGACCATGTTGTTCAACGCCGCGCCCAACAGCTCGAGCTCGTCGTCCGTCCGCAGATCGACCCGGCCGGTGAAGTCGCCTGCTGCGATCGCGTTGGAGACGTCGGACAGCGCTCGGGCGGCGTGCGTCACCGCCTCGACGTTGCGCTTGGCCACGTAGAACGCGATCCCGGCGACCATCAGCGAAGTCGCGACGAGCAGCACGACGAGCAGCCCCATCAACGTGGCGGCTTGATGTTCTCTGAGCTCGCGCTCGCTCTCCACGGCTTGACGCAAGTCGCGCTCGGCCGTCATAAACCGGGCGAACTGGCTGCGCTCTTCGTCGAATCCGGCGGCGACTTGGCGGTTGATGTGCTCGGGATTGACGTCCGCGCCCGAGACGATCGCTTGCACCGTCGTGAATGTGTCCTGCGCCGCCGATGCGAGCGCGTCGATCTTGTCGTCTAAGTCTGGGCTGCGGTTCGACTCGCCCACCATCTTCAGCGTGGTGATGTCGTTAGGGAGCGATGCGAGGCCTTGGCGGTAGAGCGCGAGGTCCGCGGGCTTGCCGGTCAAACCCCACTGCGCGGCGCCGCCGATCATCGAGAGCACGTCGTGACGGACGTCGGTCGAAGTCGTGACGACCGGCTCGAGGCTATCGATGATGCTGCGCTCTTGGTTGAAGATCACCCGAGGAAGCGCGATGACGAGCAAGATCTGCACCGCGACGATGCCGCTCATCAAGACGACCATGCTCCAGATACGGCGGCTGATGGTCTTCTCTTTGAAGAACTTATCGCGCAGGCTGAGGAGCGTGCCGTGGTTTTTCATGGGAACCTCTCGTTAGGCGACCGCCTCGGCAGCCGGGGGCCGGTTGCCGAACGCGGATTGGGCGTGGTGCAAGAACGCGGGGACGTCGATGAGCAGGATCGCGCCTGCCGCACTCGGATGGACAGACGCGCAGAAACGGGCGGGGCGGATGCTCGAGTCGCTGCGGCTGAGGATTTCCAGCCCTTCGAGCTTGTCGACCGGGATCGCCATCGCGCACCGGTCGCCGGACAGGACGAGTCCATCCACGAGCGGGGCCAATGGTCCGGGAGTCAATCCCAAAACAGGTCGCGGGTCGAACATCATGACCGCTTCGCCGCGGCGGTTCAGCAAGGAGGCGGCGATGTTGGTGCGCACGGGGATCGGAGCATGCGAGGCCTGGTTGAAGAACTCGACGACGGCGGCTAGCGGCACGCCGAAACGCTGGCCTGCGACGACGAAGATGGCTGCCTCGATGCCTGCGGCAGTCGGTGCCTTCGGGATCTCCGCGAGCGCCGCAGTGCGAGCGAGCAGCGGGTTCGATTCCTCGATCGTATCTTCGTAGGCGTTGCGAATCGTCTCGGCATCCCAGACGTCGGGCGCGAGGATGCCTGCCGGGTCGATGATGGCGCACAGCTCGGGTGCGCAGGCGATGCCCGCGATGATCTTCGCGTTCACCGGGGTGTCGCCGAACAGCGCACTCGCAGCTTCCTCGGTGACGCGATCGATCGCGACGAACTCGAGCACCTCGTCGACGACGAGCGCCATGATCCGCACGCCAGCATCGACGAGCACGAGCCGATCGCTCGACTCGACGCTCTTTGGCTCCAACCGCAAGCTGCGGCGAAGATCGAAGACGGGGATCGCGATGCCCGCGAATCGGATCGCGCCTGCGATCCCGGGTTGCGCGCAGGGCACCGGGAAGACGAGCGGCGCTTCGTGGATGGAGATCACGACGCCGATCGGGACCGCGATCGTGAAGCTGCCCACGCGCGCCAGCAAGTGCGTGTGGTGTGCAGCCGCGCCCGAGAGGACGGGGGACTCGTGTTGTTCGTCAAGCACCGGCGGGTTCTCCGAGCGCAGCGCGCAACAACGTCGTCAGTTCCAACACGGTGAGGTTGTCGAAGGGCAGCGCTTCCTGGTCGGGCGGCAATCCTTCCAAGCGCGCGAGCAAGCGTGCGAAGGTGATCGCGGCCTGACGGTTGCGGTCGGTGATGCGATACAAGGTGCCGAGCTGCCACAAGGCTGGGATGCAGGCCGGATCCAGGAAGAGCGCGCGTCGCAACGCGGTCTCTGCTTGTTTGAACGCGTCTCGCGCGGCATAGAGCGCTGCGAGCAGCACATGCGGCTCTGGATCCAAGGGATTTGCGGCCATCGCGAGCGCGGCGTTGCGCTCGGCGGTGTCGGCTTGACCCGCGCGGGCTTGGCGCGCAGCGACCGCGAGCAACGAGCGACAGCGCTCGCTGCGATCTTCCACAAGCTCGGGCTTGCTCTCGACCGCTTTGGGCGCGCTCTTCGCACGCGGCAGCGGGCGGGTTGTACGGTTGCCTTCCTTGGTGCGCGCACTAGGCTTGCGCGTCGCGGTTTTCGGCGGCGCGAGCTTCACGGCGGCCGGGCCGAGCGGCTTGCGATACACGACGCCCGCATCGTGCCGCTCGACGATGAGATCGCCGAGCATGACGCCCGTCGCCTCCCCATGTCCGAGGATCAAGACCCCTCCGGGCGTCAGGCACGAAGACAGGCGCTCGATGACTTTCGCGCGAGCCGGCACGGTCATGTAGATGAGCACGTTGCGGCACACGATGCATTCGAAGGAGCTCAGGCCGCTTGGCGGATACGCCTTTTCGTCGAGCAGGTTGTGCGTCTCGAATCGCGTCTCGCGCTTGACGTCGTCATGGACGCGGACGGTCTGGGTGCCGGAGATGATGAGTCCGTCCAGTTGGGTCGGCTCGACGCCGCGCAGGGACCACTGCGTGTACACGCCGACGCGCGCAGCGGCGATCGCCTTCGGATTGACGTCCGTGCCGAGCACGGAGAAACTATGATCGGGGATCGCGCGACGGGCGGCGATGGCAAGCGTGTACGCTTCCTCTCCCGTCGAGCAGCCCGCGCTCCACAACCAGAGCGGGCGCGTCAGTTTTGCGAGATCGGGAAGGAGCGTGCGCTCGATGAGCTTCCACAGCGCGGTGTCGCGGAAGAGGAACGTCTCGCCAACGGTCAGGACGGGCGAAAGGGCGATCCATTCAGTCCGCGCGGATGGTCCGCCGGAAGCGAGCAAATCGTAGTACGCCGGCTCGGAGATGTCGAGACCCGCGGCGCGATAGCGGCACTGTTCTGCGAAGGCCTCCAGGTTTTGCGCGGTGGGCGCGAGTCCAAGCCCATGCTCGAGGAGCGCGCTCAGGCGATCCTCCACGGACGCAAAGACGGCGCCTTCGAGCGCCCTCACGTTCGGGAACGTACTCATCTAAAGGAAGATATCGGCATGGATGAAATCGGCGACCGAGGCAGTGACGAGCGTCACACGCCCAGAAAGCAAGCGCAAGCCGGCGCTGCAAGGGCGCGCTGCAGGCCAGGTTGGTGGCCGTTTGCGACCATGCGCTAGCGGGAACAAGAAGGACGCGGACCTTCGGTCCGCCCGCGCTGCGGTGCCATGTAGCCGCGGCCGTCGTAGCGGCGGATCGACCGGTCCGCGCGCGAATTGGAGGGCCACAGATGCCCAAACTCTTCACGATCCTCGCGCTCGCGATCGTCCTAGCAAGCCCCGCGATTGCATCGGGGGCCAAGGGCACGTCGAGCATCCAAGGGACGATCACCGACGCCAAGCACTCGCGTCCACTGATGAGCGTTTCCGTCACGGCGTTTTTTGCGAATGGGGGCGCTTGGGCCGGGTCGTCGCAAACGGGCAAGGATGGCGTGTTCCATCTACAACGCCTGACGCCGGGTCAATACCGTCTCTTCATCACGAAGCCCGGATTCCGTAGCGTCGAAGTCACCGGTCTTGCGGTCGATCCGAACGATCATCTCATCGTCGGTTTTCCGATCGCCATGGAGGCCGCCCCGTTTGTGGACTCCGATCCGGTCCAGCTCATCGCGCGCTGCAACAACCTCGTCAATCCGGACGAAGTCGCAGACGAGTACGTGGTCTGCGGAGGTACCTAGGTCGCTTCGGGCCGGAACCAATTGGGGCCGGCCCACGTTCTATTGATAGATCGCAGGTCAAAAAGGGGCTCGGAGCGCGACTTTTGTGCGGTTCCAGCGGGACAGGCGACACCTCTGCGTGTTTGCCTTGACTCGCCCGAACCCCGATGCTACAATGTCCTGCGTGGCAAAAATCCAGGTGCCTACACTTGGAGGGACGAATTTGAGGCCGTTTGGCCATCTTGAAACGTCAGCCTGTTCTTTGAAAACTAAACAGCGCAAACGCGAATAATTCGTGGGTCCCATCGAGTGCGAAGACGGGGCCGGCGTAAGCCGGTCTTTTCGTTTCTTCTGACGCTCGGGGGAAATCAATTCATGTCGCTGCTTGTAGCGGTCGATCCACATCGACCGAGACGGCACGACCCTCATCAGGCTTGGATTTAGCCCCCCTGATGTTGTAGCGCCGCGCACCGATCGCCAGCCGATCGCGCGGTGCAAGCTAAAGAGCCACAAACCGCTCGTCGACAGATTTGACCCTGGTTTTACTGCGTCGTCTAACCCGCGACGCACCGGGGATCGCAAGATGTTAATGGAGAGTTTGATCCTGGCTCAGAACTAACGCTGGCGGCGTGCCTAACACATGCAAGTCGAGCGGTCACCATTTTGTAGCAATACAAGAGACGTGATAGCGGCAGACGGGTGAGTAACACGTAGGCAATCTATCTTTCCGACCGGGATAACTAGCCGAAAGGTTAGCTAATACCTGATACGATCACCGAGCGGCATCGTTTGGTGATGAAAGCAGCAATGCGCGGATCGAGGAGCCTGCGGCCCATTAGCTTGTTGGCGGGGTAACGGCCCACCAAGGCGACGATGGGTAGCTGGTCTGAGAGGACGACCAGCCACACTGGGACTGAGACACGGCCCAGACTCCTACGGGAGGCAGCAGTGAGGAATTTTCCGCAATGGGCGAAAGCCTGACGGAGCGACG
>DASPVP010000019.1:0-3418 GCA_035622315.1 Candidatus Acidiferrales bacterium | reverse complement strand
CATCACGAGCGCGCGCATCGTGTCGGCGATCTGGGAGCGGCTGGTCGATCCCGAACGCTTCGCGGCCGCGTCGTATGTCGCCGAGGTTGTCGACGCGCTCTGCGAACCGCAGATGGCAGTGCCCGAGCTTTACGAAGCGCTGTGCGGATTTCAAGAATCGCTCGCGCAAGCATCCGATCTCGACGCGCTGCTCGCCGTGATGAATCTGCGCATCCTCGTCGCGCTGGGTGTGTCTCCGGAGCTCGACGCGTGCGCGCGTTGCGGCGCGGTGCTCGGACGGCGGCCCCTCGTTGGCGGACGCGCGTGGCTGTCACCCCAGGCGGGCGGTCTGCTTTGCAATGCGTGCGTGCGCTCTATCCGCGAAGGTTCGGCCGACGTGCGATCCGACCTCATCTCCGTCAGTTCGGGCGACCTTACTCGCTTGCGCGCGTGGCGCGACCTGCCGCTCGCGCCCTGGACCGACCCTGCGGGCTTGCAGAAGGGCAATGCAGCGGCGGTGGAGCGCGCCTCACGGGCGTTCGTCGAGCACCAGATGGGGCGCCGTTCGCGGGCGAAGAGCCCCGCTCGCATAAAGGCGAAGGTCGCGAGACGATGAGCGCCGTGCTCGCCTTGGACGTCGGGTCGGTCCGTATCGGCGTCGCGGTCTGCGAGGGTGCGGGCGTACCGGCGGTGCCGCTCGCCACGCTCGTGAGAGGCAAGTTCGCAGACGACGTGGCTGCGATCGTGCGTCTGGCGGCCGAACGCAATGCGCGCACGCTCGTTGTCGGCTATCCGATCCGGCTCGACGGCAGTGTTGGGCCAGCAGCTGCGAAGATTGACCGTTTCATTGCCGAGCTTGGCGCGCACTTCGACGGTGAGATCGTGCGCCAGGACGAGCGACTCACCACCGCGTCCGCGCAGAAGAAATTGCGCGAGCTCGACCTTTCAGGTAGCAAGCGCCGGCAGCACGTCGACGCGGTCGCCGCGGTCGAGATCCTCAATTCCTATCTCGCCGGAACGCGGCGCGGCTAGCGTCCATGCGTAAGATCATCACGTTCTTCGCTCTTGCTATAGTGGTTGCGATCGCTGCTGCGGCTGGGTTCGGTTGGTGGGTTGTCTACGATGACCGGCGGTTACCGGTGAGCCCCGTGACGGTCGAAGTGGCGCCGGGCGAGACTGTCGACGATATCGCGGCGCAGCTGGGCGCTTCTGGCGTTGTCTCGTGGCCGCAAGCGCTGTCGCTGTATCTGCGGGCGCGCAAGCTAACCACCCGCATCCAAGCCGCGGATTACGATTTCCCCGCACACGCGACCGTGGCCCAAGTCGCAGACGTGCTTGCCGCCGGCGGGCGGCCTGCCGAAGTCTGGGTCACGATTCCTGAAGGCTTCACCGCGGCGCAGATCGCAGCGCGGCTGTTGCGGCGCGGTCTCGATGCAAGCGCCGAATTCATGACCGTCGTGCACACGACGGACCTCACCGTCGGACCGTGGCGCAGCCATGGGCTTGAGGGTTTTTTGTATCCGGATACGTATCTCGTGCCGCGCCACGGCAGCGCCACGCAAGTGGCCGGGCTCATGACCGCCGAGTTCGAAAAGAATCTCCCAGCGCACGCCGTGGAGCTCGCGCGACATCTCGGGTATTCGATCCCCCAGATCGTCACGATCGCTTCCATGATTGAGCGCGAGGCGAAGGTCGATGCCGAGCGGCCGGTCATCGCAGGCGTCATCTACAACCGGCTGCGCATCGGCATGCCGCTCGAGATCGATGCGACCATCGAGTACGCGTTGCCCCAGCACAAGCAAGTGCTGTCGTTCCACGACCTCGCGGTCGACAGCCCGTATAACACTTATCGCCATCGCGGCTTGCCGCCCACACCCATCGCCAATCCTGGGAAGCGATCGCTTCTCGCGGCCTTTCATCCGGCGTCGGTGCCCTATCTTTACTATGTCTATCGTGGGAACGGCAGGCACGAATTCTCGCGGACGCTCGAGGAGCAGCAAGCCGCGGAGCGCCGGTTCCTTCATTAAGTCCGTGGATTCGAGAGGGCCAACGCTAAAATCGCCCCGAAATACACGCGGTGCGGCAAGAGCCTCCGCCTAAGAAATCCAACGGTACGCTCGGAGCGGCCGAGCGCGTGCAGATCGCGGACACGATCATCGTGGGAACGCGAACCGCGCCGCAGGCCGCGAACCTGGAGCAGGAGTTCGAGGTCGTCGGCATCGTGGAGGATGAGGCGTCGTCGACTCGCTACGCGGTGTGCTACTGCGAGTCGAGCGATGCGTTCATCGTCACGGACGATGGCGGGTTGCTCGTCTCGAACGAGCAGCTCGCGCAAGAGATCCTCGAGGACTTCCTCGAGCACGACGCAGACGATGAGGAGGATGCCTAAATAGCAGTCGAGGTAAGCCGGACGCAGCTGCGCCTGCGTGCGCCTACGCCGACGGTGCTGTTCCTCTCCGCGTGCGTCGGCGAGGGGCATACCGCCGCGGCGCAGGCGGTGTCGTCCGCATTGCTTGAGCGTCTGCCCGGCGCGCGCTGCGAGGTCGTCGATTCGTATCGCTACGCATCGAACGTCTTCCATCGCGTCGCGAGCAACGGCTACATCGGCATCGTCAAGCTGCTGCCGCAGCTCTACAAGTTCGCCTACGATCAGGCCGAGCGGGCGACCAAGATCTCCGCGTTCAAGACCTGGCTGCATCGCTACACGGCGCTCAACTTGCGCAACTACGTGAGCGAGCTGCGCCCAGATGTGGTCGTCTGCACGCATGCGTTCCCCTGCGGCGTGATGGCCGAGTACAAGCGTGAGTTCGAAGACGCGCCGGCGGTCGTGGGCGTCGTGACCGACTTCGTCGTGCACCCATTTTGGATCCATCGCAACATCGATCGCTATTCTGTGGCAACCGCGGCCATGCGCCAAACGCTCGTGTCGCGCGGCGTGACCCCGAGCAAAGTCGTGGTGACGGGCATACCGATCGACACGCGCTTTGCTGCGCAGACGAGCAAACGCCGGGCGCGCCAGATCGTCGGCATTCCGCCCGACACGACGACGTTGTTGCTCATGGGCGGCGGCCTCGGCATCGGGCCGCTCGAGAACGCGCTCGTCGCCATCGATCGTCTGACGGTGCCCGTGCAGACCGTGGTGGTCGTCGGCAAGAATCCGGCGCTCGAACGGCGTCTGCGCGACGTCGCGAGGACCTTGCGTCACCGCGTGAAGGTCGTGGGCTTCATCTCGAACGTCTACGATTACATGCGTGCGGCCGACGTGCTTGTGAGCAAGCCGGGCGGACTTACGAGTTCAGAGGCGCTCGTCACGGAGCTGCCCATCATCATGTTGCGCCCCTTGCCCGGACAAGAGGAGCGCAACACGAGATATCTCGAGGAGCGCGGCGTCGGCATCCGCGTGGAACGCTCGCGGGAACTGACGCGGGCCTTGGATCGC
>DASPVP010000018.1:0-17478 GCA_035622315.1 Candidatus Acidiferrales bacterium | reverse complement strand
GCTCGCGTTCAGCAAGCGCACGGTGTCGGTGCCGTTCGGCGGACAGGTGTCCTTCGATATCGAGGTTCGCTGGAACGCCGCGCGCCGTACGAATCACCCCGACTGCGTCACGCTGCGGGCGCGCTATCGCGACGGCGAGGCCGCGGCCACGATCGAGTGGCAGAGGATCGCAGAAGCGCTCGAACCGTTCATGCCCATCTACTCGACCGCTGACGATGAGGACGAACTCCTCTCGCTCTCCTGGCTACCGCAACCCGGCGAGGACGTGCTTGAGCGCAAGCTCCCGGACTTCGTGCCGCAAGAGGCAGAGCAGACTACCGAAACGGCGACCGCAACTCCGCCGGCGATCGCAGCGAGCACCAACGTCACGCAGCGGCAGCTCGCGGCGCCGCCGCCCGAGCTTGCGGCCGCGCGAAGAGCGGCCGGGAAAGCTCCAGGCCGGCGGATCAGCCCGTGGTGGCCCGTGTTCCAATACCTGGGAGGCAAGTGGCGCGTCAAGCCGCTGCCCATTCTGATGACGATCATCGCCGTCGAAGGATTCATCATCGGCATGACGCAGGCGCAGCGCGACTATTACGCCTCGCCGGTACTGCGCAGCCGAGTCCCCATGATCACGCGCGCGTTCCGCGCGAGTTCGCACGCCGCATCAGCGCTCGTCGGATTCGGCAAGAAGGCGATAGCGGTGACGGTGACAGAGAGCGGCAAGCTCGCGAGGGAGCTGCATCTGAGCAAACACGCCGCGCCGGTGACCTTGGCCGCGTCGCCGCCAGCGCTCTGGGGCTTGTCCGCGCACTACGTGAACCCGCACCTCATGGCGGTGTCGTTCAGCGAACAGCACTGCATGGATCTGTCGCTCGTCGTCGCGTCGGGCACGAAGATCATCATGAAGCGATCCCTCGCGCAGACCACGGCACTCGTGCCGATTCCGGAAGGTCTCGTCGATCCCGTGCGGGTGACCGTCTCCGCGTTGGCACCCGAAGGCGTGGAGCTGCGCCAGCACGTCTATCTCGCGCCGCCGTTCGCGACGCGCGGAACACCGCCCCAAGGCTGATGTAGGGGGCGATTGCAAATCGCCCTTCTCTTATGTAGGGGGCGATTGAAAATCGCCCCTTTTCAGGTTGGGAGCGGCTTGCCTGGGCGCAGGAAGGTCAACACCTCGGTCCCGATGGGCACGTTCGGCACGATATCGCCGACGAATCCGAGCGCGCCCGCAAGTGAGGGCGCCTCGGGCCCTGCGGCCGCAGCCACTTCTTCATATTTGAGACCGAAGTGCGGCAAGGCTTGCGCATCGACGAACTCGAGCGCCATCGCGTCGAAGTCCTCATCGTCGGAACCACCCGCTTCGAGCGGCTGGCCTTCCCAGTAGCGCGTGAACGACCACGAGCCTTCCGTGTCGCTGTAGCCGAGCTGAAGCGTCTCGGTCTGCAAGATCTCGGAGAGACCCTCAGCCAATCCGCCGTCGTCGAGCGACTGGCCATCCTCGAGCAGCGCCACCCAACCATCTCGCTCTGGAAGAATGGCGAAGCTGCGCACGCGTTTATTCGCAGTAGATGTCTCCGGTGTCGGTTCGAGGCCGCGCTCGCGCGTCTGCACCCGTTCGCTCTCGCCCATGAGCTCGACGAGCGCGTCGCTGACGCGCCGCGCCGCTGCGTCCTTCACGTACACCGTGTTGAAGTGAAACCCCATGGCTGTCTAGCCGCCGAAAAGGTTGCGCACGACGAACATCACGTTCTCTCTGCGCTCGGCGAGACGCCGGTAGAAATAGCCCGCCCAATGCGTGCCGAAGGGCACGTACACTCGCATGCGATAGCCTTCGCGGACCAGGGCTTTCTGCGCCTCCGGCCGGATGCCGTAGAGCATCTGGAATTCAAAACGGCTGGACGCCAACGACGCCTCGAGCGCGTACGCCTTGACCGCGGCGATCAGGTGGTCGTCGTGCGTCGCGATGCCGGGATACGTCCCTTCGGTCATGAGACGCTGCGCAAGCTCGATGTAGTTGCGCCGGATGAGGGGCATCTGCTGGATCGCGATCGCTGCGGGCTCCTTGTACGCGCCCTTGCAGAGCCGCGCGCGCAGCTTGCGGTCGATGATGCGTCCGACATCGGCCGCCGCGCGGTGCAGGTAGGCTTGGACGACCGGTCCGATCTGGTCGTACAGCGCGAGGGCGCGGTCAAGGATGCGGTAGGTGGAGTCGACCGTGGCCGAACCCTCCATGTCGAGACGCACGAACATGCCGTGCGGACGGGCCCGCTCGACGATACGCTCGAGATTCGCAAGTGCGAGATCTTCTGCGATCGACTGGCCGATTGCCGACAGCTTGACGGACACGTTCGCATCGAGGCCGCGCGCGCAGATGCGGTCGATCGTGTCGCAGTAGACAGCGGCGTTCTTGTGGGCCTCTTCCTCTCGAGAAACGTCCTCGCCCAAGAAATCGAGCGACGCCGACATGCCTTGCGCATTGAGCCGCGCGACCGCCTCGATCGCGTCCTCGACTCGCTCGCCTGCGACGAAACGGCGGGCAAGAAAAAAGAGCCGACGCTGCAGCCCGGGATTACGGTTGAGGACGTCGGCGAACGTCGCCATCGAGGTCAGTGGAGATAGCGATGGCCTGCGGCACTGACGAGCTCGGCAGGCGTGGTCCAGACGAGGACGTGATAGGGACCGGTGTTCATGCGGGCCTGCACCTCGATGTCTTGATGTCCGCGGTAGGTGAATTGCTGGACCCGCTGCACCACGGCGCTCGTGCCGTTAGGGAACTCGAGCGAGCTCGCAAGCACGGCGGACATCGTCTTTTGGTACTGATCGTAGGACTGCGATTGGTACGACGCGTCGATGGTGCTGCGCAAGAACGACTCGAGCAAGTTCTGGCTGGGATAGGCCCACGCTTTGGTCTCACCGCCGGCGGAACCGTCGAAGCGCACGCTGTCACCCACCGAAGGCACGCTCGCGTATGGGTTCGCGCTCGCATTGGCGGACCTGGTGCTGCCGCAGGCGAGCGCAAGCGCCAGGATCGTCATCGCGATCCGCCCGATGGTGCGATTCATGCTTGTTGTTTCCTCATGGTCCTGAAGTAGGGGTGACGGTAGGGGCCGCGGGTCCGAGCGTCGCCGGCGCGGCGGTCGGGCCGAGGTAGGGCGTCTGCGCCGCGCTCGGCCGCACGAAGGGTTGTACGGTTTGGACGCCAGGCTGCGCGACAGGCACGACGCCGCCGCAGAGCGTCGTCAAGGATTGTCGCGCCGAGTCTTGCGACAACTGGCCTTTGAGATGGCGGTAGATGGCTTGGTACGCGACTCCGGCATAGATCGCGATCATCTCTTCGTGTATCGTGGGCTGTCCGTTCTCCGGCGCCTCGTAGGCGAGGTAGTAGCCAGGGTGCGAGCGGCAGACGGTCGAGGCAGACGCCGAACCCAGCTTCGCGCCGGCCATACCGTTGACGCTCGCGACTTGCTCGGCGCTGAACTGCGCGAGCGTTCCTGCGTAGTTCGTCGCGCTGACGGTGATCGACTGTCCAGTGGCTGGGTCCATCCAGGTCCCGAGCCCGCGGGCGAGATACTGCGTGCGGTGCCAGCCGGCCGGGGGCTGATAGATATAGTTGATCGCTGCAGAGCCCTGGGAGAAACCGATTGCAAGCGCCGCGCCCACCGCGACCAGAACGATCGCTGAGAACACGGCGGATCTATCGCGCCTCATACGCCCTCCTCGCACGGGGCGATTTGCAATCGCCCCCTACATTGACGCGCTATCCTCGGGGCGATTTGCAATCGCCCCCTACGTTGACGCACCCTCACGTGAGTGCGCGCCATTCGTCGCCCACCGAGATCGTTCCCGGCTTGGCCACGCGCGCATACACCCCGAAGCACTGCTCGTGCCGTTCGGCGATGTGCCGCAAGACATCGGGATTGACCTCGCACGTGTCGGGATCGATGTTCGTGAAAACGCAGCGGATGTTGCGCTGCGTGATGGCGATCTCTGCGGTGCCCGCGGCGAAGCTGCGACCCACCCAATCATCTTCAATATAGGGCGTCGCATCGTCGCCGTCGAGCAAAATGCTCGGGCGAAAGCGTAACGCAGTAACGGGCAGACTCATCTCCTCGCCAAGCGCGCGCACGGATGCCGCGTTGATGACAAGTAGATCGCTGTCGTCGAAAAACGGATACGCGCCAAAAGACACGGCTTCGACGCGCAAGGCACGGTCGAACTTGGAGCGCAGCATCACTGCAAGCTCGTCGCCTGCGTCGATGGTCGCGCCGTCAGGCGCCGCGACCCGGACGCCGCCCCCCGCGGTGGCCGAGGCCTTGAACGAGAGCAGTTTCGGCAGCTGGCGTGCGGTCAGCGGCTTGCCCTCGCGACCTTCGACCTCATCGACCAGACGATACGAGCGGTCGAACGGCATGCCGCCGCGATCGAGGCTAGTCGCCTGGAGCGGCTCTCCACCCAGCGACTTCACGGGATAGCGCCAGAGATGAGTGATGCGCACGTCGCTTGAAGCCTGCAGGACCGGCGATGCGATTTCCTGTTCGCCCGATCGGCTTCGCGCTGCTTTTAGTGTCGCTGTGCGCGCAAAGCCCGACCGTGCCTCCAAGCGCGGGCTACGACGCCGAGCTTCCCGACGGTGTGCACCTGCACATGCTCGCGTTGCCGCTCGGACGGCTCGACGGTACGATCGTCGGACGCGTCGCATTCGACGAGAGCGGCGAGCGCGCCGCGTTCTTGGCCACGTTTCCAGGGGCGACGCTCTCGGGCGGTTGGAGCTCGCTCGATCCGGTGCAAGCGTTCGTCATCGATGCGAGCCGGCGCACCCTCACGCAACTGACCATCGACGGGCAAGCCCGGGCGATCGCATGGTCCAACCAGCAGACCGTCTTCGTGCAAGACGGCGACCGGCGCAATCAGTTCGCCATCGCTGCACCTGCCGGCGTGCCTTTGCCCGCGTTGCGCATGGCATCGAGCGCCGCTTCGGATGCGACCGTCCTCGCGCAGGGTGGTGACGGCCGCTTCTTCATCGCGAAGACCGCGGGCGGCCGTTACCTCGTGTTGCAGATCGGGGCGCGAACTTTACGCGACCACGGCACCGCCGCCGACGGCGCGTTCGCGATCGTGGGAAATTTCCTCGTGTGGGTGGATCGTTCGCAGCACGCCGGTCCGCAGATCGCCCGCGAAGGGGCGCAAGACGCCGTTCCTGTCTCGTTCGCCGGCTCGGCCTACGGCGACGCGGTCACCACGATCGCCCCGCTTGGCCACGTGGTGTATCAGGGCGCTTATCGCAACGGCCTCGTGTACTTCGGTTTCACCTACGGCGTGCGGCGCATCGTAGCGCAGACGGACGACTTCGTCAGCTTCTCGTTTCCGCAGGTCCCGAACGACCTCTCCTACTCGGTTGGCGACGGATTCGGCGCAGGCGCGGGTGATCAGCTGTATTTCGCCCGCCCCGAGAGCAGCGACCTGACCTATTGGCAGAAAAACAAATACGTGCACGTCGATCTCACGTTGCCAAGCGAGGAAGGCAGCGAGACCGACCTCGAGTACGCTATGCGCCACATCGCACCGGCCGATCCTTTGTGGCCGCCGCTGCGCCCCGACCAAGACGCGCTCGACGCCGCCATGTTGCAGTGGCGGGTCTACCCGATCGGCGACTCGGTCGGCGACGCGTGGATCGCCTCGTATCTCGGCCGCCTTCTCATGGGCGATGCGAGCGGCCGCTTCCGCTTCATCGGCACGCCGCAATTCCCGTTCGCGGTCCTCGGGCGTACCGACGACGGGCGCATCTGGGGCGCGGCGCCGTCGCTGCGCCTGTTCGCAGGGAGCGCCTTCGCCGACGCGACCTCGACCTTGTGGTGGACGCGCGACGGCATCGCCTGGTTGCAGGCGGCGACCATCCCCGGCGATCCGGGCGCCGTAGGCCTCGACCATCGCCGCGTGTGGATCGCCTACACCAGTCCGTGGCTCGGTCGCGCGGAGATCTGGTTGATGCGTCTGGGCGACGCGAGCGGCGCGGCGACCGGCGGCACGTACGCGGGCGAGCAGCTCTTCTTCGCATCGCTGCCCAATGGTTTTTGGCTTGTGTGGGGTGCGACGCCAGGCTGGCGGCTCGATGGCGACGAGGGACCGCTCTCCGCATATCGCGTCGATCAGACGCAGCTCTTCTCGAACCTGATCGGATCGGACAACGTCTTCCAGCAGCAGCAGCTCGCTCCGGCGGGCGATCCGTCGCTGCCTGCGGCCGCCTTCGACGTGCACGATGCAGCCGCGCTCGCGCAGCCGACGCTCGACGCGATCGCCGCGTTGCCTGCTTCCGCGCATGTCACGCTTGCGACCAATTTGGACGGGTTGACGATCGACTCGACGAAGATCACCCTCATGAGCCTCGATCAGGCACGCGCGTTCGCCGTCAAATATGCGGGCTGGCCCTATCCGCTCGCCAGCGTGCGTGCGACCGTTTCCGGCGACACGGCGATCGTCGACCGGTCATTTTGGAGCGGGCCGCTGACCCAAAGCGGCTCGGTCGAGCGATGGTCGCGCAGCAGCGGCCAATGGCAACGGCTGTCTGCGCGGCCGTTCTAGACTGAAGAGCGGCGCAGCGCGAGCGGTGCGAGCACGATGGCGCCCGCGATGCACAGCGCAGCCGACGCGCCGAACGCGACGGCCGGCCCGGCGACCTGCCAGAGCGCTCCCACCCCAAGGCTCGACACGAGATCGCCGATCCCGTTCACTGCGGCGAGCGCACCGAACCCCGAACCGCGACGGTCAGCCGGCAAGAGCTCGGTCGCGAACGTGGCCTCCATGGGATCGAGCACGGCGACGCCGACCGCTGCGAGAATAAATGCAGCGATGATCGCGCCCGGCTGCGTGGGAGCAAGCGCGACCACGATGCCGACGCAGGCGAACGCCAAGAATGAGAGCAGGAGCATCTTGCCCGCGCCGATCCGTTCGGAGACGAGGCTCGCGGGATAGGCGAGCGACGCATAGACGACGTTGTGGCCGAGATACAGGCCCGTGGCGAGCGTCGTCGCCGCGAGCGGACCGAGTTGCGGCGCGAAGGCACGCATGGCCACGAGCACGAGCAGCGTCGCCGAGAAATTCCCAAGGCCGAAGATGCCTGCACCGAGCAAATAGCGCAGAAAATCGCGCGGCAATGCTGCCAGAACGAGGTGGAGCGGTCTGGCTTCCGGCACGGCGCGCGGCCGCTCGCGCACGAAGGCGTACATGGCGCCTGCCAAGACGCCGGGGACGAAGCCGAAGAGAATCGCTTTAGCGACGGGCACGTGCAGCGCGACGAGCAGCATCGCGGCCGCGGGGCCGATGACGGCCCCCACGGTGTCGAGCGCGCGCGTGAAGCCGAACGCGCGGTTGACGAATTTCGGGTCGGTGTCGTCGACGAGCAGCGTGTCGCGGATCGGGCTGCGGAAACCACGGCAGATCCAGCCGCCCACGCGCAAAGCAAAAACGCCGACGACCGACGTTGCAAAGCCGATGGCGGGCATGCAGATGCCCACGCCGAGATACCCGGTCGCGGTGAGCGCGCGGCGGTGTTTCGTCCGGTCCGCGACGACGCCGCCCCAGAGCTTGAACAGAGCGGCAAGCCCGTCGGCGAATCCCTCGATCGCGCCGAGCGCGAGCGCGCCTCCACCAAGGGCGACGACGAGCGCAGGCAACAGCGGGATGACGAGCTCGTAGCAGGCGTCGGATAAGAGGCTCGCGATGCCGATCGCCACGACCGAGCGCGTGAGCCAACTCGCGCGCGCAGGCACCTGCGAGATGTCAGTTACGCCAGGCGTCTTTGGTGCCGAAGCGGCGCTGTTTTTCATCCTCGAGGAACGCCAGCACCTCGGGTATGCCGTCGCGGTCGGCGCCCACGAAGCTCAAACCCCCGTCGTAGTGCAGCCCTTGGGGATCGCGCTGGCAATAGACCACCTGCGCGGCTAACGCGTGCCGGCTCACCGCCCCGAGCTTCAACGAGAGCGTGACGCGTTCGTTCGCCGGCAGCACAAACGAGGTGCGGATGCGCGCGCCGCCGCCGGAAAGATTCATGAGCTTCACGGGTTCGCGCTGGTCGCCCGGCATGATGAGCATGCCCGTATCCGTCATGACCATGCGCGGCCAGCGCCGCGGCATGCGGATCTCCGGCTTGCGGACGAACATCTTACGCAGGTTGTCGAAGAGCGGCATCGTCCTTGAGATGAGAGGTTTCGGTCCGGGCGGTAGGTCAACCTATGCCAGGCATTGAGCCGTCAGCACCAAACGGTTGGGGAGAGCGCATGAGCCTCGAGGACGTCAACACCATCGTCGGCATTGGGACCTTCCTCGTGATCGCAGCATCGGCGATCGCGGCCGTCGTGCAACTGCGCCATCTGCGCGCGGGCAACGATCTCCAGGGACTGCTCAAGGTGCTCGAGATGGCGTACCAGCCGGCCATCCAGGACGCGTTCGATTTTTTAACGCACGATTTCCCGCACAAGTTCAAGGATCCGGGGTTCCGGCGCGAGTTGCTCGAGCACCCCATCGACCACCACTTGCATAAAGAGCTCATCGCGATGGAGTACTACGAGCGGCTCGGCTCGTACGTGAAGAACAACATGATCTCGGCCGAGTACTACCTCGACTGCAGCTCGCCGCAGCTGTATTGGGATCTGCTCGCGCCGGTGGTGGGGGCGCTGCGCATGATGAACGGCAACGCGGCATACGAGAACTTCGAGTATCTCGTCATGCTCGGTCAAGAGTGGGATGCGCGGCATCCCGACGGCAACTATCCGCCTGGCGCCAAGCGCCTGCGCGTGCCGCCCTTCGAGCCCTAGACGCGAGAGAAGCGCAGGACCATCGTCGCGAGCCAGCCGACGGCGAACGCCCCGTACGCGCCCAGCAGCCAGAAGGCGGTGGTGCTCGGGAAGGTCTGCGTGCTGAGATTGGCCGTGAAGCCGAGTTGGAAGACGAGCACGATGAGCGCGAGCGTGGCTGCGCCGAAGATCGTGAACCGGTCCATGAAGAACGCGACGGTCGCCTCGCGGCGTTCGGGGGCGAGCCAGTACGCCTTGTTCGGCAGGTTGATGTATTCGACCGGCAGCGCGAGCATGAGACGGGGTATCACGACGTACACGACGGCGAGTCCGACGAGCACGCCGACGTAGAGCACGAGGAACGTGGCTTTGGGTTCGTACCGATTCGGCATGCCAGACACATCGAAATGCGAGGCGACGAGCGCCGGCAGACGTGGATAATAGTATGCGATCTGCAATGCAGCCACGGCGAGCAGCGCGATGACCGGGATCGTTGACGTGCGCACGGCCGTCAGCTTCGTCATCCGCCCGATTCTTCTCTGCATAGCCCTCGCCATGACGGTTGGCGCCGGCGGCTGCGCTCTTCATGGCGGAGTCCTGCATCATCGGCCCGGCGAGATCGCGTTCAACCTGTCTGAAGATCCCGCGACGTTGGATCCGCTGCTTGCGCGCAGCGACGACGAGCGTCAGATCGAGCATCTCATGTTCGACATGCTCCTCGACGTCGACGAGCGCGGGCGGCTCATCCCCGATCTCGCGCTCGAGGTGCCCTCGCGCGCCAACCACGGCATCAGCCTCGACGGCCGGACGATCGTCTATCATCTGCGCGAAGGGGTGCGTTGGCAGGACGGCGCGCCGGTGACCGCCTCGGATGTCATCTTCACCTGGCAAGCGATCATGGATCCACACAACGACGTCGCGAGCACGCAAGGCTACGATCGGATCGATCTTATCGTCGCCCCGGATCCGTACACGGTGCTCGTGCGCCTGCATGCGCCGTGGGCGCCCGCGGTCGCGACCTTCTTCACCTACGGTCCCCATCCAGTGCCGATTCTGCCACAGCACCTGTTCGGCGACCAGACCGACCTGCGCCATAGCGATTTCGATCTGCACCCCGTGGGGTCCGGGCCGTACAAGCTCGTGCGCTGGGAGCGTGACGATCGGCTCGTCTTCGCGGCGAACGACGCATATTTCCGCGGCAAACCGAAGACGCCCGTCGTCGTGGCGCATATCGTCCCCGACACCAACACCTCGCTCACCATGCTGCGCAGCGGCCAGCTTGACTGGTCGTTGCTCTCACCCGCGCAGCGCTTGGCGCTCGGGTTTGGCTCCGGGCTCCGTTTTGCGTACGTGCCGTTTGCGGGCGTGGGAGCAATCGCGTTCAACTGCCGGCGCGCACCCTTCGACGACGAGGGCTTGCGGATCGCGCTCGCCATGGCGATCGACCGCAAGCGGCTCGCGGCAGCCATCACTGCAGGACAATACGCCGTGGCGCAGAGCGATCAGCCGCCGTTTTCGTGGGCGCACGCAAGCGACGTGAGGCTGCCCGATTTCGATCCGCGTGCGGCGGATGCGCGCTTAGACGCGCTCGGCTGGCGACGCGGTCCGGACGGCATGCGCCGCAAAGATGGGCACAAGCTCGAGTTGACCTTCGCAACCTTCCCCGAAAGCGACACGGCGGTGCGCACCGCCGAATACGTCCAGCAGATGCTCGCACAGCGCGGCATCGCGGTCACGATCAAGAAAGTGAGCCTGGCGCAGTTCTACCTGCCAGCGGGAGAACGCGGGTTGCTGCTGTCGGGGCGTTACGATCTCGCGTATATCGTGTGGCGCGCGGGGCTCGATCCGGACGACTCCGACCTCGTCACCTGTCGCGGCGCTGCCAACTACGCGGGTTTCTGCGACAAGGCGTTAGACGAGTTAGAAAGTCGCGCGCTCGAAGAGCAGAGCATATCTGCCCGGCGCGCGCTCTACGTCCAAATCCAGCACGCGCTCGCGGCCGCGCTACCCTACGATTTCCTCTACGCGCCGACCTACGGCTATGGCAAAGCGGCGGACCTGCGCGGCTTCGATCCGTCACCGTTCTCGCCGACTTGGAACGCATACGAATGGAGCAAGGGCGGCTAGACCCGGTCGAAGGTCTCGTCGTCTCCTTTGGATTTCAGCAGGCCGACTCGGGAGAGCGTCTCCAGCAGCTGACGCGTGCGCTTGCGATCGTGCTTGTTCGGCATGCCCTGCCAGAGCATGGCGACCCGCGACACCGTGACGTCTCCATCGCCCGAGAGCACTTCGCGTGCGACAAAGTCCACACCGAAACCGAGCTTCTGCATCTCCCCCATGACGTTGTCAAGCTCGCCATGTGCGATGAGATGGTCGCGAAACTCTTGCGCCGTCATGGGCCTGTAATTGTCATCTAGAACGGCTGCTACCTCCGCACATGTGCGTTCCTCGGATCGTTAAGAGCGGACTCGCGTCTTCGAGGTGAAACAAATCGTGCTTTCTTCGATACATACGCACGGAAGCAAAAACCAACACCAAATCGCAAAGCAAGGAGAACATCATGGCTCTGACACGAGGGATCGCTACGCTGACCGACCGCCCGACGATCGTGACCCCGCCGGTTTCCGACGGACCGTTCCAGGGCTGGGGGACGCGCATCGGCTGAAACGGTCGGGTCTTCCCGACCGTTTTTTTCTAGCACAGCGCGCTTCGCATTTTCAATGCAACAGCGCTTGCACCCGGGCCCGACGATAGGCGAAGATCTCATCGAGCCTGCGGCCCACCATCTTTAGCGCCACGTCCGAGAACGGCGCCAATCCCAAAGAGTACTCCACCGAATCCCGCAACTCCACGCGCTTGGCATCCTTCGTTTCGAAGGTATGCTCGTGCCGCCATAAGAGATAGGGGCCGCGCAGCGCCACGTCTTCGAAGGCATGCGGCGGGTCCCAGCGCGTGATCAGCGTCTTCCAGTGGACCGGCCAGCCGCTCACCCGCAGGCTGTAGTCGATCACGACACCTCGCCGCATCTCGATCGGGAGCGGCGTTCGGATGGTAAAGCGCATCGCTTGCGGCGTCAGCGCCGCGAGGTTGGCCGGGTCCGAGAAGAACGCGAAGACGCGGGAGAGATCCTCGTCTACCAGCTGCGACGAGGCGAACGTCTGCGTCCGCGGCGTCCGGCGGCCGCTTGGATCGAGCAGATCGAGTAGCGCGGCTTCGAGATGCGGGTGTTGCCAATGAAACTCAAGATCCTGTGCGACGGCAGGCAACAGCAGCTGGCTTGCGAGCAATGACTGCGCGAACTCGCCGAGCGCGAGCTTGAGCGCGAATGCCGGCGCAGGCGCGAGCGATGGGCGCGAAAGCGCGTGGCCGAGGGCTTGCGCGAAACGTTCGCTCGTCGCGGGATCGGGCGCGACCGCATTCATCGGGCCGCTGAGATCTTCGCGGTCGAGCGCGAAGAGCCACAACTCTACCAAGTCATTCAGATGGATCCACGGCCACCACTGTCGGCCCGACCCGAGCGGCCCGCCTAAACCAAAGCGAAACGGTGGCAGCATGGCGGCGAGCGCCCCGCCGTCGCGTCCGAGCACGAGGCCCTGGCGCAACCGGACGACGCGGGTGCCGAACTCCTCGGCCACTTGCGCCTCGCGCTCCCAATCGATGCAGACGTGCGCCAAAAAGTCGTCGCCGGGCGGCGCGGTCTCGTCGAGCGGTTCGTCGCCGCGCGATCCGTAGTAGCCTGAGGCGGAGGCGCAGACGAGCACGCCCGGACGGCTCGTGCATTCCCACATGGCGGTGACGAGGTTGCGGGTGGTCAGCTCGCGCGAGTCGTGGATCTTGCGTTTCTTCTCGGCCGTCCAGCGCCCGGCGACGGTCTCGCCTGCAAGATGGCACACCGCGTCAAGCCCTTCGAGTTGCGCGGCGATGTCCGCGATGCGTGCGCTCGCGAGGTCGAGCGTGCGGACGTCCACTGGGGCCTTGAGATTCGTGGCGTCGGGTTGGCGCACGAAGGCTCGCACGTAATCGCCGCGTGCGGTGAGCGCAGCGACAAGTGCCTTGCCGATGAATCCGGACGCGCCGGTGACGCCTATCTTCTTCATGTTCCTCTGAAAGAGGGGCGATTTTTCAATCGCCCCCTACACCTTAGGCGTGGCGATTTTCAATCGCCCCCTACACCTTTGATAGGGCGCTTTGCAATCGCCCCCTACATGGTCGCGGGACCAGGTGGTTTCTATCGCGAACGAGCGTGCGTGCGCGTTCAAGACATCATCTGCGTTCTCATTGCACTCTTCGCAGTAGCGTCGCAAGCAGCAGCCGCGTCCTTTTCGCTGACGAGCTCGGCGTTTGCGAACGGCGGCGCGATCCCGCATATCTACATCTACTCGGGGGCGAGCTGCGACGGCCAGAACGCATCGCCTCCGCTCGCATGGACGCCTGGCCCTGACCAGACCAAGAGCTACGCGTTGACGGTCTTCGATCCGGACGCGCGCAACGGCGTGGGCTGGTGGCACTGGGTGATGTTCGACATCCCGCCGGACGTGACCAAGCTTCCGAAGGGTGCCGGGAACGGCAGCGGCGCGTACTTACCGCAGGGGGCTATACAAGGAAGAAACGATTTCCAAAATGTCGGCTGGAGCGGACCCTGCCCGCCGCCCGGACCCGCGCATCACTACGTCTTCACGCTCTACGCGCTCGACATGAGCTCGGTGCCCGGCACGAGCGAACTCACCGCAGGACCGACGCTGCTGAGGGCGATCGCGGGGCACGTGCTCGCGAAAACGACGCTCGTCGGCCGGTACGGCCGCTAGCTTATTCCGTAACGAGGCCTAGCTTGGCGAACTCGGCGAGCAAATCGTCGATATCGCGCTCGACCGTGGCCTGGTCCGCTTTTGTCGCGGCGCAGATCGACGTCACGATGTCGGCCTTGCTGCGCGCGCCGTCGCAAAGGGCCAGGATGTCGCCCGCCGTCTTGTTGAGGATGTGGACCTTCTGCGCTGAGAGATGATGCACGAGCACCTCGTCGCCGACCGTGCGGATCTCGAGATCGTCTGCTTTGCGAGGGTTCACGTCAGTCGTTCTCCTTGATCGTGCGCGCGATGATGTGGTCGCCTACCTTGTACCCGGCATGAAACCCGCGTATCCGAATGCCACGCCGCTCGCCAGCACGCGTCCGGCGACCCGCCACGCGGTGCGTGCACCCGGTTCCTCGTCGAGTCCGCTGCGCGAGTCGACGAGCTGTAGAGCGAGTCGCGTCATCTTGCCGCCCGCGGCGTACCATCCTTCGGCAAGCTGGCTGCGCTGAGCAAAGAAAAGCGGAACGTCCTCACGCCGCGAGGTCCACTCGAGATACCGTTCGACGACGCGATCCGACGGCCACGTCACCCCCGCGAGGCGTGCGCCGAGCGCGAATGACGCGCGCAGCCTGATCGGATCGATGCGCTCCTGCGCTGCGATCGCGATGAGCTCCGCTCGCTCGCCCTCGCTCATCGCGCCGAGCAGACGAGCAAGCAACAAGCTGTCGCGCAACCGTCGCTGGCCGATCGCGTGCACGGCCAGATGCAACGCGGCACCGACCCGGTCGAGGACGAGGACCTCACCCGCCGGCCCCGTGCAGGACCTCATGCGCCCACGCAAGGCTTCCCAATCGAGACGCGTGGATAAATCTCCTGGCGGCGCGAGCGAGGTGTGCAGCTCCACGGCAAAACCGAATCCCGGCGGGAACAAGGGCGCCGCGTGATGATGGTGCGCGAGATAGCGGTCGCGCACGTCTGCGTAGCGGCGCTCGTCGTAGCCTTGCGAGCGCAGCGCAGCGATCGCCTGGGCGAGCCGGTCGGTCGGTACGAGCACGTCGAAGTCGCCGCTCGCGTGCAGCGTCGCGTCCGGCTCGTCCGCATACAATCGCGCTGCGCCTTTGAGGAGGGCGAAGGGGATCTCGGCTTTGGCGAGCACCGACGCCAGACTTGCGGCGTTGCTCTTCGCGACAAGCGACATCACAACGCTTTGGCGGCCTTGCGCTCGCAGCGCTCCGCGAAGGAACGCTGCTTGGGGCTGTGGACCATCATGCAGGCGCAGGGCCTCCAACAACGTCGCGGCACAGCCATGCCGGCGTGCGGTCGCTGCGAACGCGGATGCACTTGCGCGATTCAGAGCCCGCTGAAAAGCCTCGTCATCCCCGCGCAGCGACGCGCTCATCGCCTCGACGAGCGCCGCGTACGGACGCTCGCGCCGCCAAGGCAGCGCTTTGCTCAGCCTACGCGCAAACGCCATGCAGCGGAACGGCAGTGCGCGCGCCGCCCGCGTGCGCCCGTAGATCGCGCCGCGAATGCGGAAACCGGCAGTGTCGACGACCGGAGCGTTCTCGCCGCTGTGCGCGCGCACGGCTTTGACTTTCCCCACGATCGAGCCCGGCGCTGGATGCTCGGGCGCCCAGGGCCGCGCATCGCCGCACGTCTGCAGTGCGCCGCTGCCAAGCTTGGTCACGCGGTGCGCGACGAGCTTGCCGCCATCTTCGAACACGACGATGTCGCCCACGCGGAGCCGGCCGGCGGGCGCGAGTTCGAGCACCATGGGTTCGTGCAGCAACGGCAGCATGCTCCTGCCTTGCATGGCGAGGCGCGGTGCGCTCTGCGAACCGACCAAGAGCTTCACGGCCTCGATGGCGGTTGTGGGATTCTCGATGCGCGATTGGGTGCCGGCGCTCATGCGGAGGCGGCCACCGGCAGCGCTCGACTCTTCGACGCGGTCGCCGCGACGAGCTGCGCCGTGTCGTCAGGGCTTCCTAACGTAAGCGCGAAGGCTCGCGCCTGCCGCAAGAGCTGCGTGGCGGCCGCCAAACGGTCCATCCCAGGGCGTGGTCCTGCGAAACTGGCTCCCAGCAGCAGTTTCAGTGCCGGCTCGAGGCCGAGGGGCTGCGCGCTCGGACGATCCGCCCTGTCTGTGATGAAAAAGATATTCGCGAGCGTGGCAGGCGCGGGCATCTGCGATGCACCGAGAACGTCTGCGATCTGCGCTGATTCCCAATCGCGCGCGCCATGCGCTCGCAGCCGCAAGCCGAGCCCGAAAGGATCCGGCACGTCTTCTGCCGCCAAGAGCTCGATGCCGCCGGATCGCAAGTTGACGGCGCGAGGGAACGGCAGCGCGCGGCCATCTTCGATCACGCAGCGCTCGTCCGAATACAGACCCATGCCGCGACGCGCGCACGCGAAGGCAGTCGTGGACTTGCCGCCGGTCGAAGTCGCGGATATCGCAACAGCGACGTCCCCGACACGGAGCGCAGCGGCGTGGAACGACCATAGGGTCGGGTGGACCTCGAAGAAGGCGCGCGTCGTCACCGCATCCGCCAAGAACGCGAGCGGGCCGGGACGGTTCAAGACCATCGGATGCGAAAACGCCTCGCCGGGGTCGGTGAAAAAAGTTGGCGGCTCGTCGTCCGGTGCGACGGCGCAGCTGGTCAGCTGGGGTGACGCGCTCGTGAGAAACGCTTGGTAACGGCTGCGCAACGCATCGACCGCCCCCGCGAGATTCGAGCGAAACTCCACAGGGCGGCCGAACCAGTCCCAGCGCACGCCATGATGCGCGCGCTCGAGCAGGTCGGCACGCCGCGGCCCTTCGACGTCGATCTCCACCAACTGATCGGCGCGGATGAACGCCATCTCTAGAGCAGTCCTTCAATCGTATCGGCGGCCGCCGCCGGCGTCTGGGCGGTGACGCGGTAGCATGGTGTGTGGGCTAACATCTCCGTCGTGTCGACGAATCGCGCGAAGCCAGCGGCGTCGGCGTTGAGCCGCTGCGTGAAGTCGACGGCGGCGACCGCCGGACTCGCGGGTTCGCTCTTCGGCGGGCCATCCGCACGATGCAGCATGAACGCTGCGGCGAGCGGCGCCGGCGTGGCGAAGACATCGTCCCCGAAAACGTCGCCCGCGTCGATGTTATCCCAGACGCGGTCTCCGTGCGGCGTCCGCGGCTGCGATGCTTCGCAGACCTTTTGCAATCTGGGATCGCCGAAGATGGCGAGCGTCCGCTCGCGGATCATGAGCGCTCGCGGCAAGCCCGACACGAAACCGTCGTCGCGGCGCACGAAGGCGAACTCGTCCGTGTAGAGGCGCGCGCCTCGGCGCATAAGTTCGAGCGCGAGCGTCGTCTTGCCGATGCCGGAATCGGCGGACACCAAGATGGCGCGATCGCCCAGGCGCAACGCGGCGGCGTACAGCGAGCGCCACGCGCCGTTCTGCCGGAAGCTCAAGCGGATGAGCTTGCTCGCGCCGTAGAACGCCAGCCGGAAATTTGTGGTCGGCTTGTCGCCTGTCTGTTCGACCGGCTGGCCGTTGAACTCGAGCCAGGTCTCTCCATTACCGGCGAGGATCGCGCCGCTGTCGGTGCGATCGTCGATGCAAACCGGAACGGGGACGATCGCGCGGCGGTACGCCGCACAGAAATATTCCATGATCTCGGGGGTGTCGCTGCGCACCACGAGCGTGCGCTCGAGCGTCGCGAACGCATGGAGGTCTTGAAGATTTTCGGCCGCGGGGCGATGTGCGAGCAACGTGTCCTCCCGGAAAAAATTGAAGCGGCGCTTGCACGCCGCCCACTCCTCGCTCTGTCGCTGCCCCGAAAAAGACCTGTTAGGAATGAGAGCGCCTCATCGCGCTCGGGTCCCGCTCGCTAGATGTCGGAAACCCTGTTCACACCATTGTGCATATTTCGCACAAGC
>DASPVP010000017.1:0-37449 GCA_035622315.1 Candidatus Acidiferrales bacterium | reverse complement strand
GGCACTTGCAGATTGAAGGCGATCTCGGACAAGCTCAGTGCGATGACGATGTCGCTAAAGGCTTCGAGCCGGTGCACGAGATGCTCGTCAACGGCGCGCTCCATGGCGCTCGTGGTTTCGCCGGGGCGCCTAGGTTCCTTTCTCCGCGCCGATGTAGCGGATCCACTTGACGTAGAGCGCAGGCGTCGTCGCCAAGCTGTTGGGGTTCCCGTAGACGACGTAGTATTCGTCGCGCGCGTGCAGGAGGTGGAACGCGAAGCTGACGTTGCCTGCGTTCACGCAGTCGAAAGGGTTCTCGCCGTTGGGCGTGCCGCACGGCGCAACGGTGGTCACGTCCGAAGCTTGAAAGGAGTTCGGCAAGTTGCGCCCGATGATGCGGCGCGCGCCGATGACGACCGACGCATCCCGGCTGAACTGCCAATCCAGGCTTGACCGCTCGAGCCACTGCTGAGCTACGGGGTCCGTCGAGTCGATACCAGGCGCGTACAGGCTCTCATCGGCTTCGAGCGAGAGGTTCACAGAATGCAGTACCGGTTGCGTCGTGACGTAGGACCACGAGGTGAGGTGCCCGTGCTGGTAGAGCCCACCGTTGTACGTGATCGTGGTCGGGGTCGTAGTGGCGGTCTTATATCCCACTTGGAAACCGTTCGTGTCGTAGGGCAGGAACTCGTCGCTATAGGTCGTGCGAACCCCGCTCGTGGATGTGAAGAGCTGAAGCGAGAGCAGGTTGCGCAGGTCGAGGTTCACCTGGGCTGTCCCATCTGTCTGCGCGATCTGCCCTTCGTGGTTGTTGAAGCGCCCGTAGAAGAACTTGAAGGTCATGTCGCGCAGCGGCGCATCGGCAGCGAAGTTGAACGTGCGTTTGAGGAAATCCGAATACCCCGCGATGTCCGTCTGGGCCACGTAGCCGTCCACCGGATCGAACTGCTCGCCGATCTTTTGAAACGTGAAACCCTCGGTGATCAGCTGTGTCACGTAACCGCCGCCGTATTCGAAGTAGTCGCCAAGGCCCGGGTCGGTGACGTTCGTGCCCCGGTCGGACCCGCTGTTGAAGTACACGAAGAAATGCGTGTGCTGGTTTCCGTACCCGGACTCTTGGGTCGTCGTCACGTCATGGAGGCCGGGAGCGTTCACTGCGATGTTCTGCACATTGACGCCATAGATGTCGTTCGGATTGGAGACGTTGTAGTTGAGCGCCTCGCCGGCGTCGCTGCGACCAGGACCGGCGGCGTTGAAGGCCCCGAAGTTCAAAGGCCCTTGCGTTCCCTCGTAGGCGTAGCCGTCGCTGAAGGTGGGAATCGCCGGGGTGTAGAGCGTCGTCGGGCAGTTCGTGCAGCTGAAATTGTAGTTGTAATTCGCTGTGGCTTGCGTGAAGAAGGGGCGCACTTCCGCGTATTGCCTTGCATACGCTGTCGGCGCGATCGTCTGCTGATCCGTCTCGAGATTCGAGTAGTCCGGATGCACGGTCGCGAGCAGCGATGAGGTGGCGGTGACCGGCAACGCCATGTCGGCGCCGATGCGCGACGTGTTGCCGCCGTTGGCAGGCGTCGTCAACTCGCCCAGTCCGTAGATCTGCAGGCGAGGCTTCGGCCGAAGGGCCGACGCGTCGGCGGCGACGGCGATCCCGTGGAACGTGCCGGCGAACGTCGCGTCGGTCGCCTGGCGCTGGCCCGGAGCGTGCGACCACACGTCCATGCTGTTAGTCGCCATCACCATCCGATACATCTGGGCTCGCCAGTCCTGCGAGTGCCCGCTGCGTATGATATTGAACGGGATGCGCATCGTCACGACGTAGCCGGTCGCCGTCTTCTTCGCCACCGCGGTCCACTGCGGGGCATAGCTCGAGTTCTCGCTCGACGTCTGGTCGCGCGCGCCGAGCGGATTGGCGACGAACTGGTATTGGAAGCCCTGCGTGCCCTGCGGATAGAGGACGATGCCCACGCTGTCGTCGCTCATCACACCGGAGCCGTTGGTCTCTTGATTGGCGGTCAGCGGCGCCTTCTGCGTCGCGACGAATGCGACGTCGAGCGCCGTCGCGTCTTGCGCGATGTAGGCGATCGTCTGCTCGCCTGGACGCTGATAGGTGAAGTCGTACGTGACCGGAATCTGAACTGCTTTCGCCCATGTATCATCGATGACGCCGTTCATGGATGGGGGCGCGTCGAGCTTCGGCACCGTGATCGTGAAGGCGTCTTGCCCGCTCGCCGCCCGTGCCGCGGCCCCGCAGGCGAGCAGCGCGACGCCCGTCATGAAAAAACGCGATAGGAGCGCGCGATAGCGCGAAGCGAGTTCCATGTCGTTCAGTTATACAGGTCTTGGCCGCGGAAGTTTCGTCGAAACCAGACGCCCGACCGTTAAGTTTTCAGATTTTTTCAGCGAGCACGATCATCTCCGGCGAGTCGTCTTGATAGGGCGAGCGGTCGTAGTCGCCATAACACGCCGTGAGAGCAAAGCCACAGCGCGCCAGCACGTGCTCCACTTCATAACGGAAGAACAATCGGATAGGGAACGCATGGACCAAGCGTTCCGCGCGGCCATCCGGGTGCTCCACATGATAGATGAGCTCTGTTTCATTGTACTGCCGTGCCGGATGGAAAGCCGCGGTTCGGCTCGAGCGACCGAGTCTGCGGCCGTCGGGAAGCTCGAGGTGCGAGAATTCCACCGTCTCCTCCAGGTACTTGGGATCGTGCATCCGCGCCGGATCGGTGTTGAACAGATCGAGCACCAAGAGGCCGCCTGGCGCCAAATGCCGAGCGGCCGAACGGAGACAGCGCATTTGATCGTCGACGTCGATGATGTGCTGGAAGCAGCGGAATGGAGCGATCACGAGCGGGTACTGCTTGCCCAAATCGAAGTCCGTCATGTCAGCTTGCCTGATGCTCGCGCGCGCTTGTACCGAGGCTGGTTCGGCTGCAAGTTTTCTCTCGCATCGCTCGAGCATCGCGGAGGAAAGATCGATGCCATCGACCGCAAAACCCGAACGGATCAATGGCACGAGCAAGCGGCCCGTGCCGCATCCGAGCTCGAGCACGGGTCCGCCCGCCTGCGCGGCAAGCTCCGCATAGAACGGCACGTCGCGCCGGTTTGCGTACAGCGGAACGTGATCATAATACTCGGCGACGAACCTGCGCGCATCGTACCCGCCGCAGCGATCGGACCGGTCTTCTTCCGTCATCGCTTCAGTTTTCTGTACGGAGCACTCTCATACGTTGTACTCGTCTCCCTAACGTTTCGCGGTTTCTGAGCGGCAAACGACGCTTCATGCGATTCATAAAAAACAAGAAGATGCGTCTTACTGGCGAAATCTTCGGAGAGAACTCTTCGTAGGATGTCTAGGGTTCCCCGCGCTCCCCTCGAAAACAGTTCGCCGAGCACTCTTGAGCATGAGAGGATGAACACATGCTGAACTCGCGATCGTCGTTGCGCTCTTGTCTCGTGACGGTGGCGGTGCTGGCCATGCTGCTCGCGGGCTTTTTGTCCACGCCGTCAATGGCCGGCACCACCGGCGGCGTGCAAGGCTATGTCACCGATGCCGCGGGTCGCCCGATCGCGGGCGTCGCTGTCTCGGCTTCGTCCCCGTCGGGCCATTATTCGACGACGACCGGTGCGAACGGCTTCTATTCGCTCAACGGACTCGCGCTTGACACCTACACGCTTTCCTTCAGCAAGGAGGGGTACGAGCCCGCCATCGTCCGCGGTCTCACGACCACGCAGGATCAGATCAGCCGCATCAACATCCATCTTCAGGCGGGCGTCAAGTCGTTAGGGCGCATCACCGTCCGCAGTTCTACCTCGTTGATCCAGCCGACCGTCACGGCAGACACCTACGTCGTCAATCAGAACCGCTTGCAAGACCTCAACGGCACGCCGCAGGATCTCAACGGTTTTCAAGCGTTCAATTCGCTGCCCGGCGTGACCACAGACAACGAGGGCTACCCGACGATCCGCGCCGGCGCGGAGAACGATGTCGGCTACGAGCTCGACGGTGTGGACAACACCGAGATCGGCACCGGCGAGTTCCTCAACGCGCTCACGCTCAATGGCGCGCGTAGCGTACAGCTCTCAACCGGTGGTTACGACGTCAGCAACGGGAACACCAACTCCGGCGTGATCAACGAAGTGATCAAGCGCGGCACGTATCCGCCCGAGGGGCAAGCCACGTTGCGGCTCGATGGACCGACCTACGGGCACGAGCTTTCCTTTGACTGGGGCGCGGCGACGCCTGACAACCGCTTCAGTTATTACCTCTCCTTCGGCGGGTCGCAAGACGCGAGCGACTACGGGGACCGCACCACGTTGCTCCCGCTCGAGCTTGGTGAGACGGTGTTCACCCACCTCAACGACGACATCTTGAATGTGTTCTATCACTTCGCGCGAGGCAATCAAGATGAGGTGCAGTACCTCGCCAACATCAGCGCCGAGACGTTTGACTTCAATTATCTCGCCGCACCACCGTTCGCACCCTACGCGTCCAAGAACGGCGACGTCCAAGTGTCGAGCGATCCGCTCGGCGCCTGCCTCCCGAGCTTCGCTCCACCGTATCCGCCGTGCAATACTTCCCTGCTGCAAAGCAACTACATCACGCTCATCCCGGGTCAAGTGACGCCGTTGCAGAACACCAACCAGTTCGACACCCAGACCTTCAACTCGGTGATCCAAAAACTCAATTTCAAACGTCAGCTCACGCCGTCGAGCTTCGTCGAGGCGCGAGTGTTCCGCAACTACCTGAACTGGATCGATTGGTACGCCTACGATCTCGGATCGTTCACCGATCAGTATTTCAACGAGCAGACGCAAGAGCTCGGCGAAGCGTTCGATTATACGAACCAGATCTCAAGCCGCAACGAGTTGAGCTTGGGCGCGGATGGCGGCGCGTACACGACCAACTACTGGATCGATTTCCCGAGTTTCGAGCCTACCTACGAACCGCTCGAAGATCTCGGCTGCCCGCAGGTGGCCGGATTGCTCACCAACGATTTCACCAACACGCCCGGGGCCGGCGGCTGCTACATCGCTCCCTACAACACCGCCATCAACGCCGCGTACGGTCTCACGCTGCCGACCACGAGCGCGCTCGCTCCCCTCTCGACCTACGTCGATAACGCCGGTTATTCGAACGCCCCGGTGCACAAGTGGGATATCTGGGCAAAAGACCGCTGGCAACCAAACGAACGCTTCACGATGACGTATGGTTTGCGCTGGGATCAGGAGGTCGTCGGGTTCCCGTCAGACGCGGCGCTGCAGAACACGACGTACTATTTCAACGACGCGGGGGACGTCGTCACCGTCCCCGGATCGCCGATCGGTGCGGACGTCACCCGGCCGCAACAGATCAGCCCTCGCCTCGCGGCCACCTATCAAACGAGCCCGCGCGACACCTTCCGCATGTCATACGGGAAGAACATCGAGTTCGTCCCCCTCTCGGCGCTGCAGACGACCTACCAGCCGTCACCCTCCTTGCAATCCTGCGACATCGCGAGCGGTTGCTTTCTCCCCCTGCCAGGCTACGGCACGACCAATCACGTGACGAACCTGTACCAGCAAGTGCTCTTGGATCTCACGACACACGACTTCGCGCAGTACACGCCGGTGCTGCCGCAAACAGCCATCAATTACGACTTCTCGTGGGAACACGATTTCGGCGCTGGCATCGAGCTGCGGCTCACGCCCTACTATCGCAAAGGATTCAACTACGTCGTCGGCAACCAGCCGCTGCTCTTCACCTTGCCGAGCGGCACGCCCGTCTTCGGCCCTTCCAAAGAAGAAAACGCCGGCATCAATGAAAACACGGGCGTCGAGTTCGCGCTGCAGCGCGATGTCGACATCGGCTTTTCCGGCCTGATCGACGCCACCTACGACAACACGCTCGCGAACTACGATGGAGATTTCTTCCCGACCGTGAGCGCCGCGGCGCTCGCGGCCAACCACTTCTTCCACATCACCTACGTCGCGCCGGTGACCGGAACGGTCAACTTGGTGTACGATTCTCGCGGCGGTTGGCACGTCTCGACCACCGTCAACTACGAGTCGGGATACCGCTATGGCGTCGGGACCGAGACGTATATCTTCGGTCCGAACGGACAGCCCGAGCAAGTGCTGAACACGGACCTGGCGGCGGTCACCCCATCCGAAGCCTACTATTTCACCGATCCGACAGACCCAGGCACGCCCGAGCACCCGAACATCGTCGCTTCTCGAGGAACGCCAGAAGGACCCGACCCCGGGAGCCTCTTCGGCCCGGCCATCGCGACCGTCGACCTCAGCATCGCGCACATGCTCGGCGCAGGCCCGCACAACTCCGAGATCGGGCTGCGGGTCGAGAATCTGCTCGGCAACTATTCGCCGACGACCGTTCCCGCCAACCTCTTCTACGTGCCGCAAGGGATTGGCAGCTTCGGCGCTGGGTCGGGTTTCAACACCAATCAATGCGCGCCCGGCCAATCGTACGGTTGCGAGCCGTTCATGTACAACCAGAGCGTCTACCCGTACGAGAAGGAGCCGAACGGTCCGCCGCGGCTGTTCACCGCGTACTATAGCATCAAGTACTAACGCGGGCCCGGGTAGGGCTGGGCTTCGCCCTTCGTACCGAACCAAAGGATGCGGTTGAACGCAAAGGCGTCGACCGCATCCGGCTTTCTGAAATCGAATCCGCGGGTCTGCGCCGACCACCACACCGCGTCATGCAGCGCGTGCACCGGTCTGCTTTGCGCGAATCGCTTGTCCGCGCAAGCCGGCACGAGTGACGCATGTACCGGCGCTCGGCACAAAATGCCGGGAATGATTGGACGGTACGGCGCGAGATCCGCCTGCCGCAAGAACACCTCGGCCATGGGGCGCGCGTTCGCGTCGAACATGCCGAGATGGTCGATGCCCAAGATGTCTTCCATCGTGCGCACCATCGAGACCGTGTCGTAGAACGTCGAATCGACGCCGCGATGCCGCGTGTACGCGGAGATGACCTGCGCGACGGTGCGATGTGAATCCACATGGTCAGGACCGTCTTGCGCGTCGTCTTCGATGACGAAGATCGCGGTGTTCTTCCAGTACGGCGACGCGCTGACCGCCGCGACCACCTCACCGAGCGCGTAGTCGTTGCCCGCGATCTGCGACTCGGGCGTGTTCGTGCCCGCCACGTTCGTGCTGAAATTCCCGAAGTGGTCGGTGGGCATGACGAGGGCTTCGAAGCTTGGCAGGTCACCGCGCCGCACGTAGCCGTCGAACTCGCGCTTCCACTCCTCATAGCGATATTGGTCCGGGACGTCGAGATCCCAACCGCGATAGTAGAGATCGGTGCGGCCCCACAGCGCTTTCTGCACGGGTATCGCTTGGATGAGACGCGAGGCGTAAGGCGTGCGCGAGATGGGCAGATAGTACGGCGCCTTTGGGTTGTAGAACAGCATGCTCGTGTACAGACCGTAGTGGCGGTGAGTCAAGCCAGCGCGTAGGACCGCATCCCAGATAAAACCGCCGTGCGCCTCTGGATCCAGATCTCCGGTGCCCTCTGTGGCGCCGATATCTTTGTCGCCTGGCAGGATCGTCGAACCACCGCTCGGGTCGAAGAGCGTGGTGATGCGTTCGCCTTGCGGCGTTCGCGCGCCATGGACCGGCAGCGAAAGGTTGACGTTGCGCGGTTCGCCCTGCCATTCGTTCGTGAACCCGCCGTTGCCGTACGTGAACGCGACGGTCTTGGCGTTGTAGTCGTTGGCCCGCGCTTGGAGCGTCCAGTCCCATCCGTCGCCCGAGACGTCGCCGCTCGCGTAGAAATTGTCCAAGGTGACGAAGTCGGACGCGAGCGCGTGGTTGTTGGGCGTGATGGGCTGCCCGAACTCCACAAGTTTGGGATCGCCGTTTCCCGGACGCAAGTCCCCAAGCACTTGATCGTATGTCCGGTTCTCCTTCATGATGTAGATGACGTGTTGAATCCGCTGATGCAAGAACGCCATCATCCTTGCGTCGATCGGCGACTCCGCGACAAACCCGTTGTTCCGGTCGACGATCGTCGAGAGTTTCGCAAGCGTTGCTGCGTTCGGCACCGGCAAGCTCAGGAGTCCTGCCTTTTCGAGATTGAAGACATAGCCGTTGCGCCCACCAGGTAGCGGTAGCGGGTTGTCTTCCTTGTCGATCGCATAGTCGGTCGGTCCGGATGGCGATTTCGTGTTGAGGACGTAGAGCGTACGGCCATCGGGGTTCACGCTCACGCTCGAGGGATACCAGCCGGTCGGAATGCGTCCGAGGACGCGGGCGCTCGCGACATCCACGACCGCGAGCGCGTTCTCCGCGCCGAGCGTGACGTAGAGGGTCTTTTCGTCACGGTCGAGCGCGAGCGAGTTCGGGTTCGCACCCAGGTAAGGGTCATCTCCGCGCGAGAGGGAGATGCTGCGCCGCAGGCTTGCGGTTGCAGTATCGATCACATCGATCCGATCGAGATCTCCATTGGCGACATACAGCGTACGGCCGTCGCGTGAGAGCAGCATTTTGTTCGGCTCCCCGCCGACATGGATGTATCGTTCGCCATTCGGACCGACGACGACGATCTGGCCGTCGCGCAAGCTGCTGACGTAGACCGTTCCTTGGCGGCCGGCCACGACCCAGAACGGATACTCGCCGTGAGCCACACGGCCGCCCGGCGTGAAGAATCGGATCTCTTTCGACACGCGGCGGCGGGCGATGTCGACGACGGACAGCGAGTCGTTCTGCATGTTAGCGACGTAGAGCGTCCTCCCGTCCGCACTCGTCGCGATCCCTGCAGCCACCGCGGGGAACGGCAGTCCTTGCACAGCCGCGCGTGCGTCACCAGCGGGCGTTCCTTTGAGCAAGCCGCCGTCTTGCGTCGAAAGCGGAGCGGTGGCTTTGGAATTGTGGCCGAGTTCGATGAACGGCGTATCGGCTGACCACGACTGCTCCGCTGAAACGGCCGAGCGCGGTCCTGCCTTGAAGATATAGATGCGATCTTCCGGACCACCGGAGACGTAAAAGCGCCTGCCTTCGGGATCCCACGCGATCCCGTTGTAGGCGAGCGGCACGTTCAGGAAATGCACGAGCTTGGGCATTCCGGGGCGGATGTCGTATACGAAGATCCATTGCGCCGCCGGCGTCGTCACCTTCGAGACGGCGCCTGTCAGCGGATCGAGCACGGCGTGCACGATCGGTTTGCCCGCTGGGGTGAAGTATGTCGTGTCGTATCCAGTCGTGAGCACGAGCATCGCGGTGCCGTCGGGACTGACCGCGGAGGCCACCGCACCGTCTGCGTCCGCTGTGCCATCCGCGCGCAGGCCTGTCGGCAGCCGTTGCAATTTCGAGCCGGGTGCCGCGGTCGGCGTGAGCAACTGGTTTGTCGGAAGCCGTACCGCACCGGTGTCTGCCCATGACGGGGTGGCGCAAAGAGCGAGCACGCAAATCGAGAACACGATCGTCCGCTTCACGCGCGTCGGCTTGGCGTCGGGCCTCTGCGATTCCGCTTGTCTTTTCGGCTTCAGATGAACTGGTCGGGTATCGGACGCTCGGGCGCCAGCAGGCGCACCACGTCTTTGAAGATGGATGCGCTATATCCCGACCCGTTGGTGCTCGTCACGCCGTTCGCGCTCGAGACCACAATCGTGAGATCCCGCGAAGGCAGGTAGGCCATCACCACGTCGTAACCGCTGACCCGAGCGTGCTCGAGTATCCAGGTGTTTGCGACGATCACGCCCAGGCCGTAGTAGAACTGCTTGGTCATCTGTGGTGACGATCCGACGTTGATCTGGGTCAAGAGCTCCGCCAGACCGGCTTTCGAAAGCAGCGACCGGGTGCCCAGAGCTCGCTGGAACACGGCGAGATCGCGCAAATCCGTTGTGAGCGTTCCCGTGTAGCTTGCCCATGACGGGTCGAAGTAGGTCGAGTCTTCATAAAAGCCGCGGTCGCGCGTGAAGGCGTGCTGCACGGGCGCCTGGATATCCGCCGACGTGGGGATCTTGGTGTCGTCAAGGCCCAACCGGGAGAAGATCCTCTCTTGCAGCAGCTGCGCCACCGAAAGGCCCGTGATCTTTTGGAGCGCGAGGCCTAAGATGACGATGTTCGTGTGCGCATAGTGAAAGCCCGCGCCGGGTGTAAATGCCATGGGCTGCGACATCGCGTAGCCGAGGATCTGGTCGTTCGTGAACGGCTGGAACGGATCGGATGTGAAGATCGCCTGCACGCGTGGATTGTCGAGGTAGTCTGGGTAACCCGAGCGCGAATCCGCGAGCATTTGGAGCGTGACTTTGTCTGCGTGCGGCAACGTCGGCAACCATTGGCCGATCGGCTCATCGAGTTTAACCTGCCCCGCGTCGACAAGTTGCAGGAGGATCGCGACGAGCGCTTCGGTCTCCATGATGCCGGCGCGGAAGTGCATCCCCGTGGCCGCAGGAACGCCGCTGAACGACTGCCCGAGCGCGAGCGTCAAAAGCGGCTGGTCGCCCTTCCAAGCGCCGAAGAGCAGCGATTGCAGCCCATCGGTTTTGCTTTGCGCGCACAGCAGCGCGACGAGGTTTTGGCTTGCGGGCGTCTCATGGATCTCGCCCGGGCACGCCGCATGCGCTCGCAAGGGTAGGGCGAGACATGCCGATATCAGAAGCGCGCACGCGGTGGCTTTCATCCGGGTCATGGAGTAACTCGATACGTCGCCTCGAGGCCGGCGACCAAGTGGACGTTGAGCATGCAGATGAAGAGCCACTGACCTGGGTCGTCGGGAACCATGTCCGCCACCGAGTGCGGCGTGATGAGGCCGACCGTATCCACCCGGTTGCCGCTCGAAAGCACGGTCCCACCGTCCCACGTCGGCGCGTGGCCGTCGACGTCGTTTTGAGTGGAGAGCAAGTACCAGCGCACGTGCTGACCCACGCGCATGACGGGGACCGGCATGTTGCCGAACACGTACCCGTTGATCGACGGGAACACGTTGGACAGGTCGAAGAGCCGTGACTTCCTCGTGATGTGCCGCGGGTTGAGTTTGGGATCCGAGAGGTTCTGGCCGATGAGCAGGCTTCGCCCCTCTGCTTGGCTCGAGAACAACGTCACGATCTCGCGGTCGACGTCCTTCGGCGATCCGTCAGGCCGCGCATCGCCCCAGCGCGTGACGATGAGCGGTCCGATCAGACCCACGTTCTCATCGCGCGTCTGATCGACATCCGAGCCATACGTGTAGAGCACCGAGCTCACGTCGCTTGGTCCGGGCCCCACGCTCTCACGGATCGGCCAGCGGTAGGTGACCGTCGCTTCAGGCTTGACCGCAGCCGGAGCTGGATCAGAATACAGACCGGCGGGCGCGATGTCTACGGGCTCGTCTGTGTGATTTCGGAAGACGACGACGACCGTGTCGCCGACCTCCGCGCGGATCGTCGGACCTACGATGCCTTCGTAGCGGTCTTGCACTGGAATCGGTGCGAGCGCTTCGAATGACGCGTCCGTGTACTGCCGGTAGACGATCTTGTGGAAGACCCACCCGATCTGTGAGATCTGGAGCGGAGGCAACGGCTTGCCGGCGATAAGATCGCGGTGCGAGGGAGCGTAGTTCCAGAGCATTTCGTCGGCCGCGATATAGTAGATGCGCTCGCGCGCGGCTGCCGGCGTTGCTGAAAGAGCAAACGCCAACGCGAAGCTTGCCAGTAGCGCCGCAAGTTTCACGGCAACACCTGGTAGCGGGCCTCCATGCCGCCTTTGAGGTGCACGTTCACGTGACAATGGAAGAGCCATGTCCCCGGATTGTCCGGTATCATGTCGGCCACGACCATCGACATGGGACTCAACGTCACCACGTCGGTCCGGCTTCCGTTTGCCACTACGGTCTGCCCGTGCCAGTGGGGCGTATGGAAATCGAAGTCGCTCATCGTCGTCATCACGTACCAGCGCACGCGTTCGCCGAGCCGCATCTGCGGTATGGGCATGTTGCCGAAGACAAAGCCGTTGATCGTCCAGAGCTCGTCGTCGAAGAGAAACGGTCCGACGGGTTTTTTGTGCCACGGATTCGTCTTCGGATCGGCGATGTTCATCGCGAGATACGGGCTCGAGCTTTCGTCGAATTCAGCGAACAGCGCGAACACCTCACGGTCGACGTCTTTGGGCGACCCGTCCGGATTGGCCATGCCCTTCGCGGTCACCACGATAGGGCCGACCGGACCCGCGTTCACGTCGTTGACCTCATCCACGTGCGAGTGATACATCCACACGATCGAGCTTCCGTCGCTCGGTCCTGGTCCCGCGCGCGCCGGGACCTGCCATCGGTAGGTGAAGGTCCCTCCCGGAGGCACGCTGTCGCCCGGCTTGCTCGATTTCGCGATCCCATCTTGATACGGCGCGCCTTCCGACGATTTCGTGTAGAACACGCCGTGCGCGTGTACGCTGAGCGGTATGTGCGCGTTGTTCTTGAAGACGACGACGATCGTATCGCCGACCTCGGCGCGGATGACCGGCCCCAAAATGCCGAGGTAAGCGTCCTGCGGTGAGCGGGCCTTCAGGTGCGTAAACGTCCCGTCGGTATACTCCCGATAGATCGCCTTGTGGAAGAGCCACCCAAGTTGCAACGGCAAGAGCGGCGGCAGCGGACGCTGCCCGATGAGATCCATGCCGCTCGGCGCGTAGTTCCACAGCACTTCGTCCGCGGCGATGTAATAGGTGCGGACTTTCGCTTGCGAGGGGCAGACGCACGCGCAAAGTACGAGTGCAGCGAGCACTGAGCTGCGGGTCAGCTGACGCAACATGCAAAAACCCCACTCTCTTGGAGAGGCGGACGCTCGTCACCGGCTTTCGGTTGCCCTATTCGGATTCCGGCTGGCCATTGTCCCGCAGAGCCTTGGAGACCATGGTCTCTAAGGGGCTTCGTCGAGCAGTGCCCCTTGTTTGACCGGCCTTTAGCTCCTCTGCTATACTACGCAAGCGCCCCGTTTCGGCAAGTCCGACCTTCCACAGGAGTTTTTCGCCTTGTCCTTCCTTATAAATCTGCAACGTTTCGCCCACAAGAAGGGGCTCGGGTCGTCGCGTAACGGTCGCGACTCTCAGAGCAAACGTCTGGGCGTCAAGAAGTTCGGTGGTGAACGCGTCGTCGCGGGCAACATCATCTTGCGCCAGCGTGGAACGCGGTATTATCCCGGCAGCAACGTCGGCATGGGCAAGGACAACACCCTGTTCGCATTGGTGGACGGCCGCGTTGAGTTCGTGCGACGAGGTCGCGACGGCCAGACCGTCCGGATCGTGGCGGCGGAGCTCGCCGGCGCGAAGTCCTAGGCGGCTACCACGCGTCACCCCCACTCGATCTTCGGGCCGGCCGATGCGTCGGTCCGTTTGATTTTCTCCCGCTGATGTTCGTCGACCAAGCACGCATCTCGGTACACGGTGGCGATGGCGGCAGCGGCGTCGTCTCTTTCCGCCGCGAGAAGTACGTGCCCCGGGGAGGACCTGACGGCGGTGACGGGGGTCGCGGGGGCTCCGTATACCTCATCGCCGATCCGCAGCGAACGACGCTGAGCGAATTCCGTCACAAGAAGTCGTTCGCTGCTGAAAACGGCGGCAAAGGGTCAGGCGCGAACTGCCATGGGAGGACCGGTGCCGACGTCGATGTGCCCGTCCCTTGCGGAACGCTGGTCCGCGAAGACGGAAAGCTCATCGCCGATCTCGATCGGCCGGGAGAGCGCGTGTGCGTCGCGCGAGGCGGCCGAGGCGGCCTTGGGAATCAGCATTTCGCGACACCGACCCACCAAGCGCCACGGCTTGCGCAGCGCGGCGAGCCTGGCGAGCGGTTTGATCTGGATCTCGAACTCAAGCTGCTGGCAGATGCCGGCATCGTGGGAGTGCCGAATGCCGGCAAATCCACCCTGCTTGCCGCCGTATCGGCGGCGCGGCCGAAGATCGCGGACTACCCGTTCACCACGCTCGAGCCGCAGCTCGGCGTGGTCAACGTCGACGTGGATGCGAGTTTCGTGCTCGTCGACGTGCCGGGTCTGATCGAAGGCGCAAGCCAAGGCGCTGGGCTCGGGGACCGGTTCCTCTCACACGTGGAGCGCACGCTCGTCTTGGTGCACTTGGTCGACGGCGCAGCGCCGCCCGATGAGGCAGTCGCCCAACTGGCGATGATCGAACAAGAGCTCGGCGCGTGGAATCCTCGGTTGCTGCAGCTGCGCCGCATCGTGGCCGTCTCAAAGCTTGACCTCCCGGCGGCAGGTGAGACGCTGCAAGCGATTTCGCGAGCCGTCGACGGGCGCGTCTATGGGATCTCGGCTGCGACGGGCGCTGGCGTCAAGGAGCTCATCCGGGCCGTCTATGGCGCAATCGTGGCCGAGCGCGCCGCGACCCCAAGAATCCCGTCTGAGATCGTGCTGCGCCCACAGGAAAAGCCGAAGACCGCCAGCGTTTCTGTCATCAAGGAAGGGCGCGCGTATCGCGTGCGCGGCCGAGCGATCGAGCGCGTCGCCGCCATGACCGATCTCTCGACGGACGAAGGACAAGCGTACTTCCTCCGGGCGCTTCACCGCGTCGGCGCGCGCCGCAAACTCGAACGCGCGGGTGCGCGCCCCGGCGATCGGATCCGCATCGGCGACCACGAAGTGGTCCTCTCGTGAACCCAGAGCGGCTCGGGATCTTCGGGGGAACATTCGACCCTATCCACGTGGGCCATCTCTTCGTGGCGAACGCAATGCTCTGGCAGGCACAGCTCGACCGCGTGCTCTTCATGCCGGTCGGCGAACCCGCGCATCGCCGCACGCACGCCTCGCCTGAAGCACGCGCGACCATGGTTCGAATGTCGATCGAGGACAACCCGCGATTCGCGCTCGACGACACGGCGCTGCGCCAAGCCGGTCCCGTGTACACAGTGGACACGATGCCTTTGCTGCGAGCGGCCTACCCTAAAGCCTTGCTCTCCTTCATCGCAGGGATCGACTCGCTCGTGGCGAGTCCTTGGCGTCGCCTCGATGAGGTCGCCCGTTCCCTTGAACGCTTCTTCGTGGTCGCCCGCGAGGGCGCAAGCCCTGCCGATCTTCAAACCATTCTTACCGCCCTACCGCAAGAGCTCGCCGTACGGTTTGCGTTCGTCAAGTTACCGCTGGTCGATGTCTCTTCGACCGCGATCCGATCGCGCGTCGCGAACGGCGAACCAGTCCGGTATCTCGTGCCCGACAGCGTCGCGGCGTACGTCCACGAACGAGGACTCTACACGACGCGCGCATGATCGCGGCCGAAGCGCGCGTGAGCGCCCGGCACCGCGCTCGCTCGGAATCGCGACAGCCTTCTTAGTTGGCGCCGAACGTCGGATAGGAAAACGTTCCCGTCGCGACCGGACGGGAACTGTGCTTTCCAAAGCGGCTTGGCAAGCCGAAGAGGAGAATGCGGATGTTGCCGGCAGCACGGACGAGACGCCGCAGCCGGGGACCTTGCAAGAGCGCCTCGTGCAGATCGCGCGAGAACGGATCGTCGGAACGAAATCCAGGCATAGGGTGGGCGACGAGAACGTCGCCGGACATAACTATAATCGATTGGTGGACGAAGCACAATGGCGAACACCCGCTCGATGAACGACAGGTGACGATGCGCACACGCAAGCTCGCCCTCGGTCTTGTCGTCGCCACGTTGCTGGCCGCATGCTCGCTTGTTCCTCGTCCGGATAACGCGGCGGCGCTGGCAGAGATCGCGCGCCACGACGACGGGGCGGAGATCGTCATCCAGGGCCCTGTGCTGCGCGTCTTCCCAGCGTCGAGCGGACCGAGCGGCGTGCACGAGCGCTTCGTCGTCCAGGTGACGAGCGCGAGCGCGAGCGTACCGCTCTTCGTGGCTGACAACATCTCGATCGCAGCGGCGGCGCCGCTCCACGTCGGAGACGTCATCATGGTCAAAGGAGAGCTTGCGTTCAACGACATGGGCCCGGTGTTGCACTGGACGCATCGCGACCCTCGCTTTCGCCATCAACCGGGCTTCGTCGAGGTCGACGGCCGCATCTATGAGTGAGCGCCTGCGCGAGGTCGCTCTCGCGTCCACATCGCCGCGGCGCAAGCAGCTGCTGGAGAGCCTGGGCCTCGACGTGTGCGTCGTAGAGAGCGGGTACGACGAGCGCGTTCGGGATCGCGGTGGCTCCGCAGCTGAGACCGCCCTCGCACACGCCCTCGGTAAAGCCCGCATGGCCGCGTCCGTAGGACCTCCCGTCCTCGTGGCTGCGGACACCATCGTGCTGTTGGACGGTTCCATGCTCGGCAAGCCACGCGACGAACGCGACGCCAAGGAGATGCTGCGACGGCTGTCCGGTCAAGAGCACCACGTGTTCACGGGGTTTGTGGTCGCCGATCGCTCCACCGGCCTGACCCGCAATGGGGTCGAAGCGACCCTGGTGCGATTTCGGACGCTCGAGGCGGCGGAGATCGACGCCTACGTCGCGACCGGCGATCCGATGGATAAGGCGGGCGCCTACGGTATCCAAGGACGCGGCGGTCTTCTCGTCGCTTCGATAGACGGCGACTTCTACACGGTGATGGGTCTGCCGCTCGCGCGCGTCGGCGCGAGCTTGCGAGAACTCGGCCACCCGGTGCTCGCATGATGTTGTTCGAGCGGATCTATGCGGAGCTCGCGCCCGAGGTGAGCATCGATCTCGGCACCGCGAACACGCCCGTGCACGTGCGCGGATATGGGGTGCGCCTCGTCGAGCCGACCGTTGTCGCCATCGACACCGACACGGGCCAGATCGTCACCGTCGGTGAGGGCGCCAAGCAGATGATCGGCCGCACCCCGCGCGAGATAACGGTCATCCGGCCGCTGCGCAATGGGGTGATCTCCAACTACCGTTACACCGAAGCACTGGTCGCGACGCTCCTCGAGCGCGCGCTGCGGGGAAGATCGCTCGTCCCCCCGCGGGTCATTGTGGGCGTGCCGGGCTCGGCGACAGAGGTGGAAAAGAAAGCCGTTCGGGAGGCGGCGCGCGCGGGCGGCGCGGGACGCGTGTATTTCGTCCACCAAGCCATGGCATCGGCGATCGGCGCCGGGTTGCCCGTGCTCGACGCCCGCGGTAGCATGATCGTCGACATCGGCGGCGGCACGACGGAGCTTGCCGTCATCTCCCTCGGCGGCATGGTGGCTGCCCGCTCGGTCAAGCTCGGCGGCGATCACGTCGACGAAGCGATCATCGCCTACTTGCGCACCACGCGCAGCTTTCTGATCGGCGAGCGCACGGCCGAGTCCTTGAAGATCGCTCTCGGTTACTACGGCCGCCCGCGCGGGGTGCCGCCGGTCACCGTCATGGGTCAGGACACGCGCCACCTGCGGCCGGGAACGCTTGAAGTGCGCGAGGAAGATGTCGGAGCGGCGATGGCCGAGCCGCTCGGTCAGATCGTCGACACGGTCCGCGCGCTCTTGGAGCAGACGCCGCCGGAGATCGTCCGCGACCTCTCGGAGCACGGCATCGTCCTCGCCGGCGGCGGTGCCTCGATCGCAGGTCTCGCCCAGACGCTCGCGCTCATCACGGGCATCCCGGTCCGGGTCGCCGAGCGGCCGATGCTCTGCGTGGCGCTCGGCGCGGCGCAAATCCTGCGCGATCGCAAACTGTTCGCGGCGTTGTTCCCGGTGCCGCAATCCTTGATCGGTAGGTGGTGGCGATCGCTTCGTTTTGGGATGAGAGAAAGCTCCTCGTCTTCGTCTCGCTGATCATCTTCGCGTCGCTCGCGATGTTGTTCGAGATCAATGCCGCTCGTCAAGGGCAGCGCAGTTTGAGCGACCAGCTAGTCACGAGCGTGATCGTGCCGGTGCAGGAAGCGCTCGTGCAGACCGGGTCGGACGTCGCGATCACGTTCGAGAACCTCGTGCACGCAGGTCAAATGGCATCGCGCAATGCGGCGCTCGAGCAGAAAGTCGCGCAGCTCGCTGCGCGCAACGAGCGGCTGGAAGAACACGCTTCGGAGAACGTCGAGCTGCGCCGGATGCTCGGGCTCGCGCAATCGCTGCCGCAAGCGACCATCGCAGCAGACGTCATCGGCTACGCGCCCGAGGGAGCACGCAAGGAGATCGTGATCGATCGCGGCTGGCGTGACGGCGTGCGACGCGACGCCGGCGTCGTGGGCGCCGCCGGTCTCGTTGGCCGCGTCATCGACACGGGCGGACACGACGCCCACGTCTTGCTCATCATCGATCCGACGAGCAACGTGCCTGCGTACCTGCGCGACGCACGGAGCTGGGGCATCGCCACCGGCACGTGGCAGCACATCCGCATGAAATACATCGGCCAAGACGTGAAAGTCCGCGCCGGGGACGCGGTGATCACAGGTCTCGGGCAGGTCTATCCAAGCGGCATTCTGATCGGCACGGTGCTCGAGGTCGACCGCAAAGACAACGCGCTGTATCAGTCGGCCGTCGTCGCGCCGGCGGTCGACTTCTTCTCGCTGGCGCACGTCCTCGTGTTGAAGAAACCATGAGCTCGCTCGACGCGGCCGCGATCGAGCGGCTCCGGTCGGAGCATCCGCGCCGCGAGCGCATCCGCCCGCAGGACGCTGAGGTGTGGGTACCACCGAAGTTCTGGGTGCTCGTGTTGCTGGCCGTCGCCGCTATTCTCGCGCAGTCGACCATACTGCACGTCGTGTCACTTCGGGGCGCGACGGTGAGTCTCGTGACCGTGTTGCTCGTATGGACGGGCCTGCGCTGTGGCGTCACAACCGGCGGTTTGTTGGGCCTTTGCGCAGGCCTCATCGAGGACGCTCTTGGCGGCGGAGGTACGAACGTCTTGGGAACGACGCTCGTCGGTTTCGGCGCTGGCCTGCTCAACACGCGTTTCTTCGCCGACTCGCTGCCGGTCTTCGTGAGCGCCGTCGCGGGCGCAACCGTGGTGCGGGCGGTGACCACCTACGCCGTGCTCGAGCTCGGGTTCGGCGAGCGCGGGCTCTTCCATCGCTCCTCGCATGAGCTCGTCTGGCAGATCCTGCTCAACGTCGTGGCAGCAAGCCTGACGTTGCTCGCGCTGCGCGCCATCGCGCACGCGCGCTCGTAGCAGCCGTGGCTGGATCCATCGCCGCTCCGACCGAGGCATCGGCGCCGCGCGTTCGCCGCATCATCGTGCTGTGCGTCGCGATCGTGTGCGCGCTCGCCGTGCTGTTCGCTCGGCTCACGTCGTTGCAGCTCAGCCACGGCGCGTACTACGAGCAGCTGGCCAACCTGAACCAGCTGCGCACGATTCCTGTGACGGCCCCGCGCGGCGTCCTCTACGACCGCAACGGCGTGGTGATCGTGCGCAACCGCCCTTCGTTCGTCGTGCAAATCGTGCCCATGCAGGTCAAAGATCCGCAGACCGAAATCGTGGCGCTCGCGCGGTTGCTGGGGTTGCATGCGGACGAGTTGTGGCGCCGCATCCTCTACCAGAACGGGGTGACCTACCCCAACTTCGACGCGCTCGCGCAGAACATACCGCTCGGCCCGATCAACGTCGCCGAAGATCTGACGCCGGCGCAGGTCGGGCGCTTCGCCGAAGCCTCCGACCGTTTTGCCGGCATGGACGTCGAGCTCATCCCCGTGCGCCAGTACCCGCATCACACGCTCGGATCGCACTTCTTGGGATACGTCGGCCAGATCTCAGAGCAAGAATACGAAGTGCGGCGCGCGCACGGGTATGGTCCGAACGACATCGTCGGTGAGGACGGTCTCGAATATACCTACGACCGGTGGCTGCGTGGGCGCGCAGGCGGCCGGCGCATCAAGGTCAACTCGGCCGGCGCCGCGGTCGCGTCGTTCCAATCGTTTCCGGCCATACCCGGCAATGATCTCGTCCTCAACATCGACTGGCACCTCCAGGAGGCCGCCGAAACCGCATTGGCACGACAGATCGACGTCATCGCAAAACGCGTCGGCCAGCGCACCGGCGGCGCCGCGATCGTCGAAGATCCGAACACGGGCGCCATCTTGGCGTTCGTCAGCCAGCCGAACATCGACCCCAATGACTTCGCTGGCGGGATCAGTCAGAAGCGCTACGCTCTGTACCTTGCGGACCCACTGCACTCGCTCTTCAACCGCGCGATTTCGGGAGCGTACCCTACCGGATCCACCTTCAAGCTCATCACTTCGTCCGCGGCGCTCGGCAGCGGCCTCATGGATGTGAACTCGACACGCTACTGCGGTGGCGCTTTCGATCTCAATGGCTACATCTTCAACGATGACCGTGCAGGTGGCCACGGCACGCTCGACATCCCCACCGCAATCTCGGAATCGTGCGACGTCTTCTTCTATCAGGTCGGCCACGAGCTTGGTATCGACCGGCTCGATCGCTTCGCCGCGGCGTATGGGATCGGCCATCAGACACGCATCGATCTCCCCGGCGAGACGTCGGGCATCTTGCCGACGCCCGCGTGGAAGCAGCGCGAATACGATGATGCATGGTACGGTGGCGACACGGTCAACATGGCGATCGGTCAAGGATATCTCGAGGCTTCGCCGATCCAAATGCTCAAAGTGGTGAGCGCGGTCGCGAACGGCGGCACGTTGTATCAGCCGCACGTCGTGAGCCAGATCAAGGATCCTCACGGCCGCGTCATCGCGAGTTTCCCGCCGGTCGTCGAGGGTCACGTTCCGGTGTCAGCGCAAGACTTGGCGCTCATCCGCAAGGGTATGTTAGGCGCGATCGAGAGCGGCTACGGCACCGCGTATAATGTCGACATCCCAGGGTTCCACTACGCGGGCAAGACGGGGACTGCTGAGAACGTGCCCACACCCGACAACCCGTCAGGTCGCAACCACGCATGGTTCGTCTGCTTCGCGCCGTATGACGATCCGAAGATCGCGGTCGTGGTCTTCATGGATCAGAGCGGCGGTTTCGGCGCGGTGAACGCGGCACCAGTCGCTCAAGCAATCGTGCAATCGTACTTTCATATCAAGAGCACCGGGCCCAACGGCAGCGGAATCCGCGACTGACGGCGCGAAATTTCGGCACATCATGCAAGCCTCGACGTTTCCGCTAGCCGATTCGATGCGCCGCTTGGGCACCGAAAGCGCGTTCGTCGTGCTCGCACGCGCCAAAGCCCTTGAAGCGCAAGGTCGCAGCATCATCCATCTCGAGATAGGCGAACCGGATTTCGACACGCCCGAGCACATCAAAGAGGCTGCCATCCAGTCGTTGCGCTCGAATCGCACGCATTACACGCCGGCCGCCGGCATCGCCGAGCTGCGCCGCGCGATCGCCGATTACGTCAAGCAGACGCGCGGCGTCACGGTCGCGCCGGATCAGGTGGTCGTGGCGCCCGGGGCCAAACCGATCATCGCCGCGGTGCTCATGGCGTTGCTCAACCCAGATGATGAAGTCATCATCCCCGATCCGGCGTACCCCGCGTACCGCTCGATCGTCACCTATGTCGGGGCCAAGGCCGTATCGCTTCCGCTGCTCGAGGCCCGGGACTTCCGCTTCGAGATCGCGGCGCTCGAAGCCGCCATCACGCCGAAGACGAAGATCTTGGTGCTCAACTCGCCGCACAATCCGACGGGCGGCATCCTCACGGCCGAGGACATCGCGGCGATCGCGGCCACGGTGCGCAAGCACGACATCCTGGTGATCAGCGATGAGATCTACAGCCGGCATGCGTACGACCGCGACTTCGCATCCTACTATGGGCTTGCAGGCATGCCCGAGCGCACGGTGCTCATCGACGGCTGCTCAAAAGCCTGGGCGATGACGGGATGGCGTTTGGGTTTCGGCGTGATGCCGCACTACATCGCCGAAGCCGCCACCGCGCTCATCCTCAACACCGTCTCGTGCACCGCTACCTTCGTGCAGGATGCCGCGATTGCGGCGCTCGGCGGCCCGGACGAAGCGGTGCAGGCCATGCACGACGAGTTCTTGCGCCGGCGCGACCTGCTCGTGCGAGGGCTGAACGCCATACCCGGTGTCAGCTGCCGCATGCCGGGCGGCGCGTTCTACGTCTTCCCCAACGTCTCGAAGATCGAACCCGACGATCAAAAACTTGCGGACTATCTGCTCAATGAGGCCGGGGTGGCCACGCTCGGGGGCTCGACCTTCGGTCCTTACGGCAAGGGTTTCTTGCGGCTCTCATACGCGAACTCTGAAGAGAACCTGCGCGAGGCGTTGCGCCGCATGAGCTCGGCGCTCGCCACCTACAAGCGCTAAAGACCCATCGCGGATTTCACGTCGGCAAGCGTCTTCATCGCGACTGAACGCGCGCGCTGCGTGCCGTCACCCAGAATTTCGAGGACCAACTCCGGCTTCGCCGCAAGACGCGCGCGACGCTCGCGGATCGGCGCAAGAAATGCGTTGAGATGTCGCGCCATGTCCGCTTTGTCTTCCACGCAGCCCAGGCGGCCCGTGCGACAGCGCGTCGCGATGTCATCAGCCGCACCCGCATTGAGAACGCGTTGGAAGAAGAACACGGGGCACGTCTCGGGGTGGCCCGGGTCGGTCTTGTGCACCTTCGTGGGATCGGTGAACATCGTCTTGATCTTCGCGTTCGTCGCGGCTTCGTCATCGGCCAGCAGGATGGCGTTGTCGTACGACTTGCTCATCTTGCGACCGTCGGTGCCTGGGACGAGCGGCGTCTGCGAGAGCAACGGTTCGGGTTCGACGAGCACCGGACCGTAGAGATGGTTGAAGCGGCGGATGATCTCGCGGGAAAGTTCGAGGTGCGGTACCTGGTCCTGTCCGACCGGCACGCGTTCGCCGCGCACGATCGCGATGTCGACGGTCTGGAGGATAGGATAGCCCAGGAAACCGTGCGTGGCGATGTCGGAGCCGAGCGCAGCGACCTGATCTTTGTATGTGGGGACGCGCTCGAGCCATGAGATCGGTGCGATCATCGACAGCAACACGGCGAGTTCGCTGATCTCCGGGATCTGCGACTGCACATAGATGGTGCACAACTCGGGGTCGAGGCCGGCAGCGAGCCAATCGATCACGACCTCGCGGACGTCGTGCGCGATCTCCTTGCTGCGATCGAATTTCGTCGTGAGCGCGTGCAGGTCCGCGACTTCGAAGAAACAGTCCGCGTCACGGGTCAGCGCGACGAAATTTTGCAGCGCGCCGAGCAGATGTCCGACGTGCAGACGTCCCGTCGGCCGCATGCCGGCCATGATCCTGCGCCGTTTGGCGCGCGCTTCGAAAGTCTGTTTGGTCTGGGCGACGCCCAACGACGACCACCTCCAAGGGAGCGGCGCACACTACAACGCGGTCGGCGCACAAGTCCTGCGCGCGCCTTGCTTTTCGCAGCCTGCAAGTGCTAAAATCCCTTAGGGTTCCGACACCCCGAAAGGAGTCGTTGCGTACGGTGTTTACCGATCAGCTGCTGACCTGCGTCGACTGTGGACAAGAGTTCACTTTCACCGCCGGCGAGCAAGAATTTTTCGCCCAAAAGGGCTTCACCAACAAACCGAACCGCTGTCCGGATTGCCGGCGCGCTCGCAAAGCGCAGCGTTCGAATGGCGGTGGATTTGAGAGCAGCCGGATGGGCGGCCCGCGCGAGATGTTCCGCATCGTCTGCAGCGAGTGCGGCAGCGAAGCAGAAGTGCCGTTTCAACCGCGCGGCGACAAGCCCGTGTACTGCCGCAACTGTTTCCAAAAACAGCGCGCCTCGCGCGCGTGACGCGCAACGACCCTTCGCGTACCACCCTCTCGGGCCGCCATCATCATGGCGGCCCGCCGTATGTTCAGCGCCTCGTCAGATGACGAGTTGCGGTGCGCCTCGTCCAACACGCCGCGCTGCGCGAAACGCGCGTCGCACGATCGCACGCGCTCGCAGCACCGCTTCTTCGAGCGAGGCACCGCGAGCAAGCCACGCGGTGATACCGGCCGCGAGTATCCCGCCGGAACCACGCAACGTCGAAGCGATGCGCGCGCCGCTGAAGCGACGCACGACGCCGTATCGATCGACGAGCACATCGGTGCAGCGCGAACCCGGCAGATGTCCGCCTGTGACGAGGACCGCGCATCCGGCGCGCGCGATCGTCTGGGCGGCCGCGAGCGCCTCTGCGATCGAACGGACCGGCCGGCCCGTAAGCAAGGCCGCTTCGCTCGCGTTCGGCGTGACGATGGTCGCGCGGGCGCAGAGCGTGCGCAACGCTGCGATCTCGCGAGGACCGCAAAACGTGTGGCCGCTGCTCGAGGCGGCGGCCGGATCGATGACGACGCCATAGCGCGGCGCGTGGCTTCGTAAGAACGCGTCGACGGATCGGATGAGTCGCGCATCCGGCAACAGCCCGATGCAGATCGCGTGGGGCAGCACTTGTTGCCAGATCGACTCGAGCTGGCGGCGCAAGAACGCGGCGGGTATCGGATGCATGCCAGTCACGCGCCGTGCGTTCTGAGCGGTTAAGGCGGCGATCGCACAGGTGCCTGCCACCCCGGCGGCGCGATAAACGGCAAGATCGACGGTTACGCCCGCAGCTTGCGTCGGATCCACGCTTCCAATGCTAAGGGCGACGGCTTGGCTGCGTTTCACGCTCGCTTTGGCCCTGTCCACAAGCCCTGTGCATATGTGGAGAACAACTGTTTGGGTCAGGCATGGCTTGGCCCGGGCGACGGGCTCGGACTAGGCGTGCCTGGAGGCGCAGACGTGCCTGCTGCCGGGGACGGCGAGGCTGTGGGAACGGGGGATGGCCGCGCGGCAGGGGTCGTTAGGGGTGCGGGTGACGGCGTGCCGAGCTTCACCGGCGCGATCGTGCGTGGCGCATCTTTGCCTGCCGAGTGATAGATGCGCGTGATGAGGTCCCTAAATTGCGCGAGTGCGCCATTTGTGAGGTATTGCGGCTGCGCGAGTGCCAGCGCGAGAAACCAGCGGCCCGATTCTGCCTGTAGCAAGGCATCGCGTGTCGCCGCGTTTGCGACCGCGCTGTCGCCGCCGGCGGCAGTGCGCGCCGCGTCCAGGGCGTTCCACATGCTCGCTTGGTTCGCCGATCCCATCCACAACGAGAAGTCGCCGAGCTCGCTTGCCGCTTCGTAACCATACGTGGGCGCGGTCGGAGGGTCTGTCGCGAGGAAATCGCGCGGCGTCGTGCCGCGTTCTACGCCTGACGCGAGCGCCGCCGCGATCGCGTCCAACGCCGCTGCCCGATCTTGACGGTGCAAGATCGAACCGGTCGCCGGCAGGCACAGCACCACGACAGACGCTCCCTGTCCTTGCGTCGCGTCAAGGGCTGCCCGCACGGCCAGACGCAGGCGGTCCGCCATCGACGTCGCCGGAGAACGCAGCGGCTGCGAGTCGATCGCCGTGCTCGCCGTATCGCTGCAGAAGAAAATCGGGATGGTCGCGGTTTTCGTCGTCTCCATCAGATACGCGCGGTAAGCCGCACCGCGAGCATCGGCCACGGCTGCGGCTGCTGCGCCGACGCTCGCTTTGACAACCCGCTCGGAGAAGACCGCATACGCGGCGTGCCGGGCTTGCAAGAGCGCGGCCGTCTCGTCATCGTAGGCACCGCTCGGCGACACGACACCGGCCGCCCCGTGCGTCGGGTCGAGCGACGCGACTGCGCTGAGCCCTTCATCGATAGCCGCCGTCGCATCGCTGCTGGCGCTGAAGGCGACGGTGAAGGGCACTCGCTGATCGCGCCCCGCTGCGTCGATCACGAGCGGCAGGATCGGTTCGTATGCCGGCAGCGCTGCGAGCTCGACCGTGCCGGCGCGCGCGTCCTGGCGTAATCGCTGCAACACGTCCTGACACGCAGTCGCGAAATCTCTGCTCACCGCGCCCAGGTCCTCGCTCGAGAGCGTTGTGCGATCGAGCAAGTCCACCTCGTCGGACGCATACCCGCTGCTCTGCATCGACAGGAGCAGCGCATTGGCGACGAAGTCGACGTCGTCAGCGTGCGTGAAGTTCGCGGCAGTGCTACCCATGAGGATCAACCGCGCCTCTGCCGCCTCGGCGAGAAAACGCGAGGCCGCTTTCCTGGACTGGAGATCGACGCTTGGCACGACATCTGTCGCAAGCGACTCGAGCAGCTCGTTCGTGCGTGGATCGCTGGGCCGCAAGGCGCCTGCTCCCAGACCCGCGAGTGCGTCCGAGCCTTGCGCTGCGCGCTGCAGCGCGTCAACGAAGACTGGATCGAGCGCGAGCGTGACCTTGGCGCCCGGGTGACGCGCGAGCGCGTCGAGCTGCGGCGCGATGAACCCCAGGGCGACGATGCCTGCTTCGATCGGCTGCACGTCGGCACTCGTCGCCTGGGGCGCCGGCACGCGCCAGATCAAGGCCACCGACAGGTTCGAGGCGGCGCTTGCCGCGCCGCCGAGGCAGGAGACGAGTGCCGCGGCGATGGCGCACGCGGCCACCCGGAAATACCTCATCAAATCCTCGCTTACGTGTCGTGCGGTGCGACGTGGTCCAAGATGCGCGTGAGCTCGCTATCGTCCGCGTAGTGCACCTCGATCGTCCCACCGCCCCCGTGACGCGGGTGCAGCGACACGCGCGTCGCGAGCGCGAAGCGCAACCGGTTCTCGGCCTCGGCCAGGTCGGGTGGCAGCATGGCGCGGCCCGCGACGCCAGACGTCTTGCGCTCTTTCGCCTCTGCGCTCTTGCGCTCGAGTTCGCGTACGGTCCAATGATGGCGTACCGCTTCGGTCGCGAGCGCCTGCGCGCGCCCGTGAGGCAGGGCTGCCAGCGTGCGCGCGTGGCCTGCCGACAGGACGCCGTCGCGCACGAGCGCCTGGACCGCGTCCGGCAGCGCGAGCAGCCGAAGCGCATTGGCGACTGCCGGGCGGCTTTTGCCGATCCTTTGCGAGATGATCTCCTGCGTGAAATCGTGCTTTTCGATGAGCGCCCGATACGCCGCCGCCTCTTCGATCGGATTCAGATCCGTTCGCTGGACGTTCTCCAAGATGGCGAGCTCTATCGCTTCGCCGGGTGGCGCGTCGCGGACGATGGCTGCGATCGTGCTGTGGCCCGCGAGCCGCGCCGCCCGCCAGCGGCGCTCACCGGTCACGATCTCATAGCTGTCGGGTACGTCGGGGTGTGGGCGCACGATGATAGGCGCCAAGATCCCGTGTGTACGGATCGAAGCGGCGAGCGCGGTTAGCGACTCTTCGTCGAAGCTTCGGCGCGGCTGCTGCGGATTTGGCTTGATCCGCTCGATCTCGATGCGGCGCACGAGCACGTCCGAGGCAGGCGGTGCGACGATGGAACCGGCGACTGGAAAAAGAGCGCCGAGGCCTCGGCCAAGTCCACGGGGCTTATTCACGTGCTAAGACCTCCTCTGCGAGCGCTGCGTACGCAGCCGCGCCCTTGCCCTTGGGGTCGAACAGACCGATCGGGGTTCCGTGCGAGGGCGCCTCGGAGAGGCGCACGCTGCGTGGTACCCTCGTTTGGAACACGAGTCCAGGGAAAAACCGCTCGACCTCCTCGACCACCTGTGCCGCGAGATTCGTCCTCCCGTCGAACATCGTGATCAGCACGCCCAAGATGGCGATCTTCGGGTTGAGATGCCGGTTGACGAGTTCGATCACGCCCGTGAGCTGGCCGAGTCCCTCGAGCGCGAAGTATTCCGCTTGGATGGGCACGATGAGGCGATCGGCCGCGCTCATCGCGTTCAACGTCAAGAGTCCGAGCGAGGGCGGACAGTCGATCACCACGTCGTCGTACGACGGCAGGCTCGGTTCGAGCGCGTTGCGCAGCCGCAACTCGCGCGAGATCGCGGAAACGAGTTCGATCTCGGCTCCCGCCAGATTGAGCGTCGCCGGCGCCACCGAGAGCGACGCGACCCCGCTTGGCCGGATGACGGCCTCGAGCGGCTGATCTTTGACCAACACGTCGTAGATGCACCCAGGCAGCGACGTTTTTTCGATGCCGATGCCGGTCGTGGCGTTGCCCTGGGGATCTGCGTCGACGAGCAAGACGCGCCGCCCGCGCCGCGCGAGGTCGGCGCTCAGGTTGATCGCCGTGGTGGTCTTCCCAACGCCGCCTTTCTGATTGGTCACCGCTATGACACGCGCACGTGCCGCGCGTGGTTTCGCCTCGGCGTGCTCGCTCTTCGCGACGGCGGTGGCGCCGTTGTGCAACATGCCCGTTACCTTTCCTTGCGCGAAAAAAATTCCCGCACGATCGAGCGCAGTTCGCGTGCCGTGTTTTTCACAGGATCTTCAAGGACCACGTCGAGGCAGGCGCGGAGAGCGGCCCCTACGCGCGCGTCCCCACGAAATTCGCGGTCGACGAGACCGAGTTCGCGCATCACTGCGATGACGGTGGCGCCATCGATCGCCAGATCCTCAAGACCGAGCGCGCTGTGCCCGCTCAGCTCCGTGCGCACTCGCCGTGCGAAGCGGTCGAGCTCGGCCGGATTGCGCTCGGGCAGGCCCGAGGCCGTGATATCCGCGCGGCGCAAGTCGAAGAGCGGCTCCACGCTGCCCGCACCGACGCGGTGGATGAAGCGGCGGACCGCGGCATCTGTCAGCGCGTCGTCGGAAGCGAACATGTGGTACCTGACGAGACGCCCGACGCGTTGCACGACATCGCTCGAAAACCGCAGGCGCGTCAACATCGCTTCCGCCATCTCTTCTCCGACGACCTCGTGGCGGTAGAAGTGCGCGCCTGACTTCGTGCGCGGCTTGGCGACGTCGTGGAGCAACGCAGCGAGTCGCAACACGAGGTCTGGCGCGATGTCATCGCACGTCTGCAAGGCGTGGTAATACACGGTGTAGCGGTGGAACTCGTTTTGCTCGACCTCCCAGCCCTCCAAGAGCTCAGGCAGCACTTCCGACAGCGCGCCAACATCGCGGAGCAGCTCGAATCCGATGCTCGGCCGAGCCGCTTTGGTCAAGAGCTTCGTGAGCTCGTCCGCGATGCGCTCGGGCGCTACGGTGTTCGTCAGGTTCGCAGCGGCCCGCATCGCCGTGCGAGTGCGCTCCGTCGCCCGAAGGTCGAAGCGAGCGGCGAAACCCGCACCTCGCAGAATGCGCAAGGGGTCTTCGACGAAGGCTTCGTCTTTCAACGCATCGAGCCGAGCGGCACGTAAGTCCTCAACCCCACCATAGGGGTCGATCAGCTCGCCCGAGCTCAGATCGCGCGCCATCATGTTCATCCGAAAATCGCGTCGGCTTAAATCGTCGAGGAGTGGGATGTCGGGCCCGGATTCCACCACGAAGTCGCGATGGTGAACGCCGCTCGAGCGTTCGCGACGCGGCATCGCGATATCGACGGTCACCCCGTCGCGAGTGAACTTGATGACGCCGAACGAAGATCCGACAAGTTCCGCCGAACCTAAAGGTGTCAATCTCTGGACTATCTCGTCATACGGGACACCTAGGATGAGATAGTCGAAATCCGGTGACGGTGCCACGGGCCTTCTAAGATCTTCTAGGACCTCATCGCGCACGCGGCCCCCGACGGAGAGCACGTTCCCCTTGCCGAGAGCGCCGACTAAAAGATGGTCAAGCTGTGCCGGACCACTCAATATCCTAGCCCTCGGCCATCGACTTTGCGGGACGGTTTCACGTGAAACACTTGCATGGGATTCACGCTGCGATTAGGGCTCTACTGCGCCCTTTGAAAGCTTCGGGCGCGCTTTGCTATCCATATGTGTCTGGACGCGTTCAGACCCGGCACGCTTACGGGTTCTATCCTTATACCTCCAAGGCCGGCGCGCCGCGCCGCGTTTGCTTCCCGTCGGCTAGCCTCTCCAGCCTTGCCCCGATATAGGATGGCCGATCCGCCAACACGCAAGAAAGGCGCCGCGAGGGAGAAGGCTCTCTCCGGTTCCGTCACCGCCCGCACTGTGGCGGCTCCAGCCAACCCTGCGAGCCGTTCCGACCCTGGCCCAAGAGCCGAGCTTTTGACGACCTGTACCTTGCCGAGCCCTAGCCGCCCAGCTGCCAGTTCTAGGAACCCGGCACGCTTTGCTCGAGGCTCGAGGAGAAAAAAGCTTAGCCTTGGCAACGCGATCGCGAGCGGTATCCCTGGGAGACCTGCACCGCTACCAACGTCGACGAGCGGCCCCCGAGGTACTATGACCGTCAGCATCGAGAGACAATCAAGGATCTGCTCGGTGACGAAGCTCGTGACCGATCTTGCCCCGGTTAGGTTTGTGGCTGCGTTGTGCTCTATTACGAGCTCGGCGTAGTCGATAAGTTTGGTTGCGGCGGTCTTAGGGATACTAACCCCAAGCTCTGTCAGCCCATTTTCCAGGACTTCCGTCGGACCAGCAGTCACGGATGGCTAGGTGCGGTCGATCTTGCTTCCTTGGATACCAGCACGTAAAGCACGCCGACATCCGCAGGGGTCACCCCTGGAATCCGTCTCGCCTGTCCAAGCGTCGTGGGCTTCACCGCCCCGAGCTTTTCTCTGGCTTCACGCGACAAACTTGCGCACTCCGCGTACGCGAACGACGCGGGAATCCGCACGCCATCGGCCTTGCCGATCCTCTCGATCGCTAGCGCCTCGCGCCTGATATAGCCGTCGTATTTGACCTGGATCTCAACGCGCTCGCCGAGATCTGCGGGGAATTGATCGCTGCAGACGTCCGCGTACCCGACCTGTACCCTCCGAAGGAGCTCCTCGAGCGTCGCGCCAGGAGGGGCTCCGAACCGCTCTGTGAGTTCGGCGCTCGCTTTGGTCTCGCGCAGGCTGTCGCGCTCTCTGTCGATCCTCGACATGCGTTTTTCGAAATCGGCGAACGACGCATCGTCGACCAACCCAGCCGCACGCCCGATCGGCGTGAGCCGCTCGTCCGCGTTGTCGTGCCGAAGCAAAAGACGATGTTCCGCTCGGGATGTGAGCATGCGGTACGGTTCGGCGGTCCCTTTCGTCACCAGGTCGTCGACCAGAGTTCCGATGTACGAGCTCGCTCGCGATAGCTCTATCCCCGCCTCGCCTTGCGCGCGGCGCGCGGCATTGATCCCGGCAAGGATGCCTTGCGCCGCTGCCTCTTCGTAGCCCGATGTTCCGTTGATCTGGCCCGCGTGGAAGAGTCCGGGCACGCGTTTCGTCTCGAGCGTCGTGCGCAACTCGATGGGATTGACGAAGTCGTACTCCACCGCGTATCCAGCACGCATCATCTCCGCTCGCCCCAAACCGGGCAACGTGCGCAGCATGGCAAGCTGTACGTCCTCGGGCAGTGACGTCGAAAACCCACCCACATACACTTCCTTTGTGTTCCAGCCTTCCGGCTCGAGGAATATCTGATGGCTAGGGTTGTGTGAGAACTTGATAACCTTGTCCTCTATAGAGGGACAGTAGCGCGGCCCCCTTCCGGAGATGAGGTTCAATCCGTACATCGGGGAGCGGTGAAGGTTCTTGCGGACGAGCTCGTGGGTGCTTTCGCTGGTGGACGTGATGTGGCAAGACAGTTGTGGGCCGTGGAACATCGGCGCGCTTCTGTAGGAGAACATGAGCGGTGTTGCGCTCGGCGGCTGCTCGAGCGTTTCTTGGTAGTCGATGCTATCCGCATGAACGCGCGGCGGCGTTCCCGTTTTCAACCGCCCCATGTCGAAGCCGAGCTGCAGAAGAGCTTCGCCGAGCCCACGAGCAGGTAGCTCGCCTGCGCGGCCTCCTGGTATCCCTTTTTCCCCTGCGAAGAGCTTGCCGCCCAAAAAGGTGCCGGTCGCGATGACAACCTGGCGCGCGCGGATCGTCAGGGCGCTCGCAAGGGTCACGCCTGCGATCTCACCCCCATCCTGCACGAGCCCTACGACCAGACCTTGGCGGACGGTGAGGCGAGGCTGGCTTTCGACGGTCGCTTTCATCCGTTGCGCGTATGCGCGTTTATCGGCCTGGGCGCGCAGCGCGCGCACCGCCGGACCCTTGCCCTCGTTGAGCCACCGGACGTGCAACGACGTGTGATCGATGCAGCAGGCCATCTCGCCGCCGAGCGCGTCGACTTCTCGAACCAGCTGCCCCTTCGCCGGGCCGCCGATCGAAGGATTGCACGGCATGAGCCCGATGGTGTCGAGGTTGCCGCTGAGCAAGAGCGTGCGCGCACCCATCCGCGCGCTCGCCAAGGCCGCTTCGCATCCAGCGTGGCCCGCGCCCACGACGACGACGTCGAAATCCGGGTTCACACGTCCGGATTCGTTCGCTGCTCAGAGCTCCCTGGCGGCTGTAAGTTATTTGCCGACGCAGAAACGCGAGAAGATCCCGTCGAGCACTTCCTCAGTCACCGTGTCGCCAGTGACCTCGCCATACGCTGCGATCGCGTCGCGCAGATCGGGGCTCGCGAGGTCGCAGGGCGCCTGTGCCGAGAGCGTCGCAGCCGCGTGCGCGAGGGCTTCTCGCGCCCTCGTCAACGCTTCGATCTGCCGCGCGTTCGCCACGACCGCCCGATCGCCGCCCGCCCGGCCGCCCCATCCCAGACGCGCGATGGCTGCGCGGATCTCTTCCACTGTCTTGGGCCACCTGACGCTGCCGGCGACAAGCACCAGCTTTCCGTTCGTGCCGAGCCGCTCGCCGATGTCGTCCGAGCCTTCGGAACCGAGATCGAGCTTGTTCGCGAAGAGTATGCCTTGCAGCGTCGCTGTGCGCTCGATCGAGGATCGTGCGTCAGGCGTGAGCGGCACGGATCCGTCGACGACTGTTATGACGAGCTCGGCAGCGCCGATCGCTTGATGCGCGCGGCTGACGCCCTGCGCTTCGATCGGGTCGTGCGTCGCCCGCAGGCCAGCCGTGTCGAAGAATCGGACTGGGACGCCGTCGACCACGGCGCGGTCCTCGATGATGTCGCGCGTCGTGCCGGGAATATCGGACACGATGGCGCGTTCAGCTTGCAGCAGCGCGTTCAGCAACGACGACTTGCCGGCGTTCGGCGGGCCCGCGATGACGCACGCCACTCCGTCGCGCAAAGCGCGCGCTTCGCGGGCTCCGACGAGCATCTGGTCGACGCGTTCGATCTGCGTCGCGACGCTTGCGGCGAGCCGCTCGGGATCGGGCGGACCGACCTCATCCGGATAATCCACGTGTGCTTCGATCTCGACGAGCCGGTCGAGCAGTTCTGCTCGCAGTTCGGCCACCACCGCTCCACCGCTCGCGAGCCGGTGCGCCGCGGCCGCAGCGGCTCGCGCGCTTTCCGCAGCGATCAGATCGGCGACGGCTTCCGCCTGTGCGAGGTCGAGCCGTCCGTTGACGAATGCACGCTTGGAGAACTCCCCGGCTTCGGCGAGCCGAGCGCCCGCTGCGAGCACGACTGCGAGGGTGGCGAGCAAAACCCCGAGGCCGCCGTGGACGTGCAGCTCGACGAGATCCTCGCCCGTGAACGAGCGCGGCGCGAAGAAAAATGCGGCCAGGGCGTCGTCGATACGTTCCCCGGTCTTCGGATCGCAAACCCAGCCACGGGTGAGTTTCGCCGTAGCTATCGTCGCGTCGCGGCGGGGGATGAAACACGCTCTCGCGATGTCGTGCGCGCGCGGACCGGAAAGGCGCACAATCGCGATGGCGGAGACGCCTGGAGGGGTTGCAATGGCGGCGATCGTCTGCGCGTCGTACATCACGCCCGCGGTCAGTCGAAGCCTTCGTCGTCCTCGTCGGTCTGCGGTAAGACGCTGCCGCGCGGCATGATCACCACGCGCCGGTCTCTTCCCACACCGGTGCTCTCCGTCGCCACGTCTCTGTGTTCGGCGAGCGCGAGATGGATGATCCTGCGTTCTGCGGGTGGCATGGGCTCGAGTTCCACGGCGACCCGCTCGTTCACCACTTTGATCGCGCAGCGTGTTGCGATCGAGCGCAATGTCGCTACCCGGCGTGCGCGATAGCCCTCGATGTCGACAGTGAAGAAAAGGTCGCGCTGTTCTCCGCGGTGCATCGCCGCGTTCGTCACCGCGGAGAGCGCGTCAAGCGTCGCCCCATGCTTGCCGATGAGGATCGCGAGGCCGTCGTCATGATCGCGGTCGCGCTCGCGGAAGCGTCCAGGCCCGCGCGCATCGAGCGCGTGGACATCGATCGTGATCTGGCGCCCATCGCGCGCGGCATCCACGCCGCCGAAACCCAAGCGCGCGGGCAGGCCGAGGACCGCGATAAGCCCGGCGAGGAAGTCACGCGCCTCGACGAACGGCTCGCGCAGGTCGGGCGGGCATGGCTGTTTGCGCGCCGGAGGACGCGGTCTCTCCGGCCTGTCGGAACGCGGCGGGCCGCCCATACCTCGGGAGCGGCGGCGGTGCGGGCGCCCGAAACGGGGCGGTCCCTCTCCATATCCGTTCATGGCTTTTTCTGGCCTCGATCGGGTTTCGTGGCGGCGGAAGCACCGGAGGGCGGCGCTTGCGCAGCAGGCGGAGCGCCGTTCTGCGACGGAGCGAGCTTGCGCACCTTCGCGCCGCAGGCCTCGCATTTGCTACCTTTCACCACGACGAGCTGCGCCTTGCAGTTCGGGCAATCGTGCGGGTAACCCGCGAGGGTCGCCGGCGTTTCCTGCGACGGTTTTGGGATGCGTGACGGCATGCGCATGACCCAGAAGCGCTCGGCCATCGAGATGACGTTGAAGCTCAGCCAATACAAGATGAAGGCGGAGTACCAATGCAGCCGGCTCGCCAAGAACAAGATCATGATCGGCATGATGAAAGCCTGGGTGTTCATCATCTGGCGTTGCTGATCGTCCATCGAGGCGGTCGGCGTCAGCTTCATGGAAAAGTACATGGAAACCGCATATAGCCCGAGCAGCAGGTAGTCGGACTGCACGAGATTCGTCGCGAGAAATTTCGGATACTGGTGCGACAGTGGCGATCCGATCCACAGCCAGCTCGCGTTGCCAAAGGCGGCGGCGTGCATCTGGATCGCTTTGAACACGCCGAGCAAGAACGGGTATTGTGCGAGCATCGGCAGGCAGCCGCCGAGCGGATTCACCCCGTGCTCGCGGTACAGTTTCATCTGCTCTTCCGCGAGTTTCTGGCGATCGTTCTTGTAGCGCGTCTGAAGGCGTTTCAGATACGGCGCGAGCGCCTGCGCTTCGGTCATCGAGCGCAAGGCTTGCAGCGAAAGCGGAAGCAAGAGCAGCGATACCGCGAGGGCGAGGAGCATCATCGCCCAGCCGTAGTTGTGCGTCCACCCGTAGAGCCAGTCCAGACCTTGCGAAGCGAGCCCCGCAAGGAAGTTGATCATCGGCGTGAAGGGATTGGTGAGGCCTGCGATCACGAGCGCGTGGCCGAGGGGCGCCGCCAAGGCGCAAAGGTGGACCAACAGTTGGGGCGTTTCCTTTCCTGACCGTAGCCCCCTAAGGGACTGGGTCGAAACCTCCGGGATGCCAGGGCATGCACCGCAAGAGGCGCAGACCTGCGAGCCGCACGCCCGCAAGCATTCCGTGCCGCTCGATCGCCTGCGCCGCGTATTCCGAGCAGCTCGGATAGAACCGGCACGCCGGCGGCAGCAACTTCGACAGCGTTCGTTGGTAGATCCGGATGGCGGCGACGATCGGATTCATCGCCGCACGCCTTCGCGAGCAAGCGGCGCCTGGCCCGCTTTGCGAGCGCTTTCCCGCAACGCGCCGACGAGCTCCTCTCGCAGCGCCGCGAAGGCGAGCGCGCTCGCCGAGGGCCGGCACGCGACCACAAACCAGATTCCGGCAAGGATCGCATCGCTTTGGTCCATGATCGCCTTGCAGCGGCGGCGTAGCCGGTTCCGTGTCACGGCGTTTCCGACTTTCTTCGTGATCACGATACCGACTTTCGGCCGCTGGTCGTGACCGCGCGAGCGCAGCGCTGAAACCGAAAGATGCTTCGTGCTCGCAGATCGCCCGCGCCGCAGTGCGAGCGCGAATCGGGAGCGGCCGCGCAAGCTGTCATAGCTGCGCATGGTCAGCGTCAGTCGGGCGTGAGGCGCTTGCGGCCTTTACGCCTGCGCGCTGCGAGCACGCGCCGTCCGCCCTTGCTCGACATGCGCGCGCGAAATCCATGATTGCGTTTTCGCCGCCGCGTGTGTGGTTGGTAAGTGCGTTTCATCCGATGGAGCTCCGGTATCCGATATCATCGAAGAACAAAAAATGCGCCCTGGCGCAAATGCAATTGGTGATTATAAGTCTACTTCTGTCCGCGCGTCAATAGTCTTACGATTTCGGTACTAAATCACTTGGCTCAACTTTATTTTTGTAGCACCTAGATCGGTCCCTATGTGCGATAAGACCGGTGGATAGGGAGGGCAAAGTGTGTATAAGACTGACTACCCCTTCGGTGCAGGCCCCGCATAGCGTCCGCTCAGAACTTCCGTTCAGTGGAATCAGGAAAAGCCAAGGTTTTTTCTTTTAGCTGAAGGCCTTCCTATGATTTTTGTGGTACACTTGGCGCAGCAAAGACAAACGCCCGGCCAAGTACTTTGCGGGTAGGCGGCCAGGCGATCGTCGGAGCTGTACGGGGTGATGGGTGGCAAGCGCTTGGACTGAACATCCGGCGTTCCGGGTTCAACCCCCGGCCCCCGTACCCAATCACTTGTGTACACTGCGATCATAGCATAAACGGGGAGCAGTGTAAATTAAGCGTGGCTCTAAAGAGAGAAATGTTGGACCCTAAGGTCGTCAGAGAACACAGGCAGCGCGTCATCGATGAGCTGGAGCGCATTGATAAAGCGCGTCAGGCTCTCTTAGCAATGCTGAAGGCCGATGACGAGTGGATTGCGCTTGATGCTTCTGGCGAACCCTATGAGCCGGTTTCAAAAAACGGTAAGGCACATGCGGACCCGGTTTACATTACCCACGAAATAGCTGCGCTCAGAGTCCTCGCGTCTTTGCGTGGCGGCTCCATGCACACTAAGGAACTCTGGCCGAGAATGCAAGACCGGGGCGCAATTTCGAATGCCAAGAATCCCGTTGCTTCGGTCGATTTCCTCATGCATCAACTGTATGTCGATGGAATTGTTGCTCGCGTGGCTCCGCGAACCTATTCGATCACGGAACAGGGCCTAGATTATTTAAGCGCACAAGAGCAGGACATAAAAGCCCTTACAGAAAGTGGAGAGGTGGCAGAGTGATTGATTGCGCTGCCCTTAGGAGGCAGTAGGCACCAAAGGAGAAGGGACCCTGCGCTTCAACGAAAGGCCCCTCTGAGTACGGCTTCGTGGGTTTGAATCCCACCCTCTCCGCATTTTAAGTCTAGCATCGTCAGAAAGTTCTGTAAAGTATAGGCATGGCCAAACGTGGCAAGAACGCCAAGTCGAAGCTACCCGACGCCGAGAAAATGATTGAGTTTACGCGGCGACTACTGAACGTCTCCAAGGGAGAAGTTGATAAGCTGCGGCATACGAAACGCAAGCCAAAGAGGCATCGTTAACGTTTCCCTGGCCGCCTTGTAGTTGCCCAGGTCCGCTTTTCAATTCCGCCTTTGTTCAGGCGAACGTCAAAAATATCACCGGGATTGGCCTTCTGGGCTTCCTGCTCAATTGCGGGGAAGTAGTGGACTAGCTTCTCGAGCTTCGGCCAAAACGTCAAACTATTAAATCCTGAAGCGAAGAAGAATGCAATCGCCCCGTTGCGCGCCAGTACTATTGCCTTCTCACCTTTCGAGCGGGCAATATCGTTTGATAGGATAATTCGTTGCTCTTTGGCAGCCCAAGGGATCCATTCTTCATCATCGGCTCCCTCTGGAAATTGCTCCCTAAGGGC
>DASPVP010000016.1:0-29192 GCA_035622315.1 Candidatus Acidiferrales bacterium | reverse complement strand
CCTTCGCTCCCGCTCGAGCTCGCGCGCATCCTCACGCAGTGCGGTGCACCGGCCGGTGTTCTCAACGTCGTCAACGGCGCCAAAGACGCGGTGACGGCCCTGCTCGATCATCCGGATGTCAAGGCTGTGAGCTTCGTCGGTTCCACGCCAGTCGCCCAATTCGTCTACACGCGCGGCACTGCGGCGGGCAAGCGCGTGCAAGCCCTGGGCGGCGCGAAGAACCATTTGGTCGTCATGCCGGACGCCGATCTCGATCAGACGGTGGACGCGATCGTCGGCGCTGCCTACGGGTCGGCTGGCGAGCGCTGCATGGCGATCTCTGTCGTGGTCACCGTCGGAGATGCCGTCGCCGATCGTCTCCTCCCGAGGATACAGGAGCGGCTGCGCGCGTTACGCGTCGGCGATCCTACAGCAGCGGACACGGAGATGGGCCCGCTCGTCACAGGCGAGCACAGAGAAAAGGTACGCTCCTATATCGACATCGCGGAACGCGAAGGCGCTGCGATCGTGGTGGATGGCAGAGAGCACGAGGCAGGTTCGCGTTCCGGCTTCTACCTCGGACCGACGTTGCTCGACCGCGTGCGCCCCGACATGCGAGTGTATCGCGAGGAGATCTTCGGCCCTGTACTATCGCTCGTGCGCGTCAAGACGCCTGGTGAGGCCCTCGAACTCGTCAACGATCACGAGTTCGGCAACGGGGTCGCGATCTTCACGCGCGACGGTGATACCGCGCGCTGGTTCGATCATCACGTACAAGCCGGGATGGTGGGCATCAACGTGCCGATCCCAGTGCCCATGGCGTTCCACAGCTTCGGCGGATGGAAACGTTCCTTGTTCGGCGATCACCACGTCCACGGACCCGAAGGCGTGCGCTTCTACACGCGGCTCAAATCCACGACGGTCACCTGGCCGTCATCGATCCGCGACGGCTCGTCCTTCACGATGCCCACCATGTAGGGGCGATTGATAACCGGGTTTGACGTGTAGGGGACGATTGAAAATCGCCCCTTTTTCTTACGGCGACGCGGATGCCGCGGGCGTCTGCAGAAGCTGCATCGACTTGAGCCAGATCATCCTGACGTTTTTCGCGCTGACGATGACAACTTGCTTTTGGTAGACACCCTCATAGAACTGGAAGGTCACGCCGGTCGCAAAGCCCATGGAAAGGTTGAGCCGCTGCGCTGTCTTCGGCACCTTTGCCTGATAGAATGACGCGACTTTGTCCAGCGTATCCGAGGTCGTGAAGCCAGCGTCGAGTGTATTGACGTTCATCGACCCGACGTTTTGGGAGATATCCTCGCCCTGCACCGGCCTTGACCCCGGATAGACCGGCAAGCCGATGCGCGCGATGCTGCTACGGGTCGGCGCGACCGGCGTCACGTGCACGGAGCAGCCGCTGAGCGCGACCGCGACCGTGACGAATAGCGGCAAAAGCGCCACGACAGGAGGTGAGTGTCTGGTTGTTGCTCGTGCCATAATGCCCTTCCCAGTGAGGAGCGCCTAGTTCGGGGGCCGCACAAGCATGCGCCTGCACGACGCGTTTGATGCGCGGCATCCGGGGCATCAACTGAATATGAAAGTTTTCGCAGCATTGGTCCTCGGCGTCGCTATCTTCGTCGGCTCGTACGTGGCGTCGACAGGGCACGACCTCAAAGATTCAGCGAGTCAAGCCTCGCCCTCCCCGTCGCCGTCGGCCTCAGCTTCCGCGTCGCCTACTCCTTTCACGCTGCCCTCGACAAAGCCGACAGCGACCGTGTAGGCTTCGGCTTAGGACTGGCCGACCGGCGCTTTCAGCACGTTGCGCAGATCCCGGATGCGCGTCTCTTTGAGCTGCGTGTCGAGACCGAGGTTCTCCTCAAGCTGCGTTAAGGGAAGCACCTCGATCTGGTTCGGCACGATCTCGATCGCAGACATCAGCCGCGCGGCGATCTGCTGCTTGACGACGGCCGCGTCGCATCCTGGGCGCAAGGCGATGTAGAGCGCCAGCTCGTCCAAGTCGTCCGGGTCGTCGTTGTGCTTGCGCACGACGAGCTGCCACTCGACGACTTCCTGGACCTGGGGCATAACGTGCATGAAGCTGTTCAGATCGACGAGCGTGCCACGGATCTTCGTCAGTTTGAATTCTCCCACGTCAGAGCGGCGCGAGATGCTGCTCGAGATGCGCGGCACGACCCGGCCGCACCCCGGGCAGGGATCGTACGTGATGCCCCCCTCGGCGACGTCGCCGGTGCGATATCGCAGAACGCACGAACCGCGCCCCGAGAGTCCGGTGTAGACGATCTCGCCGCGCTCGCCCGGGCCCACTGGCTCGCCGGTTTCGGGATGCACGATCTCGAAGACGTCGTAGTCAGGATACGTGTGATAGCCGAACGAGGTTTCAGCGTTCGGCGGAACGCACTCGCCCCACGCCGCTCGCGCTTCCGTGAAGCCGTACACGCCGTGGACAACCACATGGGGCGCACCCATCTGCGCGCACAACCCCATGAGGCGCGCCTTGAGCGCCGGCGCGACGCGCTCGGCGCCGAGCGCTATGATGCGCAAGCTCGCGAGCGACACGCGCTGCTCGCTCGCTTGTCGCAACATGTGATAGATGTAGCCGGGCACGCCGATCAGCATGAAGGGTTGCAAGCGCTCGAGCGCCGCGATGTTGCCTGCCGTCCCCATCACCTTGCCCCCGCCCGTGTGCACGAACAGCATGCTCATCGCTTGGCCCACGGCGAAGGTCTGCCAGAACGCCAGATGCGGCGCGAACGGGAAGACGTTGAGCGCGCGATCGCCCATCTTCGCGCCGCACAACTCCATGAGCCGCTTGCCCACGACGAAGAGGCGCTCAAAATCCATCGACGCGTACAGGAACTGCGTGGGCTGCGCGGAGCGTCCGGTGGTATAGGTGACGTGCACCGGCTGGTATTCGAGCTGCAGGCGGCGTTGCACCGCCGCTGCGCCAGAGCGCAGACGTTCGAAGAGCAGTCGCGCCGCTACCGCTTTGGGCGCCGCATGGCGGATCGCGTCCTCCGTTGGCTGCAACACGAAGTCGAGCGGGCGCGCGGGCTGATCGGGCGTGGGCGCGATGTCATGCTTTGTGGTGAAGGGAAGTTGTCGCAGGTCTGCGATCCGCCGGATCGAGGACGGCTTGATCTTATGCGCGTCGAACAGCCGGCGATAGAACGGGCTATACGGATAGAGCTGTTCGTTCACAAAGCGGTGCAACAGGAGATCGCGTTCGGCTTCCCACTCCTTCCATGGACGCGTGGGGCGCCACTCAGGGGCGGCGCGAAGGTTCTCCAGCACGCGTTGGTATTGTTCGGGCTCGCGGCCGCGCCCTGGGTAGGAGCGTTCGGACCCGGCGCGCGAAGCACCGATACCCACTCGTTGCGGAGGTCCTCTCATGGCGGCTGTCGTCCAAGCACCTGACGCGTTGAACTTCGAACTCCCCGAAGACCTCAAGCTGCTCAAGCGCTCGCTCCGGGAGTTCGTCGAAAAAGAACTGTGGCCGCTGACCGACGAGGTCGAAGCCACGGACGCGATCCCAGCCCATGCCATCGACAAGATGCGCGAGATGGGCCTGTTCGGTCTGCCCTTCGCCGAAGAGTACGGCGGCGCAGGCATCGGCGAGCTCGGTTACTGCGTCGCTTTAGAGGAATTCGGACGGGCGAGCGCCGCCTTTTCGAATCTGCTTGGCGCGCATTGCAGCATCGGGGCCATGGCGATGCATCTCGACGGCGGCAAGGAGCTCAAGGACCGCTACATGCGCGAGCTCTGCGCAGGCCAAAAACTGGCATGCTTTGCGCTCTCGGAACCTGGCGCCGGTTCCGATGCGGCGAACATCTCCACGTCGGCACGACGCGACGGCGATAGCTACGTCCTCAACGGGGTCAAGCATTTCATCACGAGCGGCGACATCGCAGACTTCGCAAGCGTCTTCGCGGTGACCGATCCAACGCTCGGCGCGCGCGGCGGCATCACCGCCTTGTGGGTGGACCTGAACGCTCCGGGAGTCACGCGTGGGCCGAAGGATCGCAAGATGGGATTGTACGGCAGCCACACCTGCGAGCTCATCTTCCAAGACGCTAAGGTCCCAGCCGACAACGTCATCGGCAAACCCGGCATGGGATTCATCACCGCGATGAAGACGCTCGACATGGGCCGGCTCTCGCTCGCTGCAGGCTGTGTCGGGAGCTCGCAGTTCATGCTCGACCGGTCGATCGCGTACGCGAAAGAGCGCATCCAGTTCGGCAAGCCGATCGCCAAGCAGCAAGCGGTGCAGTTCATGCTCGCCGACATGGCGACCGAGATCTACGCCGCGCGGAACATGGTGTACCACGGTGCTTGGAAAGCCGATCGCGGGGAGCGCTTCAGCATCGAGGCCGCGATGGCCAAGCGGTATTGTTCGGACATGGCCATCCATGTCGTCGATCGCGCCCTGCAGATCCACGGCGGCAGCGGCTTCATGAAGGAGACCGGTATCGAGCGCGTTTACCGCGATTCGCGCATCTTGGCGATCTATGAGGGGACGAACGAGATCCAGCGGATGATCATCGCAGAGGAGCTGCTACGCTAGCCTAGATTATTTCGAGGGCGCGAACACCGTGAGCGCGATGAGGCCGCCGACGATCGAGATCGTGAAGATCGCAAGAAAACCCCACACGAAGATGCGATAGATCTTCTCTTTCTGCTTTTTCGTCAGGCGGCGCAGTCCCAAGCCCTTCTTCGGCTGGCTGCGCTGTTTACCGTTCGTGGTTCGGCCATTGCTCGGTTTGACGACGGTGCTCTTCACTTTTTCCTCTTGCGCGAGGGCGCCGGCTTTGCCCACAACCGCTCGAGATTGTAGAACTCGCGAGCGGCTGCCGTGAACACGTGGACGATGACCGGGCCGTAGTCCACCAATATCCAATTCCCGTCGTTATAACCTTCCGTCCGGATGGGCGCTCCGTATTTGGATTCCGACGCCTCCACAACACCGTCCGCGATGGCGCGGACTTGGATGATCGAACGTCCCGTAGCGAGGACGAAGTAGTCGGCGAAGTTCGCGCGCCCGCGGATGTCGAGCAGGACGACATTCTCAGCTTTCTTCTCGATGGCCGCTTCGCGGCACCGCTGCGCCAGGTCGTTGATCTCGCGGTCGGAGAGCGTCGTGACCCGCGATCGTGTCGAGGCGATGCCGTTGCTGCGCAGCACGGGGATAGAGAGCGTCAACGTCTTGCGCGACCCGCCGGCCTGCGCGCGTTTTTTCTTAGGCACTTGCTTCACGTCGTGCTACCAGCTGGTCGTAGAGTTGGAGCGTCTGCGGCGCGGCGGTGACGTTCGCGTTCTTGAGGTGGCTTAAAGAGGATTCGATGCACGCCAACATCCCTTCGTCGAGCGAGCGAAACGCTGCGGCTTCTAAGACGCCGCGCCCGGAAAATGTCCGCGATGGTTCGATCGTGTCCGCGATGTACAAGATCTTTTCGAGGTCCGACATGCCCGGTAGGGCGACGGTGTGATGTTCGATCGCAGCCAGCACCTGAGGATCGTCCACGCCGAAGTCCTCGCGTGCGAGTTGCGCGCCTACGCGCGCATGCAGCAGCACCGGCGCCTTGCGCTCCTCTCCCGAGACTGCCATGCCACGCGCTGCCATGAAGTCCAATTGCGCTTGTGCCGGCCAGGTGCGCGCGATGTCGTGGATCAGGGCGGCCACGCGCGCTTTGCGCGGCGAGGTGCGATAGCGCCGCGCCAGACGCTCGGCCATCCGCGCGACGCCGAGGACGTGTCGATAACGGCTCTCGGGGAGCTGGGATCGCACGGTCTTGCAGAGGGCGAGAGATTCGCTGGCATTTCGGGGGCCGCAGCGCGCGAGGCCGAGGGGCTCGTTCAGGAAAGGCTCTCTTTCAGGGCCCGCAGCCGGTTCTGATAGATGTCGCTCTTGAGATTCCCCGCCCACATCACGAGCGCGTTCTCATCATTGTCCGAGTAGTAACCCCGCCGCGTGCTCACCACCGTAAAACCATACTTCTTGTACAGGTTTTGCGCCGCCTCGTTCGACTCGCGCACCTCGAGCGTGATCCAGCGCGCGCCGCGTGCGATCGACTCCTCGATCAAGCGCACCAGCATCTGCTCGCCGAACCGTTTGCGCTGCTGCTCGGGCACGACTGCGACCGTGGTGATGTGCGCGTCCTCGAGCACGACCCACAATCCGCCGTAGGCGATGATCTCGTCCTCGAAGCGTCCCACGAAGTAGTGCGCGAGTTTGTTGTCGTTGAGCTCGTTGTGGAACGCGTTGCGCGGCCAGGGCGTGGAGAAGCACAAAGATTCCACGTGCAACACACGCGGTATGTCGTCGTTGCGCATCGGGCCGATCGCGAGCGTGCGCGGCGGTGCCTTCATCGGTTTTTGGGTTCGCGGGGCAAAACTTCCGGCCCCCCTGCGGCGCGCGCTTGACGGCGTTCCCAATTGACCTCTGCGTTAGGGCGTTGGCCATAATCTATCGCGACGTCCGTCCAAGCACGGTGCGGGTCGCGTACGAACGCTTGCTGGGCGAGCCGCGCGACCGCGAGCGCTGCCTCGCCGGCTTTTTTTTCTGTGAAATCGGGGCCGACGAGAAGCGCGACCGGCCGAGTGGACCTGGCGGCCTGCTCCATCGTCTCGCGGTCTCCGTGCACGAAACGCGGCGAGTCGCCGGGGACGCTTAAGCGCGCATAGTAATACCCAGGCTTGCCGCGCGCCACAGCCAGGAGCGGCCCTCTCGGCGCGCCCAGCGCCTCGATGTCGTATGAGGAGACGCCGACGATCGGCAAGCCGCGCGCCTGAGCGAAACTCTTTGCGAAGGCGACGCCGATGCGCAGACCCGTGAACGATCCTGGCCCAGTGCATACGCCGACGAGCGAAACATCTTTGGGTCCTGCGTGGAGCTCGGCGAGCGCGCGCTCGAGCAGATCGACGGTGGATTCGAGCGCCCCCTTGTCGCTCGCGGCCCAGGCGCTCGTGCCGGCCGACTGCACGGCGACTTCCACGCCGAGCGCCGTGTAGAGCGACAGGATCATCGGCACGAATCCAAGATCGCCTGCGCGCGGGGACCTCCTGCGCGCAGTTCCGCCTTCCGGCCGGAGCCTTCGATTGAAAACGCGATGTCGAGCACATCTGCGGGCCACGTCGTCATGGCGCGCTCGGGCCACTCACACAGCGTGATCGCCGCGTCTGACACGTATTGCGCGAGATCGAGGTCGCCGACTTGCCGTTCGTCTTCCATGCGGTAAAGATCCAGATGCCAGAGCGGGATGCGCCCGCTTTCGTGTGCGTGGGCGATGACGAACGTCGGGCTCGTGGCCCTACCGGCGCCAAGCGCTTGCGCAAAGCCGTCGGCAAACGTGGTTTTTCCCGCGCCCAGCGGGCCGCGCAAAAGGACGATCGCGCCCGGCTCGCAGCTCTTGGCGACCCTTGCCCCAAGCTCGCGGGTCGCGGCCGCGTCAGGAAGCGAGACTACGACCGTGGTCGCATCGTGGTTCACCCAAAAGCGCTTGCGTCAGCGCTCCCAAAACCCTCTCGGAAGGCGCTGCGGCGGGAGGCTCGCGCACGCGACGCGAACTTTCCTATGTTACGAAAAACGATTGAAAATCACCCACGTAGCGGCCGATCTTTAGGTCGGCCCGTCTAGGAGATTCGAGCAAGATTTGAGCCCGAAGGAAGGCACGCCTCGCGACGGCCGCGACGGAAAAGCGCGCGGCGAAATGACCTTCGAGACCTACGCCCACAGCACGCCGTCAGAGCGTCTGTTGACGGTCAACGTCGAAGACGAGATGCGGCGTTCGTACCTGGATTACGCCATGAGCGTGATCATGGCACGGGCCCTCCCCGATGTCCGCGACGGCCTCAAACCCGTCCATAGGCGCATCCTGTACGCCATGTCGCAGTTGGGCCTAGCGCCGGACAAGCCGCATCGCAAGTGCGCGGGCACGGTCGGCGAAGTCCTTAAGAACTACCACCCCCACGGCGACGTCTCGATCTATGACGCGCTCGTCCGCATGGCGCAGGATTTCAGCCTGCGCTATCCGCTCATCAACGGGCACGGCAACTTCGGCTCCATCGACGGCGACCCGCCGGCCGCCATGCGCTACACCGAAGCGCGGCTTGCGCCGCTCGCGCTCGAGATGCTGGCGGACATCGACAAAGAGACGGTCGACTTCGTCCCCAACTACGACGCATCGATGCGCGAGCCGGCGCTCCTGCCGGCTCGTCTACCAAATCTTTTAGTCAATGGTTCTTCCGGCATCGCCGTGGGGATGGCCACGAACATCCCGCCGCACAACCTCGGCGAGATCTGCGACGCGGTCTGCGCGCTCATCGAAGACCGCAACATCAAAGACAAAGAGCTGTTCAAGATCGTCACCGGCCCCGATTTCCCCACGGGTGGGCTCATCTTGGGCCGCGAGGGGATCCGCCAGAGCTACATGACCGGCCGCGGCGCCATCATGATGCGCGCCAAGCACGAGTTCGAGGAGATCCGCGGCGGGCGTCAAGCGATCATCATCAACGAGATCCCCTTCCAGGTCAACAAGACCAAACTCATCGAGACCATCGCGGAGCTCGTGCAGAGCAAGCGCATCACGGGCATCGCAGACCTGCGCGACGAGAGCGACCGCAAAGGCATGCGCATCGTCATCGAGCTGCGCCGGGACGCCGCGGGCCAAGTCGTGCTCAACCAGCTCTTCAAGCATTCGCCGCTGCAGTCGTCGTTCGGCGTCAACAACGTGGCGCTCGTCGACGGCCAGCCACGCACGCTCACCTTGCGCCAGATGCTCGAGGCGTACGTCGAGCACCGCAAGATCGTCGTCACGCGCCGCTCGCAGTACGAGCTGCGCAAGGCCAAAGAACGAGCCCACATCCTCGAGGGTTACCGCATCGCCCTCGACCACATCGATGCCATCATCAAGCTCATCCGCGGGTCGGAGACCACCGAAGAAGCCCGCGACGGCTTGATGAAAAAGTTCAAGCTCACCGAGATCCAGGCGAACGCGATCCTGGACCTGCGCTTGCAACGCCTTGTCGCACTCGAGCGCCAGAAGATCGAAGAAGAATACGTCGCGCTGCTCAAGACCATCGCGGGCCTCGAAGAGCTGCTGCGCAGCGAGCGGCGCATCTACGCCGTCGTCAAAGACGAGGTGGGTGTGCTGCGCAAGAAATACGCGGACAAGCGGCGCACGCAGATCGTCGAAGCCGAGGGCGAACTCGAGATCGAGGACCTCATCGCCGACACGGAAGTCGTCGTCACCGTCACGGCCGGCGGCTACATCAAGCGGGTCAACGCGGACACCTTCCGCTCGCAGAACCGCGGCGGCCGTGGCGTCATGGGACTTGCCCTCAAGAAAGAAGACGTGGTGCGGCACATCTTCTCCGCGAGCACGCACCAGCACGTCTTATTCTTCACCAATCGAGGCCGCGTGCTGCGCTTGCGCGCGCACGAGATCCCGGATGCCTCGCGCCAAGCGCGCGGCACCGCGCTCGTCAACCTCTTGACGCTGCCTCCGGGCGAGACGGTTACGACCGTGCTGCCCGTGCGCAAGCTTGGCACCCAAGATTTCCTCGTCATGGTGACCAAGCGCGGCTACATCAAGAAGACCGCGCTTTCGGAATTCGGCAACGTGCGCCGCTCCGGCCTCATCGCGATCAGCCTCATGCCGAACGACGAGTTGCTCTCGACCGTCCTGACCGATGGCAAGGCCGAGCTCTTGCTCGCCACGAGCGCCGGCTTTGCGATCCGGTTCGACGAGAAGACGGTACGTCCGATGGGGCGGGCAAGCCGCGGGGTGCGCGCCGTACGCTTAGGTCAGCGCGATGTCGTCCAAGCGCTCGATCCGATCGGCAAGGACCGGCGCGAGGTCTTGGTCATCACGAGCAAGGGCTACGGCAAGCGCACGCTCATCGATCTGTATCGCAAGACGAACCGCGGCGGCAAGGGCATCAAAGCCTTCAACCGGACCTCCAAGAACGGGGATATCGTCGACCAGTTCCTCGTCAAGCCCGACGACGAGATCATGCTCATCTCGGCGCATGGAATCGTCATCCGCATCAAAGTGTTCCAGATCCGCGAGACGGGGCGCTCGGCACAGGGTGTGCGCGTGATGAAACTTGACGAAGGAGATTCCGTCATCGCCGCGGCGAATGTCGGTCAGCGGGACGAAGAAGCCGAACGTCTATAATGTAGAGGGCGATCGCAAAGCGCCCAAAGGAGAACCAACTGTGAGCGATATGCTGCAAGTCGACCAGAACAACTTCCAAGCCGAGGTGCTGCAAGCCGCGAGCCCCGTGCTCGTCGACTTTTGGGCACCGTGGTGCGGACCGTGCCGCATGGTCGCTCCCGTCGTCGACAAGATCGCCCAGACCTACACCGGGCGGTTGAAAGTCGTGAAGCTCAATACTGATGACAGCCCCAGTTTGGCTGGGCAGTATGAGGTGAACGGCATACCGGCGCTCATCCTCTTCAAGTCAGGTGCACCAGTCGATCGCATCGTGGGCTACGTGCCGGAAAAGCAGCTCGCGACGATGATCGAAAAACATCTCGCGCCCGTCGCCTAGAACCAACATGGGCGCACCGCTGCGCGACATCCCGCCGGTGCATCGTCTGACGACCGACCCTGCCGTGGCGGCTTTCGACCCATTGCTTGGACGCGGCAACGTGCGCGCCGCCGTCCAGGCTATCTTGGATCAAGCGCGCGAAGCCGCCGCGAAAGGCGCTGACATCCCGCCGCTCGAGCGGTTGCGCAAAGCGGTGATCGAACGCCTCGAGCAGGACCAGCGCGCCGATCTCATCGGCGTGATCAATGGCACCGGCGTCTTGCTGCACACGAATTTTGGTCGAGCGCCGCTCGCGCAGAGCGCCCTTGCGAGCGCAGCCGCGCTCGGCGCGGGCTATACGAACCTCGAGTACGATCTGGGCGAGGGCAAGCGCGGCAGTCGCTACGACCGCATCTCGCTGCAACTACGCGAGCTCTCCGGCGCGCAAGCAGCCCTCGTCGTCAACAACTGCGCGGCCGCGGTGCTGCTCGTCCTCGACACGTTCGGTCGCGACCGCGACGTGATCGTCAGCCGCGGTCAGCTCATCGAGATTGGCGGCGGTTTTCGCCTGCCTGACGTGCTCGCAAAAAGCGGCGCGCACCTCGTCGAGGTCGGGACCACGAACAAGACCTATCCGCACGACTACCGCAACGCATGGTCGCAAACCACGGCAATGTTCATGCGCTCGCATCCCAGCAATTATCGCATTGAAGGCTTCACGGCCGAGGTCGATGCGAAGACTCTCGCCGCGCTAGCCAAAGAGCTCGACGTCATCGCCTTCGAGGACCTCGGCTCCGGCGCGCTTGTGGATCTCGAGCGTTTCGGACTTCCCCACGAACCCACCGTGGCCGAGGAGATCCAAGCGGGGATGGACCTTGTGGCCGCCTCGGGCGACAAGTTGTTGGGTGGGCCGCAATGCGGCATCATCTTCGGGAAGACCGATCTCGTCGCGAGGATCAAGCGCAACCCATTGCTTCGTGCGTTGCGCGTGGACAAGCTGACGCTCGCCGCATTGTCGGCGACGCTGCGCATATATCTCGAGCCCGATCGGTTATGCGAGATCCCACTATTCGCCATGTTGAGCGCGAGCTGCGACGAGTTGCGCGCACGCGCACGACGGATCTGCGACGCGGTTATGCAAGGTTCGGCGTCAGGTGCGCTGCGGCAGCTCAACTGCAGCGCGTGCGACACGGAATCGACGACCGGTGGCGGAACCTTGCCGCTCGCACGCATCCCATCGGCGGGTTTCTTGATCCGCTCGGCCGACTGGACGCCGGATGATTTAGCTGCGCGCCTGCGAGAGGGACAGCCTCCGGTCCTCGGCCGCACGGAAGAGGCTGGAATCGTCATCGACCTGCGCACGGTGCTCCCTCATGAGGATGAGCGCCTCGTGCAGAGGCTGCGCGAAATCCGTGAAACAAAGGCCCCTTCGAAACAGTAACGCTGACATGCGGGTCACGGTCTGTCTCTTCGCAGTAGCCGCTCTGTCGCTCTTGAGCGGTTGCAGCTCGAGCGGTGATGAAAGCGCGCCGGCAACGCCGGTCCACTTCCAACAGCGCGCCGTACCGAACCAGGCGATCGCTCTTTCCGTCGACGGCTCCATCGGTGTCGACGTCTCGCTTTCGGGCACGTCTGACGAAGTGGTGCGACTGGATGCCACGCAGATACGGGGCGCGAGCGGGCTTCGCCTGACACAAAGGTCGAGCCCGAGCTGGCTCGTGTTGCGCCTCGACCCGAGAACGCACGCTCGGCCGTTGCGCTGGCTGTTCGGCGGCGATGACGAAGCCAAGATCTATTTGAGCGTGCCCTCAGAGGCCACCGTGTCGGTGGATGCGGTCAATGGCCCCGTACGCTCTGATGGCGTGCGCGGCCCCCTCGCGGTTCGCATCGTCAACGGTCCGATCGAGATCAATGGGGCGGGGAGCGTTCTGTCGCTGCGTGTCGTCAACGGGCCGATCGACGCAAATGTGTCGGACACCTCGCGTACGCCGAATATCGACATCAATGGCACCAATGGGTCGATCGACGTCGTCGTGCCGAAAGACTTCCATGCGATGGTCGAGGCCCACACGCTGGTCGGGCCGCTCGTTCAGGACGTCGGCGATTCGCAAGGTCCGGGCACGGTGACGGTGCATCTCGTCGCAGGACCGGTGACGATAGAAGAACACTGACCCCGGATCGGAGAAGCAGCGTGCTGCAGACCCGTCGCACGCTTTTTCATGCACATCATCGGCACCGCCGGCCACATCGATCACGGCAAGAGTTCGCTCGTGCTTGCGCTGACCGGACACAATCCGGACCGGCTCATCGAGGAGCGCGAGCGCGGGATGACATTGGATCTCGGCTTCGCGCCGCTGCGTTTCGCCGACGGCGTCGAAGCGGGCATCATCGACGTACCTGGTCACGAGCGCTTCTTGCACAACATGCTCGCGGGCGCCGCGGGCATGGAGCTGCTGCTGCTCGTCATCGCAGCGCCCGATGGACCTCGACGCCAGACGTTCGAGCATCTCCAAATCCTGAGCTGTCTCAACGTGGCGCGCGTCCTCGTCGTGCTTACGAAGACAGACCTGGTCGCCGAGGCGGATCGGCCGACCGCTGTCGAACTCGCACGGGCCGCGTGCGAAGGCACTGTCGCGGCGAACGCGCCGGTCGTTTTCGTCTCCACCGTAACGAGCGAAGGCATTGCGGAGCTCAAGACGCGCATCCACGACGCGCTCGCCGAACTACCTGCACGACGCACGAGCGCGCCGGCATATCTGCCTGTCGATCGCGTCTTCGCCCTTCCGGGCCACGGCACGATCGTCACCGGCACGCTCATGCAAGGGACGATATCGGCCGGCGACACCCTCGCGCTGCAGCCGTCCGGTCTCGTCGCCCGCGTGAAAAGCCTGCAAGTCTTCGGGGCGAAGGCGCAGACGGTGACCGGCGGTTCGCGCGTCGCGGCCAACCTGCCGGGCATCGAGGTGGGGCAGATCGCGCGTGGAGAGGCGCTCGTCGCCGCGCGCGAGTTCCGGCCGGTGCGCGAACTGGACGTGGAGTTCACGCCTTTCGCAGATGCGATGGCGATGCTGCGCAAGCGCGTTCCCGCGCGCGTGCATGTCGGGTCGGCCGAGATCCCCGGCCAGTTGCGCTTCGATGACGGCATACCGGCTGCAGGCCGACCTGCTCGTGCACGGCTTCTGCTTTGGCGGGCGGCGGTCGTCTATCCGGGAATGCGGCTGATCGTGCGCCGCATGAGTCCCAAGGATCTGCTCGGCGGCGCTCGGGTCCTTGCGCAAGGCGCGCGCGACGCGTCGCTGCCGTCAAGCGGCGACCCTGCGTTCGACGAAGCACCAGAATCGGCACGTGAGATTTCGATTTTGCTCGAAGAATCCGGGCTTGTCGCTTTGGACGGCATGGCGCTTTCCGCACGTGCGAACGTGAAGCTCGCGACAGCCGAAGCGGCGCTTGTCTGGCTCGGCGACCACGGGCATGCCGTGCGTTTGAACAAGCCCGCTGCTTACGTCTCGCACACCGCTGACGACGCAGCATTTGCCCGCGCGCGCGGCTTTTTAGAACGGCGTCACGCTGATGTGCCTTGGCGACTGGGCGCGAGCCTCGCTGAAATCGCGACGCAGCTCGGCGCGGCAGAGCCGCTGGTCTCGCGACTGCTCGCCCACTGGCATGACGATGGTCGCGTTGCGGTCCGTGCGGGCGTTTGGCATCTCCCCGGACACGAGCCGGCGCTCACCGCAGAACAAACACGCTTCTTCGAGAGCCTGCTCGCTCAAGACGAGCGGGCGCCTTCCGTACCGCGCGCGTGGACGGAGGTGACGAAAGCGGTGGCGTCCGCGGGGACCGCTACCGGCGAAGCCTTTGAAAGCCTGCTCGCGGTGGGCGCGCTCGTCCGCGTCGGGGAGGACCTCTACCCCCGCGCGCAATTCGATCGCGCACGACTCACCGTGAAAACGCTGCTCGAGCGCGAAGGTCAAGCGACCATGGCGCAGATCCGCGACGCGCTTGGCACATCGCGCAAGCACGCCTTGCCGCTCATGGAGCACTTCGATAGTTCCGGTCTCACCATCCGCGTCGGCGACCTGCGACGGCTGCGCAGGGCGTGACGAGGCATTGAACCTGTTCCTGGACAAGCGCTGACGTCGATGAGCGTGCTGCTTTTCGTCTGGCATTGGCTTTTCGTGTCGTTCGCGATGTTCTGGCAGGTGCTCTGGTCGCTCGTGCTCGGCTTTCTCGCGTCGGCGATGGTCCAAGCCTACGTGCCCAAGGATGGGCTCGCAAAACTCTTCGGCCGCGCCGGGTTGCGCGAGGTCGCGCTCGCGACCGGATTGGGCGCGGCCAGCTCGTCCTGCAGCTACGCCGCTGCCGCCACTGCCAAGTCGCTCTTCAAGCGCGGGGCGGATTTCACCGTGGCGATGGTCTTCATGTTCGCCTCGACTAACCTCGTCATCGAGCTCGGCCTCGTCCTATGGCAGCTCATGGGCTGGCCCTTCGTCGTGGCTGAGTGGGCCGGCGGTTTTGTGCTCATCGCGGTCTTCGTATTGCTGGCACGGCTCCTACTGCCCAGATGGGCGATCGAGGAAGGTCGCGAGCGCGCGCAAGCTGAGGACGCTTCCGGACACCACCATGGCGCCATGCTCGCGCCTGGGGCGACGTTCCTCGACAAGCTCCGCTCGGCGCAAGGTTGGACCTATGTCGCGCACTTCTTCGAGATGGACTGGTCCATGCTCGCGGTCGACTTGGTCCTCGGGTTCATCATCGCCGGCTTCCTGGCGGTCGCCATACCGCCCACGATCTGGCAGCACGTGTACCTCGCGTCGGCGCCCGCCGCGCTGAGAACGATCGAGAACGCGCTGGTCGGACCGATCATCGCGATCGTCAGTTTCGTGTGCTCCATCGGCAACGTGCCGCTCGCAGCGGTTTTGTGGAACGGCGGCAGCACCTTCGGCGGTGTCGTGGCGTTCTTGTACGCAGACCTCATCGTATTGCCGCTCATCGACATCTACCGCAAGTATTATGGATGGGTGCTCGCGTTGCGCATGACCGCTGTGTTCTATTGCTCGATGGTCGTCGCGGGGCTCGTCGTCGAACTCGCGTTTTCTGCGCTCCACGCGGTGCCGCACCCGCAAGGCGGGTTTCTCATGCACGTCGAGACCATCTCGTTCAACTACACCTCGGTCTTGAACGTGCTCTTCGGCGCCGCGGCGCTCTTGCTCGTATGGTACGGCCGGCGCACCCCGCATGATCACCACGCGACGTAGCGTCAGACCTTCAGGTCCGCCCGGGCGTTAGGCGGCGGCAGTGGGCGTTTTTCTTGGCTTGCTCGCCGGCTTCACGTACGGCGCGGCCGACTTCATCGGCGGCCTCGCGAGCCGCAAGTCCACGGTGTTCGCCGTGGTCGTCATCTCGCAGCTCAGCGGTCTTGCGCTGCTGCTCGCCGGCATGCCGTTCTTGCCTGCGGCCTCTCCCGCACCGAGCGATTTTCTGTGGGGCGCGCTCGCGGGTATCGCGGGATCGGTCGGCATCGCGCTTTTGTATCGCGGTCTCGCGATCGGACGCATGAGCCTTGTTTCGCCGATCACCGCGGTCATCGGGGCGGCGGTCCCGTTCTTCGTCGGCCTTGCCATCCAACAGCGCCCGGCGGCCGCAGCGATCGCGGGTGTCGTCGTCGCGTTGTGCGCGGTAGTGCTGGTCTCCTCGACCGATGCGCCCGAGCCGAACCACGCACGTCGTCTCCAAAATTGGCTTGCGCAACCAGGTCTGCTTGAGGCCACGCTCTCGGGCGTCGGCATCGGTTTGTTCTACGTCTTCCTCGCCCACGCACGGCCGCAATCGGGGATGTGGCCGCTCGCCGCCTCTCGCACCGCCTCATCCATCATCCTTGCGACCGTCGCGCTCGCCACGCGCCAGAACTTGCTCCCGAGCGCTGGAGGATGGGGGCCTATTCTTGGGGCAGGCGTGCTGGACATGGCCGCCAATGGCTCGTACTTGCTCGCCACCCGGCACGGTCTGCTCGCGCTCGTCGCGGTCCTCGCCTCGCTCTATCCCGCGAGCACCGTGCTGCTCGCGCGCATCTTCTTGCGCGAGCGGCTGAGCCCGCTACAGATGTGGGGCGTCGGTTGCGCTCTGCTCGCGATCGCGCTCATCACGGCTGGAAGCTAGAGGATCGCTTGGAGAGAGCCCAGCGCAGCCGGACCGTTTCCTGGCAGGACCCCGGCCTCAGCGTCGACGCCGCAAAGACGATGAGCGGCTTGGATCGCTTGCGCGCGCTGCTGCGTGGCGAAACGCCGCGCCCACCGATGGCCGAACTTGTCGGCATCCAGATCGTCTCGGTCGAGCCGGGCCTGGTCGTCTTCGAAGGTAAAGCTGCAGAGTACCACTACAACCTCGGTGGCGTGGCACACGGCGGATTCGCCTGCACCGTGCTCGACTCGGCGCTCGGTTGCGCGGTCACCTCGCTGCTGCCCGCAGGCAAGAGCTGCACGACCATCGATCTGCACGTCCGCTTCGTCCGGCCGATCACCACGGACACGGGCATCGTGCGGTGCGAAGCGCGCGTGCTGCACCTCGGGAAAACGCTCGGCACGGCCGAGGCGGAGCTCACCGACCCCGCCGGGAAACTGTTGGCGCACGGAACCACCGCCTGCGCCATCCTCCAAGAAGCCTAAAGCAAAAGCGCGCAGCACGCTGCGCGCTTTCGAATGGTCGCGAGCGACCGCTATGCCGGCGCCGCCGCCTTCGCCACTTCCTTCACGATCGGCACGTCGACGAGATTGCCGTATTCGGTCCAGGACCCATCGTAGTTGCGCGTGTTGTCGAATCCGAGCAAGTACCTCAGCACGAACCACGTGTGCGAGGAGCGCTCGCCGATGCGGCAATACGCGATGATGTCTTTCTTCGTGTCTACGCCTTTGCCACCGTACAGCGCCGCAAGATCGTCCGCGCTCTTGAAGGTGCCGTCGTCGTTGACCGCCTGGGCCCAAGGCACGTTGATCGCCCCAGGGATGTGCCCCGCACGCTGGGCCGTCTCGGGCATGCCCGGCGGTGCGATGATCTCGCCCGTGAATTCCGGCACCGAGCGGACATCGACGAGGTAGTACGATTGATCCGCCACCGCCTCGAGGACGAGGTCGCGCTTCGCGCGCAACTCCGGATCCACTTCGTCCACACGATAGTCGGCCCGCGGATACGATGGCTTATCCGTCGTGAGCGTGCGGTTCTCTGCCACCCACTTCTTACGCCCGCCGTCGATCAGCAAGACGTTCTCGTGGCCGTAGTACTTGAGGATCCAAAATGCGAAGGCGGCGAACCAATTGTTGTTGTCGCCATACAGCACGATGGTCGTGTTGTTGCTCACGCCGCTTGCGGAGAGCAGCTCCTCGATCTCTTCTGTCGTGGGGATATCCCGCCGGATCGGGTCGTTGAGCTGCGTCTGCCAGTTGAAGCCGACCGCACCCGGTATGTGTCCTTGATCATACGCGGTCGTGTCGACATCGACTTCGATGAAGCGAAGGTTTGGGTCGTTGAGATGTTGTTGCGCCCACTCGGTCGTGACGAGGACCTCAGGATGCGCGTACGCTCTTGCCATATGCGAAAAACTCCTTGGGGATGCTTGCAGGGCCTGAGCTGTTCGTCGCGGCGGGCGCTGCACTCCTCGAAGGTGTCCTAGAGGGAAGCGCCCAGACAACCTTAATTTTCAATAAAGCTTGTATGTTCTTCAGACAGATCTACGATGAAGGTCTCTCGCAAGCGTCCTATCTGATCGGCTGCGAGCGGACGGGTGAGGCGCTGGTCGTCGATCCTCGGCGCGATGTGGACGCCTACATCACACTTGCGAGCGAGCACGATATGCGCGTCACCGCGGTCGCGGAGACGCACATCCACGCAGACTATCTGTCGGGCGGCCGCGAGCTCGCGGCTGCGACGGGCGCGACGCTGCATCTTTCGGCCTACGGCGCGGATGGAGAGGGATATCTCGCCGCGCAGCCGGGCATCCGGGTGCAGCTCCTTCGTGACGGCGATGAGATCCAAGTCGGGGACGTACGAGCGCGGGCTTTGCACACGCCGGGTCACACGCCCGAGCACCTCAGTTTTGCCATCTACGAAAACTTGCGTGCGGCAGCGCCCATGATGCTCTTGAGCGGCGACTTTCTCTTCGTCGGGGACGTCGGGCGACCGGATCTGTTCGAAGTCGCGCTCGGTAAAGAAGGAACCGCCGCCTCGAGCGCGCGGACGATGTTCGCGAGCATCCAGTCCGTGCTCGCGCGCGTGCCGGAGTACGCCGCCATTTGGCCGGCGCATGGAGCGGGGTCGGCCTGCGGCAAGGCGCTCGGCGCGATACCTTCGACCACGCTCGGCTACGAGCGGCGCTTCTCGTGGTGGAGCGAGTTCATCGAGAAAGACGACGAGCGCGGCTTCGCGCAGGCGCTTCTCGAGGGCCAGCCGGACGCGCCGACATACTTCGCGCGCATGAAGCACGACAATCGCGGCTTCACGGCGTTGCTCGGTTCGCTTCCCACGACTGCAGCGCTCGACAGCAAGGCGCTGCGCTCGGCGCTTGCAGCCGGAGCGGTCATCGTCGATACTCGGCCCCGCGAAGAGTTCTGCCTACAGCACGTGCGTGGCGCGCTCTCGCTGCCCGACCGGCCAAATCTCTCATCGCGCGCCGCCTGGTTCTTGGCGCCCGAGACACCCATCGTATTGCTCGCTCGACCCGAACGCGTCGAGCTGCTCGTACGCAGGCTCGTGCGCGTGGGTCTCGATCGAATCGTAGGGTACGTCAGCGATGTCGCAACCCTTGGATTGCCGACCGAATCGCTCGCGCAGATGACGGCAGAACAAGCGCAGCGACGCTGGTCGGCTCGCGATGTGACCCTCCTCGATGTGCGGCAGCGTTCCGAATTCGCCGACGCGCACATCCCGAACACGACAAACCTCAGCGCCGGTCGCTTGGCCGCTAGTCTCGCAAGCGTGCCAAAAGATCGTCCGATCGTCGTCTTCTGCGCCGGGGGCGACCGCTCGGTGTTAGCCGCGAGCGCGCTGCGCGCTGCGGGATTCGCAGATGTCACGAACATGATCGGTGGCTTCAGCGAGTGGCGCTCGCGCGGTCTGCCTGCAGAGCTCGCGAACTAAGAGGCCCGACCTGAAGGTCTAGATGTGCTCCGAGGGGCGCGCGCGCGCGGGCCGAAGGACCGCGGGCTCCGTACCGCCGCCCTGAAGGGAGGTCTATGATGGTTTCTCGGAAGCAGTTCCTCGCTACGACTGCGCTCGGTGTTTCCGCAGCTACGTTCGCAGGCGCAGAGGTCGCCGTCGCCGATCCCGTTACTCGCGCTCCGGTGCACTTCCGCGTGCTTAAGCCGAACGAGTTCGACGGCGCGGCGATGACCCGGATCTTCACCCAAGGCAATCCGAACAAGCAGGTCTTTCAATCTGTCGGAATCGAGGTGATCGCACCAGGCGTCGCGAGCCTTTACATCCACATGCAGAACTCGCTCAACGCCTATCAATTCTCGTACGGCACCGGGCCAGGCGGGCTTGCCGTGCTGGCGGTGCTCATCGGACCTTCGATCGTCTTGGCGCTCAACGATGCGATGTGGAAGAAATACAACATCGGTGCCGCCTTCAAACTCGACCCGACCAACACATATTACCAAGCAGACTCGAACCTCGATCTTTCCGCCAGTCCGGATGACCCGAACGGCATCTACCAGGATTGGAGCGCTCAGGCGCTGCTCAAACGAGGCGCTTCGTTCATGGTCTGCCACAACGCGACGACGGCGGTCGCCGGCGTGCTCGCCCAAGGGGTTGGCGTCGACCCAAAAACGGCGCTCACCGACTTTCAGCAGAACCTGCTGCCGGGATTCTTGATGGTCCCCGCGGGCGTGGCGGCAGTGCAGGCGGCGCAGACGAACGGTTGGAAGTTGTTCCCGATCATCTAAATGGGCTCGCTGCTTCCGCTCCTGCTCTACGGGCTGGCAGTCGGAATATCGCTCGGACTGACAGGTGGAGGGGGATCGATCATCACGGTCCCCCTTCTCGTCTATCTCGTCGGCCAGCCCGTGCAAGTCGCCATCCCGACCTCGCTCGTCGTGGTGGGTGCTACCGCTTTTGCAGGCTACGCCCGAAGGGTCTCCGAGGCCAACTCCTTTGACGGGCTGATGGTAGGACTCGCGGGGCTCTTCGGCGCTGTGCCCGGACGGCTCGCCGCGCAGGCGTTCTCAGGCCGCACGCTGTTGCTGCTCTTCGCCTGCATCATGGTCGTCGCCGCGATCTTCATGTTCCGCTCGAAATCATACGCACCGCAAGTGGGCGTGCGACCCCATTGGGCCCTCGTCACCGCGGTGGGTGTGGCGATTGGTTTCCTCACCGGTTTCTTGGGCGTTGGCGGCGGCTTTCTCATCGTTCCCGGTCTCGTGTTGCTGCTCAACTTGCCGATGACGGTGGCCATCCCCACGTCGTTGCTCGTCATCGCGATCAATTGCGCGTCGAGCCTGTTCGGGCCGCTGCTCCTGCACAGAGGCGAGATCGCGATCGGCGCCATCGACTGGCGGGTGGCCGTGCCCTTCATCGGCGGAGGGATCGTTGGCGCTTTTGCGGGGCGTGCTGCCGCCAACCGGCTGGATCAGCGGGCGTTGAAGCATGTGTTCGCGGTGTTCGTGTTCGTGGTCGGGCTGTTCGTGGCGGCAAGCGCCACGGGAGCCATTCCCGTTCACGTGAAATAACGTCCTATGAGCGATCGCGGCGGATTGTCGCATCCCGAGATCGAGGATTACGACCCGAAGGAGACACAATCCGAGGTCGCCCAGGGCGCGATGCTCATCGATGTCCGGGAGCAGCACGAGTGGGATGCCGGGCACCTGCCCGACGCCAAGCACATCCCCATGGGCGAGATCCCAAATCGTCTCGCCGATCTGCCTCGCAACCACAAGCTCATCTTCACCTGCCGCTCGGGGAATCGCAGCGGTGCGGTGAAGGATTACCTCGTCGACGAGCACGGTTACACGGACGTGCACAACCAGCTCGGCGGCATCATCGCATGGCAGCTCGAAGGGCTGCCGATCGTCAAATGACCCGCGCGCTGTTGCTATCGGCGCTCGCGGCCGTCTGTGCGCTCGCCATCGCGTGCGCGCAGGCGATGCACTCCGCCGCTCCCGCAGGCGCGCCGAGCGCGCAAGATCCTGCCGCCGTAGCAGCCAGCGCCGCCTTCCCGCCCGGTCCGAAGGGCGCGCTCATCAAGTACGGACACGATATCATCGCGAACACGCCTGCGCTGGCCGGCAACGACGTCGGTGCGCGCATGTCGTGCGCGGCATGCCATCCGAACGCGGGTCGCGTGCCGCATCAGGGCTCGTTCCTCGGTATCTACGCCCTCTTCCCACAGTGGAACAAGCGAGCACACCGCTTCATCGCGCTGCAAGACCGGATCGCGGAGTGCTTCCTCTATAGCATGAACGGCCGGCCGCCCGCCTATGACAGCAAGGAGATGATCGCTATCACCGCTTACATCGCGTTTCTCTCGCGCGGTGCGAAAGTGGGCGAAGGATTCGAAGGCCAAGAGCCGTTGAAGCTCGCGGCCACTACGCCCAACCCGCAGGCTGGCGCCAAGCTGTTCGCCGCGCGTTGCACGGCGTGCCACGGTGCGAACGGCAACGGCTCAGGCATGGGAGACCCGCCTCTCTGGGGCCCAGAATCGTTCAACGACAAGGCCGGCATGAGCCACATCGATCGAATGGCGCCCTTCGTCCGTGCGGCGATGCCGCAAAACGCTCCCGGCACGCTCACCGATCAGCAGGCGCTCGACGTCGCGGCCTATATCCTCGCGAAACCGCGGCCGCATTTCGACAAGTCGAAGCTCGTGACGTTCCCGCCCCAGGCCGCATCCTATTTCTGATGCCGGCAAACGCGGTCGAGCCGACCCGCGAGCAGGCTTGGCAACTCGTCGCAGACCACGTGGCCAACCCAGCTTTACGCCGCCACATGCTCGCGGTCGAGACCGCGATGCGTGCCTACGCTCGCAAACTCGGTGAGGATGAGGAGCGCTGGGGCATCGTGGGGTTGCTCCACGACTTCGACTGGGAGATCCACCCGAGCGCGGACGAGCACCCGGAGCTCGGCTGCCGCATGCTCGAGGAGCGCGGCTTTCCGGCAGACATGGTCCGTGCCATACGGGGACACGCCTCCTACCTTAAGGTCCCGCGCGATACCCTGATGGCCAAAGCCTTGTTCGCCTGCGACGAGCTGTGCGGGTTTCTCACCGCGGTGGCATACGTGCGGCCTTCGAGGAGCATCAAGGACGTCAGCGTCGAATCAGTTCGCAAGAAACTCAAAGACAAGCGATTCGCCGCGAACGTCAACCGCGATGAAGTCTACGAGGGTGCCGAGGAGTTCGGCGTGGCGCTCGACGACCACATCGCCTTTCTCGTCACCGCGCTTGGTGCAAACGCCGCCGCACTGGAACTGTAGGAGAGACAACGATGGAAACCGCGACTTTCGGAGCCGGATGCTTTTGGGGCGTCGAGCATGCCTTTCGGGAGATCCCTGGCGTCACCGACACCATGGTGGGCTACGAGGGCGGCACGGTGCCCAACCCCACGTATAAAGATGTCTGCACTGACCGGACGGGCCACGCTGAGGTCGTGCAAGTGACGTACGATGAGGCGTTGGTCAGCTACCAGAAGTTGCTCGACGCTTTCTTCGATTTGCACGATCCGACGCAGCGCGACCGTCAGGGGCCGGACTTCGGCACGCAGTATCGCACGGTCGTCTTCTATCACTCGCCGGAGCAGCAGGCGCAGGCGCAAAAGACCATCGCCGATCTGACCGCGGCTGGGAAGTATCGCAGACCGATCGTCACGCAAGTCGTCCCGGCCACCACGTTTTATCCCGCTGAGGACTATCACCAGCGTTACTTCGAAAAGCAGGGCATCGCGCCGACCTGCCACACGTGAGGCGTCGCGCGCTCTCTTACTTGACGGGTTCGGGCAGGTCCGTATAGTCCTGGTAGACGAGCCCCTCGGCGATCTCCAGCGATTCGCCCATGAGGTGGCGCGAGAGCGCCGTGTCTTCGCATGACAGCTGTTGGCTCTTGAAGTTTTCGAGCACGCTCTCGACCGGCTCGTGCGTGTCGTATGCGTACCACATGCCGCAGACGATCTCGCCCGGTGGGATTCCGAGCTTGGCCGCCTGCGCGTAGGTCGGCGGCGTCTCGTCCAGGAAACGCGCGCTGAGAGCTTGCGAAAATGCCGCGTACCGCTCGGGTGACGACTGCACGTCGAACAGCGTGATCTCAGCCGACAGGTCCATGGCCTGCGCCGCGTACATCTCGTCCGACGCGTGTTGCGCTTTGACGCGCGCGTCTTCCCACGCACCCAAGACCGGTTGGATGTTCGGCAAGCGCGGCCCAGCTCCGGCGAATCCGTGACCTGAGGATGTGGGCGGCGGCGTCGCGTTGACCATGTCGGTGAGCATCTGCGTCGCGGTCAGCCCCTGGTCGATCGCGGAACGTGCTTGAGCGATGCTGTCGAGGATCTGAGAGTTCGAGCGGTTGAGGCCGGCCGTCATCGCCGGATAGTACGCAAGTAGCGCTTCGTATTTCGGCGTCAGCGGCGCCACGTCGTCGAGCGGCTCGCTCATCTCGCGCAGCGTGTCTTGATTCGGACCGAAAAGACCTGGTGCGGTCTGGAAGACATCGTCGATCAGGGCGATAGAGCCCGAGATGTCCGCGTCGAGGCGCGCCATCGCGTTTTGCGCTGCGGCTGCAGGACCGTTCGTCGGGCTCGGTCCGGCCTGTTGCTGGCCTTGTGGTTGCTGGTTGGCCATCGCTGCCGACACGCGGTTGAGCTGGTCCTCGAGATTCTGCAACTCGCCAGCCCCAAGGCGCGCATTCGTTTTGGCCTGCGTCAGGTCGTCCTGCGCGGTCTGCGTCGCCGAGCGCAGCGCCGCCGTCGCTTCCTCGCGGCGCGGATCGTCCGGTTCGATCGAGACGAGCATGACACGGCTGTCCGGCGCGGCCAACGCTCCTGATTCGCGCATGGCGTAGTCGAGTTCGGTCTCGTGCTCGCCGACGAGCGCCTGTACGTTTGCGCCGCTCACCTTCTTGAGCTTGGCCTGCGCGTAACTGTAGCGGCCTTCGGACTGATCGTGGATCGCTTCCTCGATGATCGTGTCCGTGCTCGGGTCGTTGAGCTCGGGATAGCCGAGCAGATGCGCAACGCGGTCTTGGGGCACGGGGTGGTCGATGAACGCCTTATCCGCCTTGCTCCCCGGGCCCGGATCCATGGCGCCAAGCTTGGCCATGACGTCCACCGCAGCTTCGGGATCGAAGCCGCTCTGCGCGGCGAGACGCATGCCGTAGTGATCTGCTTGCAGCTCATCAGTGCGCGAGAACCTCTCGGCCGCGAGCTCGCCCCCGATGTTGCCGAGCACGCCCGCGATCGGCGAGATGATCGACGCGATGGCGGCGAGGATGCTGAGCGCGTTGTCCTGCGCGTCTGACTTCACGACGTGGCGTAGCTCGACGTGCCCCATCTCGTGCCCCATGGTCGCCGCGAGCTCGTCGTTCGACGAGACGAAGTTCAGCAAGCCCATGTCGACGTGGATGAACCCGCCCTTCATCGCGAAGGCGTTGATGTCGGGTTCGGAGAGGATCGTGAAGGTGAAGTTGATGTCGCGGCGCTGGCGGTGTTGCGCGAGCTGTCCGCCGATCGAGTTCACCCACGAGACGAGGAACGGGTCTGTCACCTTGATGCTATGCGCGTCCACGTCCGCGCTCTCGGCTTTGCCCTGCGCAACCTCTTGCGCCGTGGACATCGCAAGCGCCGGCGCAACCGACATCTGACCCAGCGCAGCTGCGGCGGTGAGGATGGCCAGGCAAGCTTGGAGCGAGCGCGACACGGGCGGAGGGCCGCCTACTGCGCCTTGAAGCTCGTGGTAGTGGTGATGGTCATCGTGCGGTACGGTGTTTTGACCGTCTGCACAAACGTTTGCGTGTAGGCGCTCAAGCGACCTGCAGTCAGCTCGAGGTCCGCAGTGACATTCATATCAACGGGACGGTCGCCGTGCGGCGTCGACAACGTGATGGTCGCGCTACCGGTGCCTTCGAGCTTCGTCGTGTCGCCGCTCGTGGACACGACCTTCACCGACAACGGCACGGTCGCAAGCGAGCCTTGGGGTACGAGCGCGGTGAACGTCGCGGAACCCGCAGGTGTGCTCGCAGCAGCCACCGCGATCGCGCTCGCATTGTCAAACGCGATGATGAAGCGATTGGGGTTTTGCCCGGGATCGATCGCGCCTTGCGCGTTCACTGCAAGCGGGGAATCGATGGGATCAAGATCGCCCCCCGCGGTGATCACGAGCCCGGCGGTCGAACTTCGGTTGAACGTCAGCGTGCCGTTCTGGTCGCGCATTTGATCTTGGAACTGGCCGAATCCGTGCCCTTGTCCGCTGGGACCCTGAGCACCGCCCGGCGGGGGACCTGTAGGCGCACCACTCGCACTTGGATTGGGCGGCGGACGATGGAAAGGTGCGTCGGTATGCGTGGTGACGGCAAACGTCTGCGACGTGCCGACCAGCGGAAGCAGTGATGAAGTGGTCGCGGCCGCAGCGATGCTGCCCGCAAACACCATCGCGAGCGCGACAAGGAGCAAGGGTCTCAAGCAAACGCCTCCTCGAGGGATTGGAAATGACAAGGGTGGCTTAAATTGTAGCGAGCCAGCCTTGGAGGAGCCTGAGAAAGGTGCGCGCCTGCGCGAAATGTCGCCAGCTCGAGTGCGTTATTCGGAGACGACGAGCGTCGAGGTGCTGGTGCGTCCGAACTCCTCGGGCGCGAATTGCAGATGGACGTCCGCGCCGGGCCACAGATACGTTCCGGGCGTCACCGACCGGACGAGGTAATGCAGCGTGTACACTCCCGCTTCCAAGCGCGACGCGTAGGCGGCGATGCGATCCGCGTAGATCGTCTGGTAGTCGATGGCCCAGCTGTCGCCCATCGCCTCGTAATATGGCGTCGATGTCTTGAAACTCGTATCGACCGCTTCCAGACCGGCCGGGAGAAGGTCGGTGATCATAACGTGGTCCACCGGATGATCGGTGATGATCTCGAGGCCCACGTCGTAGATCTCGCCCGCCGGCACGGTGAGCGGGTCGTTCGGCGCGTTCAGGCCCATCTGGGCCAGCACGTCGTCTTTGCCGGCCGGACGGATCTCGCGCGTGATGCGCAAGCCGGCGAGCTCGCCGGGTTGATTACCCACGAGCCGATAGGTGTATGCGACGAGATAGTGCAGCTGGCCCGTGCCGGACTTCGCGAGCACCAAATCGTTCGTGCCGCGCGGCAGATCCGCCATCGGCACGACGCTACGATTCGTCGTGACCTTGTAGCCCGAGAAGCTGACCGACTGCAAGGTCTTGCCGGCGAACGTCGACATCGCGTTGAAGTTCGGCGGCTGCGGTTGGAGCGCGCCGTATGCGATGAGTGCCGACAACGCCGCTGCCGTGTCGTAGGAATCATCCCAGGTGCCATTGCGCCGTAGCGCGAGTAGACTCGTCAGCAATTTGTCTAAGAACGCGGGATCGCTCTGACGCGCGACGTACAACTGCAGCGCCGCAGCGCGCATGACCGTCGGCGAGGCAAGCCAACCCCACTCCTCTGGATAGCTGATCGTCGCGTTTCGGCCGGTGACGTAGATGATCTCCTGCAGCTTGTCGGCCAGCGCAGCGCCCTGCGCTTGCCAGCCGCCCACGCCGAGCAGATAGCGCGCCAACTCCACCTGTCCGAGCACGTCGAAGTTGTCGCGCTGGTCGTAGATGTCGGAGAGGAAGTCAGTGCGCTGCTCGCCGAGGTCCCCGAGTGCGGTCAAGATATCGAGCCGCACGCGGGCGAGACACAGCGATATGCCGGAACACACGCTTGGATCCGCGAGCTTGCGTTCGAGGTACGTCTGCACGTGCGCCAGCATCGCCGGGTTCACGGCGACGCCGTCCTTTTGCGCAGCGGCCAAGCTGCGTGCCACGTAGGGCGTGACGAAGATGCTCGATTCAGAGTCGCAGGGACACCACGCGAAGCCGCCATCCGTGCGCTGCAACTTCCCCAGCTGCGCGAGCGCTTGTGCGGCGCTTGCATCGGGATTGAACGATCCGAGCGCGCCGCCGTAGCGTTTGGCCAGCAATTTGAGGTCGGCCGCCATCCAGAGCTTGCTCGCGGCTGGCTCGAGCAGGGGCAGGTCGTCTGCGTCGAGGCCGCGCATCGCGGGCGCTGTGATCTCGGGAAGCAGCGTGCTCGCAAGATCGATCTCCAAGCCGCCGCTATCGAGAGCCACGTCGGGGTCGACCTTGATCGGCAGAGTGGCGCTCGTCTGCGTCACGCCCGAATCGACGACGGATTCCAACACCGAGAGCGGCTGGCGCACGGTGAGCGGCACCTGGAAGGCGTCGGTCGCTGCGCCGATGTTGCTCGCGAACTTCACCTGCGCTATCCCGACGCCCGTGGCGAACATCTCGAAGCGGTACGCGCTCGTCGTACTCGGCGCTGCCCCGGAAAAACTCGTCGTGGGGCTTTCGGTGTTGGATGGCTTGAAGATAATGGGTCCTGAAAGCGAACCCATGATGTCGAGCGTGCCAGCGCCCGCCGACACATTCGTCACGCTCACGCCCGCGTCGATCGAGTCTCCGGGGCGCACGAACTGCGGCAGGAGTGGGTTGGTCACGAGCGGCTTCTGCGTGATGAAGGTCGTGTCCGCGTTGCCGAAGCGGAAATCCGTCGAGTTCGAACCCGACGAGACCGCCACCGCCATGACGCGCCACGTCGTCAGGTCGTCGGGCAGCTTGAACGTGATCTGCGCTTTGCCGTTCGCATCGGTCTGCAATGCCCCGTTGTAGTACGCGAGCGGCTGGAAGTTCGTGCGCACGCGCGTGCTCGCCGCGCCCGCGAGGAAGCCGCCCCCGTATCCCCATCCCTTTTGCAACGGCGAGGCTATCTGCTGCAGGATGACGTTTGGCCGGTTGTCCGCGAAAGTCGTCGAGATGAACTGCGGTGCGTAGACGGTCTGCACGAGGTCCGGCGGTCGATAACCTGTCAACTGCAAGATGGTCTCGTTGACCACCATGACCGCGAGCTCGCTGCGTTTGGGTTGGCCGCTCGCGTCGCGCACCGAGAGGCTGACGGTCTGCTGCGCGCCTGGCTGCAAGGTCGCGAGCGCCGGCGAGAGCGCTACCTTGAGGTACTTGGCGTCGAGATCGATCGCGAATGGAGCGAATCCGGTGCGCGCCAGACTGTCGATTGATCCGGGCGCAAGTGTGGACAACGGCTTGCCGCGACGGACCAGTACCGCTTCGACGGCGGCGTTAGGCAGCATGTCCGCGGTCACGCGGAAACGCACTTCGGGCGCACTGCCGGTCACCGCTTGCACCGAACTCATCAGTACCTTGTCGCGAACCACGGCGAAGTAGAGCTGTCCGCTCGGATAGGGCGACTGGATGAGCGCGATCGCGGTATCGCCGATGCGATAGGTCTTCTTGTCGAGTTTCACTTGGAGCACGTTCTGGTCGAAGGCACCCCAATCGACCTCGCCGGGCCCCGTGACCCAGATCTGCGTGTCGGTCGCAGTCGTGTCGTCTTTGGCGTCGGCGAAATTGGCGCGGATGCGATACGGCCCAGCTTGGGTCGGCGTCAACGTCAC
>DASPVP010000015.1:0-22784 GCA_035622315.1 Candidatus Acidiferrales bacterium | reverse complement strand
GTCACGGGCGTAGGGCTTGTCGTCACATTGGTCGTGTAATACATCGAGGTCGTGTTCGAGAAATTGATGTCCGCGGTGTTGACCTGCTGGCTGAAGATGAACGTGAAGGTTTGGTTCGACGTGCCTTGGCCGACCTGCGTGCCGCACGTGACGCTGAAGCCACCGATGACGCTTGGCGATGGCAGAGGTCCTTGATTGGCCGGCGCGGCGTGGCCGTGCGCGCCGATGGCGAGCAACGCTGCGCCCGTTCCGATGACCAACGCCCAGATGCTGAACGTGTTCCCGCCTTCATGCGGCGGATTGAGCGGCGGCAGCGGCTGCAAGCCTACGACCTCGTCGCCGATCGCCGGTTTGTATCCGTTGACTGGATTGGAGATCGTCACCGCGGCGCTTTGATCTTCGATCGACGTGATCTGCGCCTGCGCCATCTTCTGGCCGTCGCGCATCACGTTGAACTGTTGGCCGAGTTGGAAACCGTAGACGGAGCCGAGATCTGCGCGGACTCCGTTGTCGAGCGAATAGATCGTGCCGATCGCCGAGCGCGGCTGATGGAGCGTGTTCAAGTCCGTCACAAAGCCTGCGGTCAGCGAGTTGTTGGCAAGCGACGATTGGCTGAAGACTTCGGTGCGGATGAAGGCGAGCGGTGCCGTGCGATAGGCTGTGAGCCTGTAGACCACATTGCCGCCGGACGCGCTGATCAGTTCGCCGATCACCACTTCATTCGCGCCGGCATTGGACGCCGCGGCAATGGCCGGCCCTGTCAAACTGCCGTCGATAGCGGTCTTCACGTCGAGCGGCCCGCCGCCGACAGCGCTGAACTTGCCGGATTGGTCGACCGACTGATAGAGCGCGGAACTCATCGCGCTCACGGTGCTCGCCGGCGCGCCGACGCCGTTCGAGAACATCGTGACGGCCATCGTGGGCCCTGATCCGAGAACCGGTGGGGCCGAGGCGAGTCCGGCGATCGCAAAAACGATCGCAACTGCGACGACTCGCCACACTATTGCGGAATGAGAAAGTCGTTTCACGGCCCTTTGAACTCCTCACAAAGGGGGATGCCAAGACGACCAACAGACGATGCGATCCCCTCTTCATTATTATCGGCGTCGAGGCGGACGGCAATAGGTCCACCTGAGGGGACAGGCCCGCTCTCTTTCAGACCCCCAGGGCAGTTCTGGCGGCGGTGGAAGTCGCGAGCATGACCCGGTCGGATATCAGGCGGCTGACGCATCTCAGCAGCTGCGCAGGTTGAGCTTCTAAGGCTGACGCGAGCGTGCTCGCGCGCGTGCTGGCGAGCTTGCCGCCGATCGACGATCCCAACGTCCTCGTCGGCACCGCAACGGCAGACGACGCCGGAGTGTACCGTCTCAATGACCGGACTGCGCTGGTCGAGACGGTCGATTTCTTCACGCCCATCGTCGACGAACCCAAGACCTTCGGGCGCATCGCCGCAGCCAACGCTTTGTCAGACGTCTACGCCATGGGCGGCACGCCGCTATGCGCTCTCGCGATCACGTGCTTCCCCGAGGACCACGATGCCGCTGTGCTCGCCGAGATCCTGAGCGGCGGTGTCGAAAAAGCGCACGAGGCGGGCATCCACGTCATCGGCGGCCACACGGTGAAGGATCCAGAGCCGAAGTACGGCCTCGCGGTCACAGGCGTCGTGCATCCCCACAGGATAGTTCGGAACTCCACAGCTCGCCCCGGCGATGTGCTCGTCTTGACCAAGCCGATCGGCACCGGCATTCTGACGACGGCTCAACGCAAGGATGTGATAACTCCGAAGGATCTGGCGCCCGCCATCGCCTCGATGGAGACGCTCAACCGGGCTGCCTCGATAGCGATGGTGGAACTGAACGCAGCGCACAGCGACCCACCGGTCCACGCCGCTACGGACGTCACCGGCTTCGGGCTCATCGGGCATCTGCTCGAGATGGCTAAGGGGAGCGGCGTGGGCTTTGTGGTCCGAGCGGACGCGGTGCCCTTCTTCAATCGCGTCTTGGAGCTGGCGCGCGCGGATGTCGTACCCGGCGGCACGCGGTCGAACCTGGCCAACGCGCAGGCAGCAGGAGTCGCCTTCCACCCTTCCATCGCCGATGGTCTTGCGCTCGCTCTGTGCGACGCGCAGACCTCAGGTGGCCTCTTGATCGCGGTCGCACCGGCCGCGACAGAGGAACTCGTGGCAGGACTGAACCGGCAGGGCGTGACGAGCGTATCGATGATTGGTGCTTTGACGGTCGAGCAGTCGTTCGACGTGCAGCCCGCCTGATGCGGGTATAAGGATAATCTTCGGAAAAGGCGCAAGTCCATTTGCGCAAGCGGTCTTTGTGACGGTCCCTTTCTAGAGGAGCAGCATGGCCAAGACGTCCCCCGCGCTCGACTCCAAAGCGCTCGATCAACTGTGCATCAACACCATCCGCACGCTCGCTATGGACGCCGTGCAAAAAGCCAACTCGGGCCATCCCGGCACGCCCATGGCGCTCGCACCGCTCGCCTACGTGCTCTTCACCCGGCACCTGCGCTACAATCCGCGGAATCCAGCGTGGCCGGATCGCGACCGGTTCGTGCTCTCCGCAGGCCACGCGTGCATGCTCCAGTACGCGGCGCTGTTCTTGGTCGGCTACGACCTCACGCTCGACGACATCAAACAATTCCGCCAGTGGGGCTCGAAGACGCCAGGCCATCCTGAGTATCGCGTGACGCCCGGCGTGGAGGTCACGACAGGGCCGCTTGGACAGGGCTTCGGCAACGGCGTGGGTTTCGGCATCGCCGAGCGCTCGCTCGCGACGCGCTTCAACAAACCAGGCTACGATGTCGTCAACCACTACACGTACGTGATCTGCAGCGACGGCGACATCATGGAAGGCGTCGCGTCCGAGGCCGCCTCTTTCGCAGGGCATCTGCGCCTAGGCAAGCTCATCTACTTCTACGACGACAACCACATCACGATCGAGGGCAACACCGCGCTCGCCTTTGACGAGGACGTGAACCGCCGCTTCGATGCGTACGGCTGGCACACGCAAGCGGTCGAAGACGCAAACGATCTCGACGCGCTCGACCGCGCGATCGTCGCCGCCAAGGAAGATCCGCGACCGTCGCTCATCCGCGTGCGCAGCCACATCGCCTACGGAGCGCCGCACAAGCAAGACTCGGCTTCGGCGCATGGTTCGCCGCTCGGCGAAGACGAGGTCCGTGCTACCAAGCGATTCTACGGCTGGCCGGAAGATGCGCACTTCCTCGTGCCCGAGCAAGTCCTCGAGCACACCCGCGAGGCGATACCGCGCGGAGAGTCCTTCGAGGCCGAATGGCGCGCGCTCTTCGATGGCTACGCGTCGAACTTCCCTGATTTGGCGCGGCAGTTCGAATTCGAACAGGCGGATAAGCTACCGGACGGCTGGGCAGACAAGATCCCAACCTTCGCGCCAGCGGATGGACCGCTTGCTACACGTATCGCGTCGAATAAGGTGATGAACGCCATCGCCGCGACGGTGCCGAACTTCCTCGGCGGAGCGGCCGACCTCGCGCCGTCCACGGAGACTAATCTGACCGGTCTCGGCGATTTCGAACGCGATTCCTATGGAGGGCGGAACTTCCACTTCGGCATCCGCGAGCACGCGATGGGATCGGCGCTCAACGGCATGGTCTTGCACGGCGGCTTGCGGCCGTTCGGCGCCACCTTCTTCATCTTCTCCGACTACATGCGACCGCCGGTGCGGCTTGCCGCGATCATGGAGATCCGGCCGATCTACGTGTGGACGCACGACAGCATCGGATTGGGCGAAGACGGACCGACCCACCAGCCCATCGAGCAGCTTGCCTCGTTGCGCGCGATGCCCCACATGACCATCATGCGTCCAGCCGATGCGAACGAAACCGCGATCTGCTGGCGCTTGGCGATGGAGCATACGGGTGGACCGGTCGGGCTCGCGCTGACCCGGCAGAAGATCCCGATCTTCGACGCGGAGATGACCAAGGGCGCCCGCCAAGGCGGCTACGTCCTGATGCGCGAGAGCCGCTCGTCACCCGACGTGATCCTCATCGGCACGGGGTCGGAAGTGTCGCTGTGCGTCGAAGCCGCTCGACAGCTCGAGAGCCAAGGCATCGCAACGCGAGTCGTCAGCATGCCGTGCTGGGAGGTCTTCGACAAGCAAGACCAAGCGTATCGCGACAACGTGCTGCCGCCGAAGATCACGGCGCGGATATCCGTCGAGGCTGGAACGACCTTCGGTTGGAAGCACTACATCGGCGATCGCGGCGTGGCGATCGGCATCGATCATTTCGGCGCATCGGCCCCGGGCGAGATCCTCTTCCGCGAATTCGGTTTCACGCCCGAACACATCGTGCAAACCGCACTCGACCTTCTCGGCAAGCGCTGAGGCACAACTGGCGATCGCCTCTTTTCAGGGGCGATCGCATAACCACAACTGGAGAAGCACATGGCTAACCCGCTCGTCCGTCTGATCGACTTCGGCCAGAGTTTCTGGCTCGACAACATCCGGCGAGGCTTCACCCGGTCGGGCGAGCTGCGCCGCCTGGTGGATGACGACGGCTTGCGCGGGGTCACCTCCAACCCGACCATTTTCGAGAAGGCCGTCTCCGGCAGCCACGACTACGACCAAGCGGTTGAGGAGCTCGTGCGCAAAGGCGTGACCGCGTCACGCGCGATCTACGATGCGATCACGATTGAAGATATCAAAGAGGCCTGCGACGTGTTCGCCGATCTGTATCGCGCGAGCGACGGCGGCGACGGTTTTGTCTCGATCGAGCTGCCGCCCGATCTCGCCAAGGACACCGACGCCTCGATCGCCGAGGGCAAGCGCTTGTGGAAAGCGGTCGGCCGCCCCAACGTGATGATCAAGGTGCCGGCGACCGATCAAGGCATCCCCGTCGTCCGCGCGCTCATCGGTGAAGGCGTCAACGTCAACATCACGCTGATGTTCGGGGTGGAATACTACGAGCGTGTCATCGACGCGTACTTCAGCGGCCTCGAAGATCGCGTTTCGGTGAGGCAGCCGATCGATCGCATCGCGTCGGTCGCGTCCTGTTTCGTGAGCCGTGTCGACACGGAAGCGGACAAGCGCATCGCAGCGCTCGCCGAAAAAGCGGACGCTCCGAAGAAGCCGGCGCTCGAGGCGCTGCTCGGCAAGACCGCGATCGCGAACTCGAAGCGGCTCTACCGCCTCTATCTCGCTTCGCTCGACACCGATCGTTTCCGCAAGTTGAGCGCCGCGGGTGCACGGCGCCAACGCCCGCTTTGGGCCAGCACTTCGACGAAGAATCCGAACTATCCGGACACGTACTACGTCGAGGCGCTCATCGGACCGGATACGGTCGATACCATGCCGCCCGCGACGATCGACGCGTTTCGGGATCACGGTAAAGTGGGGCCTACGCTCACCGCGGACTTCGACGCCTGGGAAGCGGATCTCGTCGCGCTCGAAGCCGCCGGGATCTCGCTGCGCAGCATCACGGACAAACTGCTCGCGGACGGCCTCGTCATCTTTGAGGACTCGTACAACCAGCTCTTCGACGTGATCCGCGAGAAGGTCGAGGACCTTCGGCAAAACGGCGTCGACCGCCGGCAGTTGCGCAACTTCGACCAAGCTGCACATTTCGCCGCGCTCGAGCGCTTCGATGCGGAGCGCTTCGTCGCGCGGGTGTGGCAGCACGATCCTGATCTCTGGAAGAAAGGCGATGCGGCAGCCGCCGCCATCATCCGCAACCGTCTGGGCTGGCTCACCGTGGTGGACACGATGGAAGGCCGGGTCGAAGAGCTGCGTGATTTCGGGGCGCGCGTGGCCGCGGACGGCTTCACCCATGCGGTGCTCATGGGCATGGGCGGCAGCAGTTTGTGTCCGATCGTTTTGCGCGAGACGTTCGGCGTGTGTTCGGGGCATCCGGAGCTCTTGATCCTGGATTGCACTGTGCCCGAGACGATCGCGGCGCTCGAGCGCAAGCTCGATCTGCGCAAGACGTTGTTCATCGAAGCGAGCAAGTCGGGCAAGACGCTCGAAAGCCGCAGTTTCGGCGAATACTTCTTCGAAAAGGTCAAAGTGCTCGTCGGCGATCCGAAAGTGGCGGCCCGCCAATTCGTCTATATCACGGATGATGGGACGTCGCTCGCAGCGCTCGGCGCAGAGCGCGGCATCCGCCGGGTGTTCATCAACCCTTCGGACATCGGCGGACGCTATTCGGCGCTTTCGTATTTCGGTCTCGTGCCGGCAGCGGTGGCGGGATTCGACATCGCCGGCATGCTCGATCGTGCGCGGCGCATGGTGGAGGCTTGCGCGGCCGGCGTGCCTGCGGCGCAGCACCCCGGCGTTTCGCTCGGCACCGCGATCGCCCAGGCAGCGCTCGCGCACGGGCGCGACAAACTGACCTTCACCGCATCCGAGCGGATCGCGACCGTAGGCTTGTGGCTCGAGCAGCTCATCGCGGAGAGCACAGGCAAGGAAGGCAAGGGCCTCATCCCCGTGGCGGGCGAGCCGATCGGCGATCTCGGCGTCTACGGCGACGATCGTGTCTTCGTGTTCTTGGATCTCGATGGCGACGCGACCATGGCCGCGCAACGCGAGACGCTCGAAAAAGCCGGCCACCCAACTGTGTACATCAGCCTGCGCGATGCGCTGGACATCGCCGAGGAGTTCTTCTGCTGGGAGTTCGCCACGGCGACCGCCGGTGCGCTCATCGGGATCGACCCCTTCGACGAACCCAACGTTCAGGAGAGCAAGGACAACACGAACCGCATCCTCGCGGGGTCGGGCAACGGCAAGATCGACGCCTCGGGTGCAGCGCCCACCGACGACGCCGCGCTGGCGAAACTCATCGCAAGCATCAAGCCAGGTGACTACTTCGACATCGCCGCTTTTATCGGGCCAAGCGAGCAGCGCGACGCATTGCTGCAGAACATCCGCACGAGCGTGCGCGCAGCGACGAAGGTCGCCACGACGCTGGGCTACGGGCCGCGCTTCCTGCACTCGACCGGCCAGCTGCACAAAGGCGGCCCCAACACAGGGGTCTTCTTGCAGCTCGTCGGCGGCGACAAGATCAAGATCCCGATCCCGAACCAGCCGTTCGATTTTGGCACCCTGAAGAACGCTCAGGCGCTCGGCGACTACCAGTCGCTGCAAGCCCATGGGCGGCGGGTGCTGCGCGTCGATCTCGGCGACGACGTGGATGCTGGATTGACTGCGCTCGTGCGGACGATCGAACAGGTCGCCGCGCGCGCAGCTGTTTCTGTGACGAAAGGGTAGCAAGCGATGCAGCTAGGGATGATCGGGTTGGGCCGCATGGGCGCCAACATGGTGGAACGTCTGCGCGAGGGAGGTCACGAGTGCGTGGTCTTCGATCGCAATCCGCAAGCGGTGGCTGCCGTCGCGGCGACAGGCGCGAAGGGCACTTCGTCGGTCGCCGATCTGGTCCGCGCGCTTGCACCTCCGCGCAACGTGTGGATCATGTTGCCGGCGGGCGTGGCCACGAACAGCACGATCGACGAGCTTGCCGGGTTGCTCGAGCGCGGCGACGCGATCATCGACGGCGGCAACTCCTATTGGAAAGAGGCGCAAGCGCACGCGCGCGATCTCGCCCCGAAGGGCATCGCCTTCGTCGACGCGGGCGTCTCGGGCGGGATCTGGGGGTTGAAGGTCGGCTATTGCTTGATGGTCGGCGGCGACAAAGACGTGTGCAAACGGCTCGAACCGATCTTCTTGACCCTCGCGCCAAAGGACGGCTATTTGCGCACGGGCCCGGTCGGCTCAGGACACTTCGTGAAGATGGTGCACAACGGCATTGAGTACGTCATGCTGCAAGGGTATGGTGAGGGCTTCGAAGTGCTCGAAGCCTCGGAGTTCGGCGCGGAACTCGATCTCGAGAAGGTGGCGCACTTGTGGAATCAGGGCAGCGTGATCCGCTCGTGGCTCCTTGAGCTCGCGGAGCTGGCCTTCGCCGCGGACCCGAAACTGGAGAAGATCGCGGGCTACGTAGACGACACAGGCGAAGGGCGCTGGACCGTGCTCGATGCGATCGATCTGTCGGTCCCGGTTCCGACGCTCGCCTTGTCGCTCTTCATGCGCTTCCGCTCGCGCCAAAAGGACTCGTTCTCGGCCAAGGTCGTCGCCGCGCTCCGTAACGAGTTCGGCGGTCACGCCGTCAAAGCGGAGACGCCGACGGCGACCGACGGCAAGCGTTCGGGATAACGCATGGCCACGACCGCGCCGCTCCAAAACCCGTTCCGCGAGGGACTGGCGCTCGAAGGAGCGACACAGCCCGTCCAACTCGTCATCTTCGGTGCATCGGGCGATTTGACGCAGCGCAAGTTGCTGCCGGCGATCTATAACCTCTGGCAGGCCAAGCTCGCGCCGCCTGCGTTCTCCGTGCTCGGTTTCGCGCGGCAGCAGATGAGCGATGACGACTTCCGCAAGGTGCTCGCCGACGCGGTCGCGTCATCTGGCGAGGTGCGGGTGCGCGACGCTGCGGCCCTGCAAGCGCTGTCAGATCGCGTCCATTACCTCTCGGGCGACTTCCACGACCCGGCCGCCTTCGGACAGCTGCGCGGAGCGATGGAGCGCTACGACAAGCAGTATGCCACGAACGGCAATCGCATTTTCTACACCGCGACGCCCGCGAGTCTCTACGGCGACATCGCGGCGAACCTGCACGGCGCCGGGCTCATCAAGCCCGACAACCCGCAGACCTTCGTTCGCATGGTCGTGGAGAAGCCGTTCGGGCGCGACCTGGCCTCGGCGAAGGCGCTCAACGCCGAGCTCTTGACCTACATGGACGAAGACCAGATCTATCGCATCGACCACTATCTCGGCAAGGAGACGGTGCAGAACATCTTGGTGCTGCGTTTTGCGAACGGGATCTTCGAACCCATTTGGAATCGGCGCTACGTCGATTCCGTGCAGATCACGGTCGCTGAGAGCCTCGGCATCGAAGGGCGCGGCAGCTTCTACGAAGAGACCGGCGTGGTCCGCGACGTGATCCAAAACCACGCGCTGCAGCTCATGTCGCTCGTGGGCATGGAGCCGCCGGTGTCGTTCGATGCGCACGACTTCCGCGACGAGAAGGTGCGCGTGGTGAAGGCGATTCATCCGATAACGCCCGCTGACGTGGCCGACGTCGCGGTCCGCGGCCAGTATGGCCCCGGAAGCGTGGCGGGCGAACGGGTGCCCGGGTATCGCCAGGAACCGGGAGTGGATCCGAAATCGATCACGCCGACGTATGCGGCCTTGCGACTCGTGGTCGACAACTGGCGCTGGGCCGGCGTGCCGTTTTACATCAGGTCCGGCAAGCGCATGCCTAAGCGCATCACCGAGATCGCCGTGCAGTTCAAAGAGGCGCCCCATCTGCCGTTCCGCAAAGCCGAGGTGGAGACGCCCGGGGGCGACGTGCTGGCGTTGCAGATCCAGCCCGACGAGGGCGTGACGTTGCGCTTCGACGCGAAAGTGCCGGGACCGAGCATGCGCATCCGCGCGGTCGAGATGGATTTCAGCTACGGCGAGACCTTCGGCAGCTCGGACGCGTCGCCGTACGAGCGGCTCATTTTGGACTGCATGAAGGGCGATCAGACGCTCTTCGACCGAGCGGACGGCGTAGAGGCCGCATGGTCGATCGTCGATCCCGTTCTGACAGCGTGGGCGACAGACAAGAACGTGCAATTCCCCAACTACGACGCGGGGACGTGGGGACCCCCAGCGGCGGACGAGCTCCTGGCCCGCGACGGGCGCGCGTGGAGGCGGTTATGACGCCGCCGAAAGACGGCATGCCCGTGGCGCCGATGAAAGGCCTCACGGCCGTCGCGGTGGCGAACATCGAAGCGGCGCTTGCGGAACGGCGCCGAGTGATGGTGTCCAAGCTCGAACATCCGCATTCGCGAGCTTGCGTGATGACCTTGATCGTGGGCATCCAAGAGACGACGGACAATCAGCCGGCGCTCGACGTCGTCTCCCAACTCGCGGGCAAGTATCCCATCCGCGTGATCGCGGTGGGCAGCGCCGCGATGGCGGACAATTCCCTGACGGCTTGGGTCAACACCGCGTGCGAAGGCGTGGACAGCGTCTCGATATGCACCGAGGAGATCGTCTTGCAGGGCAGCGCCGATTCCACCGATCGCGTCCTCTCAGCCGTTCGAGGGACGCTCGTCTCGGATCTTCCGGTGATGCTGTGGTGGCGCGGTGGAGCGCCGGCAGGCGACGCGCTCTGGTCGGGATTGTTCGCGATGTCGGATCGCGCGATCGTCGATTCCCATCGCTTCGCGCTCGGGTTCCGCGCTTCGGGCGGGGCCTCGGTGACGGGGGGCCACGGACCGGCCGCTATCAAGGCGCTGCGCGGAATCGTGCGTGCGGGCGGCTCGCGCGCGAGCGTGCGCGATCTCAACTGGCAGCGCACCGCCCCGTGGCGCGCCGCGATCGCCACCTGCTTCGACGATCGCGAGGTCCTCGCGCTGCTGCCGGACATCGACCGATGCTCGATCACCTTTTCCGGCGAGGGCGACGATGATCCGCCCTCGGCGCGCGCGCTGCTCATGGCCGGCTGGCTGCGCAATCGCCTGCCTCGCTTGCGCGAGAGCTGCGTCGTCGCCCCAGGTAAGCGGAGTGCGGGCATCGATCCCGGTCGCATCGTCGGGATCGCGCTCACCTCAAGCGGGAACAAAGCCTCGCTGCTGCTCGTGCGCAAGAGCGCGCCGACATCGATCGAGGCGCAGGCAAGCTCACCCGATGGTAAGTCCTTCCGGCGCTGGAGCTTCGGCGCATCCACGCTGACCGAAGCCCAACTTCTCGACGGATGTCTCGAGACGCTGGGGCGCGATTCCATGTTCGAAGCATCGCTCGAGTACGCAGCACCATGATCGAGCGCGATATCGTGGTCGTAGCCGACCCTGCGGCGCTTGCTACGCAGGGGGCCATCGAGTTCCAGACGCGCTCGCACGTCGCCATCAAGGACCATGGATGGTTCGCCGTCGCGCTCTCCGGCGGCACGACGCCGAAGGCGATGTTCGAGCTGCTCACCGGCACGGATTTCGCAGAAGACATCCGCTGGGATGCGGTCCATCTCTTCTGGGGCGACGAACGCTGCGTGCCGCCGGACGATCCGCGATCCAATTACGGCATGGCGCGGGCGGCGCTCATCGACAAGGTCTCGATCCCACCCGAAAATGTCCACCGCATGTGCGGCGAGGACGAACCGCACGAGGCAGCCGTTGCATACGACGAAGAGCTGGCAAGATTCTTCGAGGGCCCGGCGAGGTTCGATCTCGTCTATCTCGGCCTTGGGCCGGATGGCCACACAGCATCGCTCTTTCCTGATACCACTGCCCTCGGCGTCATGGATCGCGAGTGCGTCGCCAACCTCGTGGGCGAAAAGGTCGCGTCGCCGTGGCGGCTCACGCTCACCTACCCGCCGCTCAACGCATCCCGCGCCGTCATCTTCCTGGTCGACGGACCCGGTAAGGCCGACATCGTGGCGCAGGTCCTCGAAGGTCCGAGCGACCCCAAGCGGTTGCCCTCGCAGGGGATTATCCCAGCCGGCGATCTCGTCTGGCTGCTCGATCGCGCGGCCGCATCCAAGTTACGCTCTACGACGAGCGCGCCGAGGGGCGCTTAACAGACCCGTACGACGAGAGGTTTGCTCAGCGGGCGGCGGCGGGCAAGCGGCCGTTGCGCTTGCCGTTGGTCACCATCACGGGCGTGATGATCCGGGCGCCCAAGGTCTCGCGCAACACCTGCGAGAGCTCGTCCACGAAGACGAACTTCATCGACTTGCGCACGTCCTCGGGCACGTCTTCCAACATGTCGGGCTTGTTGCGCGACGGCAGGATCACCCGGCTGATGCCCGCGCGGCGCGCGCCGAGCACCTTTTCCTTCACGCCACCGATGGGCAACACTTGTCCGGTCAGCGTGATCTCGCCCGTCATGGCGACGTTCGGATCGACCTTCTTACCGGTCACGGCAGAGACGAGCGAAGTGGCGATCGCGATGCCCGCAGACGGACCGTCCTTGGGCACCGCTCCGGCAGGCACGTGGACGTGCACGTCGTGCTTGTTGAAGTAGTCAAAGCCGAGCTTGAGCTCGCTTGAACGGCTGCGCACGAAGGCAAGCGCTGCTTGCGCCGACTCCTTCATGACGTCACCGAGCTGTCCGGTGAGGGTGAGCTTACCGGTGCCAGGCATCACCTTTGACTCGATGAAGACGATATCGCCACCCACAGGAGTGACCACAAGACCGGTCGCGACGCCCTCCGTGGCGGTGCGCAGCGCGACCTCGCCGTAGAAGCGCTGCTTGCCCAGATATTCCGCGACGTTTGCGGCGGTCACGTGCGCGGCGAACGCGGGGCGCTCCGCCACCTTGCGCGCGACCTTTCGCGCGATGGTCGCGATCTCGCGTTCGAGGTTGCGTACGCCTGCTTCGCGGGTATAGTTCCCCGCGATGTCGTCGAGCGCGTCTTTGGATACGCTCAGCTGCTTCGCCGTCAGGCCGTTCGCCGTGAGTTGCTTGGGGACGAGATACTTGCGCGCGATCGCCACTTTTTCGGCCTGCGTGTATCCGGAGAGCGGTATGATCTCCATGCGATCGCGCAGCGCCGGCTGAATCGTGTCGAGCTGGTTCGCCGTAGCGATGAAGAGCACGCGTGAGAGGTCGAAGGGCAGGTCGAGGTAGTGGTCGCGGAACGAGTTGTTCTGCTCGGGGTCCAGCACTTCTAAGAGCGCTGAGGACGGGTCCCCGCGGAAATCGCTCCCCACCTTGTCGATCTCATCGATCATGATGAGCGGGTTCGCAGAGCCGGCGTCGCGGATGGCTCTGATGAACGTGCCAGGCATCGCGCCGATGTAGGTACGGCGATGGCCGCGTATCTCGGCCTCGTCGCGCACACCGCCCACCGACATGCGGATGAACTTGCGACCCATCGCGCGCGCGATCGACTTGCCGAGCGAGGTCTTGCCGACGCCGGGCGGCCCCACGAAGCACAAGATCGGACCCGTCAAGGTGTTGCGCAGTTTACGGACCGCCAAATACTCGAGAATACGATCTTTGACTTTCTCGAGATCGTAGTGGTCCTCGTCGAGGATCTTGCGCGCCTTTTCGATGTCGAGCGAGTCTTCCGTCGTGACAGACCACGGTAAGGTGACGAGCCAATCGAGGTAGGTGCGGATGACCGAGTACTCAGGGCTCGCAGACGGTATCTTGCCCAAACGGTCGAGCTCGCGCAGCGCCGCCTTGTTGGCGTCCTCGGGCATCTTCGCCGTTTCGATCTTCTCGCGCAGCTCGTTGACGTCGGCCTGGGCGGGGTCGGTCTCGCCAAGCTCTTCTTGGATCGCCTTGAGCTGCTGGCGCAAGTAGTACTCGCGCTGGCTCTTGTCCATCTCTTTTTGGATGTCGGTCTGGATCTTGTGGCCGAGCTCCACCACTTCGAGTTCGCGCGCCATGAAGGCGGTGAGCATGCGCAAGCGCGCGTGCGTGTCGCGTTCCTCGAGGACGGCTTGTTTGTCCGGCGTGTCGAGCCGCATCGTCGAGGCGATGAAGTACGACAGCATGTTAGGATCGTTGATGTTGTTGACTTCAAGCTCGAGCTCGCGCGGGGCCGACGGCAGGTACGAGAGCAGCTTCGAATACTGCGACGCCAAGTTGCGTGACATCGCCGTGAGCTCGTCGCTCTCGACGGTGATCTCTTCGAGCTGCTCCACCTTGCCCGTGAGATACGGCTCGGCTTGGGTAAACTCCACGATCTTGAACGGCACTGTTCCGGAGATGATGCAGCGCAGCGTGCCGTCGGGCAGTTTGATCATCTTCTGGATGATGGCCACCGTGCCGACCGAGTAGACGTCTTCAGGTGTGGGCGGCGAGGCATCGCGATCGCGCAGCGCGACCACGCCGACGGGGGTGCCCGAACGCAGCGCGTCTTCGACGAGCTTGATGCCATGCTGCTTTGTGACGGCGAGCGGCATAACGGTGTTCGGGAAAAGCACCGACTCTTGCAGCGGCAGGATGGCCAATTGCGCGGGGATAGTGGCGCTGCCTGGGGTCGGCGCGCCTTGGGTCTTGTCGGCCATCTAGCTGCGCCCTCGCACGACCATGCGGATCTCAGCCCGATCCGCGACGAGTACCGAGGTCTGGGCCACCGGGAGCTTCACAGTGAGCATACCTGCGTTGTATTCGGCACGCGCTGCCTCGACCTCCACGGCCGCCGGCAATGGGATCTTCTTGAAGAAATAGCCGTGTTCGATCTCTTTTTGCATGACGGCCTCGGCGCCATGGGCGTCGCTGCCCCGGACGCCGGCAAGATAGAGCGTGCGCCCTTCGACGACGAGCTTGATGTTGTCGCGGTCCACCCCGGCCAATTCGATCTGCACGAACACGACGCGGCCGCCGTTCGCCACGTACACGTCGGCGTTGGGGTTGAACGAGCCACGACGTGCATGGCTCCCTGCCGGGAGGCTCAGTTCGGCGAACAGCCTATCGAACTCGCGGAACAGATCGTCCGGATACATAGTGCGTCTTGCTCCAACAACTTACGGGAATTGTCATCTTCGTCACAGTGAGCTAGGCCACCCTCCGCACTGGTCGTCTGCGTTCTACCGTTCCTTCACTACATCGAAGACCTTCCGATAATGATGATTGCGGAGGCGCATTTTTTGGCACAGAGTTTGCGAATTGAAACGCTGGATCGTTCCGGCAGGTGGTACCTCACGCCTGGATCGCGGTCGATCTATGACTTGCGCGTGCGCAATGACGCGAAGGATGCGGCTGATTGCTCGATCGTGGTCGAGGATCCGACATCCGGCGTGACTGTCGATCCGCCCACGTTCACGCTGCGCGGGCACGAAGTGAGAACGGTCACAGTACTTTTTTCTGAAAGCGCCATGGCGCGCACGCAGCGCGTGTTGATGAAGCTACGTGACGATTCTGGCGCCGAGCTCGCGAGCTTCGAGCATCCGCTCGTGGTCACCGGTGGGACCGATTGCGCCCTCCAGCTCGCATTCAAAGAGGTCATCGTCGAAGCCGGTGACGTGCAAGGTTTTGCGCTCGTGTGCACGCTGCGCAGCCAGAGCGAAGCGCCCTGCGCCCTCATCCTCTCGCTCACACCGCATCCGGCGCTCTCGGCCCCAGAGATTCCTGCGGTGCAACTCGAGCCTGGAGCCGGTGCCGATGTGGTCATCCCCGTGCGCTGGGACCAGACCAAGAAGGACAGCTCGGGGCAGAACCACCCAGGCATGATCGAGGTCAACGTGCCCGTCTCCAACGGCAAGCGGACCAGCCGCATGCGTTGGGATATCGTCGCCGCGCAGGTCGAGACAGCGCGCAAGCAGGCGAAGAGCCAGGCCGCGCCCGCACCGGTCACAGAGGAGAAGAAACCGGAGCAAGCGGCGCCTGCTGCCACCACCGCTTCTGCACCGGCCGCAACAGCGTCCACCCCGCCGCCAGCCGTCACAGCTCCTAAAGCGGCGCCGACAAATGCCGCTCCAGCGCCTCCGTCGGTTGCGCCCGCGAGCGAAAGGCCCGCCGCCCAACAGCCGAGTGTACCCGCCGCACGTCCTTCGACTGAAGCGCCGAAGCGCGCGGTTGCCGCGGTCGCCGAGAAGTCCGTGGCGCCGCTGCTCATGCTAAACGGTCAGACAGCTTTGAAGTGCTTGCCAAATCCCGGCCCTGTCTCGACCACCGTCGCATCGAACGGTGTGGCGACGATCGCCAAAGTCGACGCACCTCCAGCGCCCGCGCAAGCACCGAAGGTCGAGGCTCCGCAGGCGGCAGCCGAGGTCATGGAGCTCCCGCTTTTTGCAGATCTGAGCACGACGAAGAAAGATGTTCCTCAAGCGACTGCGCCGCCGCCCGAGCCCGTTGCCAAGGCGCCCGTCGCGAAAGAAGTTCCGAAAGATGCTCAGCCCGTTGCCGCGGCCGTCGCCAAGCCTGCGGATCCGACGCCACAGGCGGCGCCCAAGCCTTCGCAAGAAGTTCCGAAAGATGCTCAGCCTGTTGCCGCGGCCGTCGCCAAGCCTGCGGATCCGACGCCACAGCCGGCGCCCAAGCCTTCGCAAGAAGTTCCGAAAGATGCTCAGCCTGTAGACCCGACTGTCGCTAAGCCTGCGGCTTCCGCGCCGCAAGCGGCGCCCAAGCCTTCATCTGATGCGTCGACAAAAGCAGAAACGGCGGCGACGAAAGCTGCTCTGCCCGAGACGCCGCCGCCGCCTGCAAAAGTTGAAATCGCTGACGTTCAAGCGGTCGCGCCGCCCGCCAAGAAAGATGAGCCGCGTGCAAACCCATGGGCCGCCGTCATCACGCCTGCAGCCACATTCGCTGGGCAGGCCGCGCAGACGGCTCCCACGCCCGCCAAGCCCGAAGCTCCGGCGCAAACCGCCGCATCAGTAACCGCTACACCGCAGACGCCCGCACCGGCAGCGCCGAGCATGCAGAGCGCTCCGCAACCGGCGCCCGCTCCCGCTCCGAAGCTCACTCCGTACACGCCCGCGCGCTGGGATCCTGAAGATTCGATGGCCGCTGCGGTCGTCGCACCCGCTCCAAAGCGTGAGAGCGCGCCTGCCAAGCAATCCGAACAAGCGCCGGCTGCGCAACAGACAGCTGTGCCGTCGGCACAGGCAGATGACGTCAAAGTCTCGCCGCCCGCGCGGACGACAGCGACGCTGATCCGCACGCGGCCGGTGCCGCAAATGGCCGTCGCCAAGCGCCGCGTCCCTGCCGGACTGATCATCGGAGCCGCAGCGATCGCGGCAGTCGCGGTGGCTGCCTTCTTCTTCAAACCGAATTCCAGTGCGACGCACCCAGCCGCCGCAACGAGCACCCAAAACGTCGCGACAACGACCACGACGCAGAGCACGACCGCGGTGACGCAACCAGCGCCACCTGTGCATCACGCGATCGCGGTGACGCACGCGAAACCGAAGGCAAGCATCGCGACGCCTGCAGCCCACGCCACCGCAACCCCGGCGCCGACGCCAGCCCCGACAACCGCACCTGTCACCCCGCGTCCTGCGACGCCCAAACCAGCCGCGCAAAAACCCGCGGCTCCTGCCCCGGCGCATCATCAGGCTCCCTCATGGTCCGCGCCCGTCGCGCGGCCGCAACCGGTGCAGCAGCTGAGCCAATCGGTGGTCGCGCTCGGGCAAGTCGAAGCGTACTACGGCCCGCACGGGCACGCGGTCCGCGTGCTGTGGAGCGCAGCGGATCAAGCAGCGGCAAACGTGCAACTCATCGACGATCGCGGCACGACCGTCAGCTCGACCTACGTCCACGGCGGCCGGCAAAACGCGATCCTTTATCTCCCGCGACGCTTCCACGGTGATCTGACCGTGCAGGTCTCCTCAATCGGTCGCGGCGGCGAACGCGTCGCGACGACCACCTCGCTGCCTGCGTTCGGCACCTAAATATGGGCCGACCTGAAGGTCGGCCGCTACATAAAAAAGACCGGCCCGAAAAGGTCGGTCTTTCTTGTCTTTCTAGGCCCGCGTCAGAGCTTGAAATCCACGTTGAGAAACGCGTTGAACGGTGAGGTCGTGAAGAGATTACCGTACGGATACTTCACTAGCCGCTGGATCGTATCGCCCGGATTGTAGATGTTGCCCACGGGAACCAAGTGCCCTTGGATGACGTCGTAGCCGCACTGATGGGTGCCGACGAGCCAGGGCTCGTTCGAACCGCCGAAGCAGCTCGAGTAGATGTTGGCAAGCGTCGCGTCGACCGTCATGCGCGGCGACACCTCGTAAGAGATCTGCGCATGCAGCCCGAGGTACGACGGCTCCACGAAGGCACCGATGGCGTCGAACTTGCCGGTGTACTGGTCGGGAATCACGATCGTGGTCGCACAGGTCGTCGCATCGTAGGGCAAGCCGGTCCCGCCGTATGGATAACGCGGGTCGCCTGCCACCGCACCGGCCATCGGCGCGCACGTCTCCGGGTTCACGCCGAGCTGCTGCTCCGGCGCGCCGTAGCGGCTGCCGGTGATGTATTGCACGAGCGGCGTGAAGCGCAGTTGGTTGTGGTGATAGGTCAAGGCGAGCGTGGCGTTGTTCGGCACGCCGTAGCTGACCGTGGAGAGCTGCGTGCCCGTCGGCACGACGTCGTACGTGGGATACGAACCGTTCGGATCGATGAGCGCTTGGAGCGGTGCGTTGTAATAGGGATTTGCCACACCCGATAGCGGCTCGGTCGGCAGTGCGTTGGAGTTGCCGAAGACGCCGCAAGGGGCCATGGGATTGGTCGAGGGTTTCGCGGTCGCGCAGCCCTTCGTGAACGAATTGTATTGCTGGATCGCGCCATTCACTGGCGAGAGCAGCGTCGTGCCATTGGGCAACGAGCCGTATTGGATCCGGCTGTAGGTGTACGTGTAGGACAACAGCGTCGAAAACCCGTTGCGCTCCGGAGATCCCGATTGCAACAAGAACTCCACGCCGTACGCGGTCTGCTTGCCGGCGTTGACGCCGGAGACCGTGCCCTGCGCGGGATTGATGAAGAACTGCTGCATCTTGTCGACCGTGTTGCGGTAGAACGGCGTCAGCTTGAGAGACGTGTCGGTCCGGTGGAAGCGGTGCTCCCACGAGAAGTCGTAGTTGTAGGAGACTGACGGCTTGAGATCGTGGACCGGCGTCGTGTAGCCGAGCGAGTAGTACAAGCCGCCGATGTAGTTCGCCAGGTTTTGCTGCAGCGTGTTGTACTGCTCGTACTGGGCTTGCGAGGGCTGCGCGTAGCTGCCGAGCGACAAGCGCAGCACGTCGTCCGGATCCGCCTCGTACGTCGCGCCCAAGCGCGGCTGCACGACGGTATGCTGTACCGAGCTCGGCTCGGAATTGGAGATCGCTGCGTTGTGCCAGCCCGGTCCGAGCATCGAGCAGGGCGTGCCCGGCGGCAAGCCTGGACCGCCGAAGACGGCCGGCGTCGTTTCGTCGATGGGCACACCCCCGTTGACCCCCGCGTTGGCGCACATGACGAAGTTCCATTCCTTGAACCAGAACGCGGTCATGGGTCCGCCGGCGGTCGACGCGAGGTCGTATTGGAAGTCGTCCGCGCGCACGCCTAGGTTGACGTGAACGCGATTGACAGGCCGCCACTGGTCTTCCACTGAGAAGGCGATGAATTTCGGCGTCACCGAGTTCGTCACGCCGTTCGGCCCATTCTCGAGCGCAAGCCACTCAAAGCCGGGAGGCGCCGGATAGTACGGGCCGCCGAAGGTCACGAACTTCGTGTTGAACAGCGGCAGCGGCCCTCCCGGAGGCACGGGCGTCGTCGGTTCGCACGATGTCGGCGTCGGTGCGGAGAGCGTCACTGGATTGTAATAGTAGCAGACGCCGTTCGTGGGATTCGCGGTGCTCACGAGGGCTGCGAACGCCGACTGCGCGGCCGGGAAGTACGGCACACCAGGCGTCGAGTTCGTCACTTGCTCATTGTTGAAACTCACGTTGTTCGACGACAGGTACGACGCCGAAACGCTGAAGAGGTGCGCGGCGCTGATCTGCGCCGTGTACTCGCCCGACACGCCGTAGGTATGCGTCCACAGCTCTTGGTCGCTGTTGGCGTTGCGCGACGTCGGGAAGATCTGGTTCGTGAAGTTCGGGTCGTGGTAGAACGAGTTCGAATACGCGCTGTAGCCGTAGATGCGCACGTATTCGTCGGACCCGAAGTCGTGCTGGTACTGGACCTTCACGAGCGCTTGCGCGTTCGAGTTGACGTCCTGCTGGTCGATCGGGATCTGCCCGTTCACGCCGTACGAATCTTCGCTCGGGAACAGATACGGGATCATGCCGTTGATCGGACCGAAGGGGGTGCCCGTCACCGGTTGGCCGAGCGAGCCCAGGTATTGAAACCCAGAGACGAACACGGGGAACGATCCCGGCGCGTGCAAACCGGGCGTTTCCATCTCCGCCTTGGTCCAGAGCGCCGGGCCGCCCCAGTCGCTGTACGATCCGTAGACAGACGTGTAGAGTTGCGAGACGTCGTAGAGCAATTGGATGTCGTCGGCCGTCCCCGCGCGCTCGTGCGGGATGGAGTAGTGCAGATTGACGACGTTCTCTCGATCCGCCACGCTCGCGTTCTGACCGAGCTCGTACGGACCTTGCATGTAGCCGCCCGGCCCCGCTGGTAGCGATCCGAAGTAGGCGTGGTTCGCGTAACAGCCCGCGTAATCCGAGCCGTTGGGAAGCGCCGGACACCCCACGCCTGCGATCGGCAAGGGGCTCAAAGGACCGAAGGCTGCATTTGCGAGATCGAATGCTTGGCCGAACTCTTGCGACAGCGACGCGCCGTTGAACTGGTCGGCGTAGCGGAAAGCCTGATTGAAACCGGCCACGTTGTAGTAGTAGGTGAAGCGACGGTCGGTCGTCGCGCCGCCGCCCTCGAGCGAGAACTTGTTGTAGAAAGCAGGGCTGCCGATGCCTGCGCTCGCGTCTGCAAAACCGGGAACGGTGCCGGTCTTGATGACCTGGTTGATATAGCCGGCCAAGCCATGCGACTCGGCATCGGCGGGCGCACCGCCCGTGTAGACCTGCAGCGCCTGCTGTCCGAACGTCGAGAGATTGGTCGTCGCGACGTTATCGAACGAACGGTTCAGCGGGATGCCATCGAGCTCGTACCCGATCTCGTTGTAGTCACCGCCGCGCAGGAAGATCGGCTGGTTGAACCCGGACTGCCATGGCGGCACGAACGCGCCCGGCACGGCAGAGATCGCCGAGTATGCTTGGTTCAGATTGAAGCCTCCGCCGAGCGCCGAGAGCGTGTTCGTCAGGCTCGGCGTCACGTTGTAGACGCTCTGCGTCGTGCCGGGGCTCAAGAGTCCGAGCACCGAGCCCGAGACCACGATCTTGGCGAGCGTCGACACCTGCGGCAACAAGGTGAATTCCAGGTTCTGCGTGTTGTCCGCCACGACGGTGATGCCGGGTTGCGTTACTGTCTGGTATCCGTCTTTGGCCGCAGTGACCGCGTACGTGTCCGGGATCAGCGAGGCGAAGAGGAAGTGCCCCGTCGCGTCTGTCCGCGTCACTGCAGATTGCGATGGCGAGGCCGCTGCGACCGACGCGGCCTGCAGCGGCGCTCCTCCTTGAGCGAAGACATACCCGCCGAGCGTGCCTGTCGTGCCCGCGACCGACGGTGTCGAGATCGAGACGGCATGGATGAACACGAGAAGAACGGCGACCAGCAAGAGACGACATGACGAATGTGTCACGCTCAAGGCCCTCCCAGACGGGACGTGCGTGACGGGCCGACCCCGCACCTGCCGCACTTCTAGACCGACGCGAGTGGTCTCGCCGCGCGCTCGAGCGAGCGCAGCGCGTCGACTGTCTCCTCAAAAAAATTGGCTTGATAGGCGACCATGTCGTCGACCAAACTGAACTTCGGATGCTTTCGTTGCGTGGTGAGACGGTAGCCCGCGCCGCTCTCGGCGAGCGTGCCGAGCGTGAGCATGCCCGCGATCGCGTGACGTGTCATCTCGTTCGGCGCGCGACGCAGTTCTGGATCGACGAACGCCGCACGTGGCAACGACGCCAAAAGCCCGGCGAGGCCGCTCTCCGCTTCGTCGACGGTGAATGGGCCGTCACCATGCGCGCGCAGCCAGGCGGCGATCACCTGGCTCGTCGTCACCGGGCGGACCGCTTTGATCGAGGTCGTTAGGTCATCGGGATCTGGTGGCAGCAGGATGCGCATGAGCAACGAGAGCCGCTTGCCGACGAACACATCGTAGCTCATGGGGATGAGCCAGATGGTCTCGGCGAGCGGACGCAGCCGGCCAAGGAGCGAGAGCAGCGGCAAGAGACGGCCATCGCGGCTATAGTGGCCCTCGGGCGTCAAGAAAAGGGTGTGGCCGTCGCGCAGCAGCGCCTCGAAGCGTTGATAGTCGGGCTCGATGTTCGCACGCATCTCCGCAAAGATCTCGCTGCGGTACGGCTCACGCAGCGTCTTCATGCCGACCTTTAGATCCTCAGCACGGCTGAACCACTGTTTGGTGAAGAGCATCCGGATGGCTGCCCTGGGTTCGATGCCGAGCACCGCGATTGTGTGAGGCGCAAAGATTTCGCCGACTGCAAGATCGCCGTGCTTGGCGTAGATGTTAGCCGAGATCGCGACCATGGAACGCGTCCGCAAGTCGTTCTCGATGGGCATGATGCCGAGCCAGCCGAAGAGCGTGCGCGCGTCCGTCAAACGAAAACCCGACAGGAACAGCGGTAAACGCATGGCGAGGAAACCCGGCTCGAACATGCGACGCGAGCCGCTCGAATAGATCTTCTTGGCCCAGGGTCCATCCATCGCGAGACGGATCGGAGCGGCGGTCGTGTCCAAATCGTTTTGATGGTTGCAGAAGATGATCGTCGGTCCGCGTTTCCAGGGGAGTCTGCCCCAGACGCGGATACGATTCTTGGTCCAGTAGAACGGATAGATGATCATCATCACCGCGTTCATGAAGTTCAGGCCGAAGCGACCCTTGCCGTAGCCGACGAACAGCACGAGGATAGAGCCCGCTACGAAACACCACGCGGCGATGAAGAACAACGCTCGGTAACCTTCGAGGGGTGTTGCGTATCGGGCGAGCAGCCAGCCGCCGAACGCGGGTGCGAAGATGCCGGGTAGACCGCTCGCGAGACCCCAAATGCCGAGATCCCTCGCCACGTCGCGGAGTTGCGGCACGGAATCGATCGCAAGCGCCCAGCCGGTCGATGCGAACGCGCCAAAGCCCAGGCCGAAGAGCAAGGCGATGAGCACGAGATCGTGCATGCCAGGGTTTGAGGCGAAGATGAAGATCGCGGTCGCCATGGGCACGCCCGCGAGCGCGACCATGAGCTTGCGCGGCAC
>DASPVP010000014.1:0-16091 GCA_035622315.1 Candidatus Acidiferrales bacterium | reverse complement strand
GCGAGGCGGAGATCGCGGCTGCCGTCGCACGGCTCGCGCAGGCGATCCGCGCGCGTAACGCCCTACGGCCGCTGGTCGCGGTCGGCATCCTAAAAGGGGCGCTTGTCTTCACTGCCGACCTCATCCGCGCGCTGGGAGATTACCCGTTGATGGTGGACTTCATGGTGGTGAGCTCGTACGGCACGGGCCGGACGACGAATACCGACGTCCGCATTCTCAAGGACTTGGATCAAAGTCCGTCGGGCAAGCACCTGCTCATCGTCGAAGACATCGTCGACGAAGGTTACACGCTTTCATATCTCTTGAACAACCTCAAGAGCCGCAATGCAGCAAGCGTGCAATCGTGCGCTCTCATCAACAAGCCGTTCCATCGTGCGGTTGACGTGCAGCCCGATTTCACGGGCCTCGTCGCACCTGCAGACACGTTCTTGGTAGGGTACGGTTTGGATTTCCAAGAACGCTTTCGCAATCTGCCTCACATAAGACATTTGCAAGCCGGATTGAGCGCAACGACACAGGGGACAGCAACCACCTAAGCGGTGCAGCACCGCGAGCGCGTCCCGAAGGAGTTCATTTGTTCGCCAAAGTTCTGAGATGGTTGTTCTGGGTGGTCGCGGTCGCGCTGATCTTCCTGTTCGGCTACAGCTACTACGAGCGGCAGGCGCAGATCCCGAAGCCGCCCTCGTACAGCAAACTCCTCGACACGATCCAGAAGAGCCCCGAATCGATCAGAGAGGTCGACATCGGTCAAAGTTCGGCGACCGTCAAGCTGGCGGGCGACGAGCAATGGGTCGTCCAGATCCCGTACGGGTCGAACCGCGACTTGACCGAAGCGCTCCGCGCGCACAACATCAACGTCGTCGCCGAGAATCCGCCGAATACGAGCATCATCTCGAACTCGGTGTTCCTGATCCTCTTGCCGACCGTCATCGCGTTTTTCGTCTTCTTCCTGATCCTCCGTAACATGCAGGCCGGGGGCAGCCAGGCGCTCTCCTTCGGGCGCAGTCGCGCGAAGCTGCTCACCGAGAACCGGCCGAAAGTCACCTTTGCAGACGTGGCCGGCGTGGACGAGGCGAAGCAAGAGCTTGGCGAGGTCGTCGAGTTCTTGAAGTATCCGAAGAAGTTCCAGCAGCTCGGCGCGCGCATCCCCAAGGGGCTGCTGTTGCTCGGACCGCCCGGCAGCGGCAAGACGCTTTTGGCTCGTGCCATCGCAGGTGAAGCGGGCGTGCCGTTTTTCTCGATCTCCGGCTCCGACTTCGTCGAGATGTTCGTGGGCGTGGGCGCCTCGCGCGTCCGCGACCTCTTCGAACAGGCCAAGAAGAGCGCGCCGTGCATCGTCTTCATCGATGAGATCGACGCTGTCGGGCGTCAGCGTGGCGCGGGCCTCGGCGGCGGTCACGACGAGCGCGAGCAGACGCTCAACCAGCTGCTCGTCGAAATGGACGGCTTCGACGCCAATACCGGCGTCATCTTGATCGCTGCCACAAACCGGCCGGACGTTCTCGACCCGGCCCTCTTGCGGCCCGGACGCTTCGACCGCCAGGTCGTGGTCGATCGCGCAGACGTGGTCGGTCGAGCGCAGATCCTCGCCGTGCACGCGCGCAACAAGCCGCTCGCGCCGGACGTCCGTCTTGAGGTGCTCGCGCGTCGCACGCCTGGTTTCTCAGGCGCAGATCTCGAGAATCTGCTGAACGAGGCAGCCCTGCTCGCCGCGCGTTCCAACAAGACGCAGATCGATATGATCGATTGCGAAGAGGCTATCGATCGCGTCATCGCAGGTCCCGAGCGCAAGAGCCGCATCATGAGCCAGCGCGAGAAAGAGCTCGTCGCATATCACGAGAGCGGGCACGCGCTGACCGCCAAGCTTCTGCCGAACGCAGATCCGCTCCACAAAGTCACGATCATCCCGCGCGGCATGGCGCTCGGTATCACCATGCAGCTGCCGACCGAAGACCGCTACCTCATGACGAAGGCCGAGATCATCGACCGCATCATGGTCCTGTTAGGGGCGCGGGCTGCTGAAGAGCTCATCTTCCAAGAGAACACGACGGGCGCGCACGACGACCTCCAAAAGGCGACCTCGCTCGCCCGCAAGATGGTGATGGAGTTCGGGATGAGCCCGAAGATCGGGCCGATCGCGCTCGGCAAGAAGCACGAGCAAGTCTTCTTGGGCCGCGATATCGTTGAAGAGCGCAACTATTCCGAGGAAGTCGCAAGCCAGATCGATGCGGAGGTGCGCGGCATCATCGACACGTGCTACGCGAACGCCTATCATCTGCTCGAGACCAATATCGATAAACTGCACCGCCTCGCCGAGGCGCTGCTCGAGAAAGAGACGATCGAAGCCGACGAGGTCGAACGGCTGCTCTCCGACAGTCCGCAGCCCGCGCCCAAGACGACCTCGCCCGAGGAGAACGTGCCCGACCGCGCGGCGGCCGCCACGAGCGCTCCGAAGGAAGACAAGCCTCGAGTGACCCCGTCGGTGCTGCCTTTCCCGCCACCTGAACCCGCGTAAGCAAAACGATGAGCAACGACCATATGCCCCCTTGCGAGCGCGCCGCGCTCGCCGCGATGACCTTCGCACTTGTCGCCTGCCTGGCGTTGGCGCGCAGCGCCGCTGCTGCACCTGAAGCCCAACCGGCTCCGGCGGCACAGGCCGTCGTCACCCAGCAGCTCGGGAACGGGCTGACCGTGGTCGCGCGCCGCGCCGGTGCTGCTCCTGTGGCCGCGCTCGAGATCTGGATCCGCTGCCCGGCCAACGACTATGACGGCTCGAAGCCCGGCATCGCCCGCCTCGCTGCGCTGGCATTGCTGGACGAGAAGACCCAGACAAGCCTCTCGTTGCGAGACGCGGCGCGGATCGCGGGCGGTCACGTCGCGATCTCCGTGTACGCCGAGTCGACCGAAATCGCGATGTTAGCGCCTTCGTACGCTGCGACCGCGTTGCTCGACAAGTTGACCGCGACAGTCGCTCGCGGCTACATCGATCAGAGCGCCTTCGATACCGCGCGCACGCGCTTGGCGGCAAGCCAGGCGGCGGCGGGCGACGTGGTCGACCAGGAGCTGCGCGACGCGCTCTTCGCACAATTGTTTTCGAGTGGCCCGATGCGCGACTCGACCTACGGCACCCCGGCCAGCCTGCGCGCGATGACGCTCCAAGATGTGACTAAGTTCATCGGCCGGGCGTACGTGCCGGCGGATGAGATCGTCGTGGCGGTCGGAGATCTCGATCAGCAAGACATCGCACGGCATCTCTCCGCCTACGCTAGCGCGAGTAGCGTGGCGCAGCCGATGCCGCCGTCGCCTCTAGCCGCGAATGCGGGCGCGCCGTTCGCCATCCACAATGATCAGGCCGACGAGGCAGGAGTAGGTCTCGCCTGGGTCGGCCCGCCCATCTCGGACGAACGCGCCGCCACCGCGATGGACTTCCTCTCCGACTATTTGACCGATCCAAGCTTGGGCACGTTGACCAAAGCGGTCGCTGCCGTCGACAGCGATGCAGATTTCAACGGGCAGTTCATCACCTTGCGCGATCCGGGCGTGTTCTTTGTGACCACCGCGGGGACGCACTTCGACATCGCGACGCTCCCCCAGACCATCCGCTCGGCCATGCAGGCATCCATCGGCCACGAACTCTCGAAGGCCGACTTCGACCGCGCGCTCGGGGCGTACGTGACCCATCTGCTCCGCGCCATGCAATCGGTTGACGGCCTCGCGGACAACTACGGGTGGTACTATGCGCAGGGCGCGCTTGCGTACAGCCCGAGCGCGACCGACGTGAACCTGGACGGCGACTACTTCGCCCACGTCGCGTCCTTGACGCCCGACTACGTCTACTCGGTGGCGCGTAAGTACCTGCTGACGACACCGGCGGTGGTCGTGCTCCCCCGGAGCTCACCGAAATGAAACAAATTAACTCGTTCTCCCACGCTCTAGCTGGTGCACGCATTCTCGCGTGCGCGGCCGTTTGCGTGGCACTCCTCGGCGCAGCGCCTGCGAGCATGACCCTGCGCTCCTTCGCGCCCGCGAGCTCTTTCCGGCTTGCGAACGGTGCGATCATCGCGAGCCAGCCGCAGAACGACTTGCCGATCGTCGGCGCTTTGGTGACGGTGCCCGCCGGACTTGCGCAACAACCTCCCGATAAGGCCGGGGTCGCTGCGATCGCCGCGGGCCTCGTGCTCGCGACGCCGGTCGAAGGTTCGACGAGTTTGGTCGACGCCGTCGAGCGGACGGGCGGCGAGATCTCTTACACGCTCGACCCCCTCGATACGCGCTTCTATCTCGAATGCCGCAGCGACGACTTCGCGCGCTTGATCCACGACCTGCGCAGCGCGCTCGCGAATCCCGACGCCTCGCAGACGGAGATGCAGCGGGCAAAGACGCTCAGCGCAGCCCGCTCCACGAGCCAAAACCCGATCGAGACGGCCTATGCGATGGTGCGTCAGGTCAATTACAGCGGCAATGGTTTCGCGCTCCCCGACCAAGGCAGTCCGCTGACCGTCGCGCGGCTCACGCAAGCGGACGTGGTCGGCTTCGCAGCGTCCTATGGTCGCGCGAACGGCGTTGTGGTGGCGCTCGAGGGCGCGGTGTCGCAAGACGCGCTCAACGCAGCTACCAAAGAGTTCTCATCGCTCCCGTCTGGTGCGGCGGCTTCTGTGCCGCGAGCCCCCACGGTCGATCGCGCCCATCAAGTCGTCGCACATCGAAGCGTAGAAGCGCCGTGGATCGCGGTGGCCTATCAGGCGCCCGATCAGTATTCCTCGGATTTCGCGACCATGCTCGTCATCGAATCTTTGCTCGGCGGGTCCGGCGGCGTGGATTCCTTCGCGTTCTCATCGGCCGCGCCGACGCCGGACGACTACGTCGGCGCCTACTACGAGTATGACGCGAGTCCCGGCAGTATGATCGTCTTCTTGGGCGGCTCGGATTCCAATCTCGACGAATCGATGCGCGACCTGGAGACCGGCATCGCACGGTTGCGAGGCGACGAGCTCGCGCAGGCACTCGTGGATGAAGCCAAGCGCTCGGCGCTCGGCGACTACTACATGAGCGCGACGACGCTCGCGGGGCAGGCCTGGCTGCTTGGCCGCTCGGTCTCTTCACCTGAAGGTTTGGCGTTCGAGAACGTCCTGCCGCAGCGCATCCTGGCCGTGAAGGCAGCCGACGTGCAGCGCGTGGCGCGACGCTACCTCACGAAGGAGACGATCGCGATCGTCTTGCCCCAGGAAAACCAATAGCGCCGGCCACCGTGCGCGTGGCGTTCGTCCACGACTATCTCACGCAGTTCGGCGGGGCCGAGCGCGTGCTGCTCGAGCTGCGCAAGCTCTATCCAGATGGCCCGGTCTTCACGTCCATCTACGACCCGGCGCCGTTTGACGGGGCGTTCGACGGCGTCGATGTGCGCACGACCTTCTTGCAGCGATGGTACGGCATCACGCACGACTTCCGCGCACTGTTGCCCTTGTATCCGCGAGCCTTCGATTCGCTCGATCTTCGCGGCTTCGACCTCGTCATCTCCTCGACGACCGCTTTCGCCAAAGGGGTGCGAACTCGAACGGATGCGGTCCACGTCTGCTACATCCATACGCCCACGCGCTTTTTGTGGTATCCGGAGGAATACGCCGATGACGTGACGCCGCTTTTATTGCGACCGGCGCTCGCGTGCGTTCGGCCATGGTTGCGGCATTGGGATCGTGCAGCGGCACAGCGCCCGAACTTTCTCGTTTCGAATTCGCACAACGTGCAACAGCGCGTGGCGAGCGTGTACGGCCGCTCGAGCGACGTCGTGCACTGCCCCGTGCTCGTCGAAGGCTTCGATCGCAGCCCGAAGGTTTCGGACTTTTTCTTGGTGATGACGCGCCTGCTGCCGTACAAACGCGTGCAGCTCGCGATCGAGGCGTGCAACGAACTCGGAGCGCGGCTCGTGATCGCCGGCAGCGGACCTGACGAGCCACGCCTGCGACGGCTCGCGGGACCGACGATCGAATTCGCGGGATTCGTGGACGACGCTCGGCGCAAGCAGCTTGTCTCTGGCGCGCGAGCGCTCATCGTCTGCGGTGAAGAAGATTTCGGTCTCGTTCCACTCGAGGCCGCCGCCGCGGGGCGGCCGACCGTTGCCTTCGCTGCCGGAGGGGCGCTCGAAACCGTCGTGGAAGGCGCGACCGGGCTCTTCTTCCGCGAGCCGCAGGCCCAAAGTTTGAAGCAGGCTCTGCAAGCGTTGGACGAGACGCGGTTCGATCCGCAGCTGCTTCGCGCGCACGCAGAGCGCTTCTCGCCGCAAGCGTTTCGAAGCAAGTTCGAAGCCCTCATCGATCGGTATGTGAACGCGTCAGGGAGGGTTGCGAAAGCCGGGTGACTTCCGAGTTGAGAATCTCAACGATCCTGAAGGGCTGGGCTACGTGAGCCCGCGCGGCGCGCCCTTCACCTCGGCCATGCTGCTGATCTTTTGGCTCGTCTTCTTGTTGGACCAGCTTGGACGGCATGGCGCGCCGCTCGGTCCTTTCATGACCTTGGGTGCGATCGTGCCCAGCTTGGTGCTCGACGGCCAATGGTACAGACTGGTCACGTACGGGTTCTTGCATTTCAACATCCTGCACATCCTCGGCAACTCGATCGCCCTCTTCATGGCCGGCGCGCTCGTCGAATATGTCTACGGCTCGGCTCGATACGCTGTCATCTACGTGATAGGGCTTGTCGGCGGCGGGATCGCGGCCTTCATGTGGACGATCGGTACGAATGACGTGACGGCAGGGGCCTCGGGAGCGATCGCGGGCGTGTTCGGCGCGATGGCCGTGCTCGGCGTGAAACTTCCACCGCTGCGCCGCGAGCTATTGCAAGCCGCGCTCGTGCCGATCCTCATCGTGATCGGCTTGGGGTTTCTCGCGACGGGCATCTCAAATGCGGGTCATATCGGCGGCCTCATCTGCGGAGCTGTCGCAGCGGCGATGCTGCGCCCAGCGCGCGGCGACGATCTGCTGCGCCAATTGCGACTCGGCCAAGATATTAACAATCCCCGTCAAATGTAAGAACGTGTGAAGCCTCAGAGAAAGATCCCACGAGCCAGATGAGCGCGCGTGTGCTGTTGTTGCGTCGCGCTATCACGCTTGAGTGGATAACGCTGACCTGGATGGCGATCGAAGGCGTGGTCGCCCTTTGGAGCGGCCTGCTCGCCCGCAGCTTATCCGTCACCGCATTTGGACTCGACAGCCTCATCGAGCTGGTTTCCGCGAGCGTCGTGATGTGGCGTCTGCAGACAGAGGTGCGAGAAGGCGCCGCATTCGACAAGATGGCAGAGCACAGGGCGCATCAGCTCGCCGGCCTGCTCCTGCTGCTACTCGCCGCCTACGTCGTCATCGAGGCCGGACTCGCGCTGTGGTATCGCCACGGGCAGAATTTCACGCTCCCAGGACTCCTCGTCACCCTTGCTGCGATCCTCATCATGTACCCGCTCGCGCGGGCGAAGGGGAGTGTCGCAGCAGCGCTTTCGAGCCGGGCGATGCAGGCGGATGCAGCCGAATCCTGGGCTTGTCTCTATCTGTCGATCACTGTGGTCATCGGCCAAGTGGCGCAGCTCGTCTTCAACGTTTGGTGGATCGACGCGTGCACATCGCTCGCGGTCGTGTATTTCTTGGTGCGAGAGGGCCTCGAGGGGATCAAGACCACGGAATGCTGCTAGCGATGGTGCTTGCAGGGCTCTTTCTTATCTAGGCTGCTCCGCGACCTCGCGGAAGATCTCGAGCGTCGCCTCGGCGCAGCGATCCCAGGTCATCGTCGCAGCGCGAGTCAGTCCGGCGGCGCGCAGCTGCGCCGCGAGTCCGACGTCTGTGAGGACCCGCGCGAGCGCTCCCGCGAGACCTCCGGCGTCACCGGGGGCGAAGTAGAGCGCGGCATCGGCCGCGACCTCAGGCACGCTCGCTGCGTCGGCCGCGACCACGGGCACCCCGTGCGCCATCGCCTCGAGCACGGGCAAGCCGAAACCCTCATAGCGCGACGGAAACGCTAGCGCAGTCGCGCCCGCGTACAGCTCGCCGAGCAACGCGTCGCTCACCTCACCTGTGACCAGCGTCGGCACCCCATCGACGCGCTCGAAGCGCAGCACGCGGGCGGCGCGGCCTTTGTGGCGAGCGCCGTCGAGATGTCCTCGTGGCGCAAGCCCGGACCCGGGCTTGCCTGCGATCACGAGTCCGGTCGTCATGCGGAGCGCATCAGGCAGTTGTCGCATCGCCGATTGGAGGGTGGCAAGGTCTTTGCGCGGCTCGCTCTCTCCCACGAAGAGCACGTAGCGGGAAGCGCCGTCCAAGAGCATCGGTTGCCCAGGTGCGGAGGCCGTGTCGGCCCGGGGCGCGTCGGTGCCGAGATGCACGACGCGGACCTGCTCCGGGCGTACGTCGAGATGCTTGACGATCTCGTTACGCGAGAAGGCGGAATCGGTGATGATGCGCGCCGCGCGTGACGCGGTCGTGCGGAATGGAATCTGCTCGTTGCGCCGCTTGCGCAGGTCCTCGGCCGGGTGTGCGAAGGGCCATACGTCGTGCACGGTGGCGACGCTTGGGATCGGCGAAATCCAGGTCATCCCGTTCCAGGGATACCAGACAAGGTCTGGTTGGAGCGCGACGACATCTTTGCGTCGACGCACATCCACCGCAGCCCCCCCGAGCGCCTCGCGGAAGCGCCCACGCACGAGCCGGGGCCACGCGCGCGGCACGAGCAGCGTGACGCGAAGATCATCCTGCGCATCACCGATGTAGCGTTGCAAGAGCGCGCGCGCATACCGGCCGATGCCGCGGCGATCGTGCAGCAGATTGGCTGCGTCTACGGCTAGATGCATGCGACGGACGGCGAAGGGAACCGAGGTAGGACGGATAAAGGCGGTCGCGTGCTCGTCCTCGCGTTGGCGGCCACGGTGCTGCTCGTGCTTGCCGCCAGCGACGCATTCACCAACGCGGTCGAGTGGCTCGGTGCGAAACTCGACCTGACCAGGAGCGCTGCGGGTGCGATCGTCGCCGCGATCGGGTCATCGCTGCCCGAGAGCATCGTCGCCATCGTCGCGCTGCTCGTCTTGCGCGACGCACGCAGCCAGGCGATCGGGATCGGCGCCGTTGTGGGCGCACCCTTCATGCTCGGCACGGTCGTGTTCTGTCTCATCGGGGCGATCGCGCTCTGCCGGCCGCAACCCGCACGCGGCGCGCTGCATGCGCCACTCGGTCCGACGCTCTTCGGCATGGCGCTGTTCTTCGGCTCGTTTGCGTTGGCGCTCGGAGCGTCCTTCGTTCCGAGCAGGTCCGCGCACGCGATCGCCGCTGTCATCCTGTGCTCGATGTACGTCGTCTATCTCGTCTACCACCTGCGCGCCGAGCAGCAGGAATCCGAACCCTCGCCGCCGCGCCTGCGTCTCGCACCCCGCGCGCCGGATCCGCACATGGCGCTCGTCATCGCGCAGCTCCTGATCGCGCTCGGGGTGACCGTGTTGGCGTCGCGCTGGTTCGTGCTCGCGATCGGCAAGGTCGCGGCAAGTCTCGGCCTCGCGCCGCTCATCGTCTCGCTTTTCTTGAGCCCCATCGCCACCGAATTACCGGAAGCAAGCAACGTCATGCTCTGGATGCGTCGCCGCGAAGACGGGCTGGCGGTCGCGAACGTGCTGGGGGCGATGATGTTCCAAACCTCGATCGCTTGCTCGCTTGGGTTGCTTGCGACCCCGTGGCGTCTTGCGCCGAGTGCGCTCGCTGCAGGTGTCGCGGCCTTGCTCGCGGTTGGGCTCGTGATCGTGTGGACGCTCGTACGGCGCCGCTTGGGCCCCGTACCGTTTGTCATCGCCGGCGCAGGCTACGTCGGGTATGTTGTGGCGGTTATCTGGCTACTTCACTAGTTGCGGGAACAGATACGCGATGGCGAGCGAGATCGCGTTAACCGTCGCGTGGGCGCACATGCTCACCCACAGCGACCGCGTGCGATAATACACGAACGCCAGACCCAAGCCGATCACGAAGATCGGGAAGAACGAGTACGGCTCGAAGTGCGCCAGGCCGAAAAGCAAGGCGCTGATGACCGCCGCCCAGACGACATGGATGCGCTGCGCGAGTCCGGTGAAGACGAGACCGCGGAAGAAGGTCTCCTCGGCGAACGGGGCGGCGATCGAGACGGACATCAGATCGAGCAGGAAGTTGAAGCCGCCTTTGTGTTGTGCGAGCAATAGCGCTTGGATCTGCGGCGGTTCCGGTCCGAAGATAAGCGTTTGCGCTTTTTCGGTGAGCCCACTGGCCACGAAGAGCAGTCCGCCGGCGGCAACGCCAAACGCGATCAACGCGATCGCCGGTGCTCTCCCAAGCCCGAGCGTGCTCGCTGCTGCGCCCAGCCACACGCGCGCGAGCAAGAGCGTCAACGCGGCGAGAACGATCTCGGACGACACGGTCATGAACCAGAGGTTTTTCGCCGTGATGAGTTTGATCAGCGCAGCCTGGCTGAACGCCTTCGGGGAGAGGCCACTCACTATCGCGCCTGGGTGGGCCTTCATGAGGATGATCGTGAACGCGACGATCTGCACGAGCAAGAACGCGGTCAGGGCGATGGCGCCGATGCCCAGGATGATCCAGCCATTCCAGCGTGTGCCGGAAAACGCGGGCGGCGGCAGCGGTGCTGCGGCGGCCGGGGTCAACTGATCGATCGCGTCGTCCACACTTGCTCCGTCGTGCCCTGTGCCTTAAGGGTATCGGCAAGTCCGCGCAAGTCCGCAAGCGTCAAACGCTCTGCGCGCACGGCCGGGTCGAACCCGTTTTGCACGAGTGCCTGCTCGAGGTCCTTTTTAACTAGCGACGTTGCTTCTGGTATGGTCGCGATGACGCTGTTGACAAGGGTCTTGCGCCGGTGGGCGAATGCGGCGCGGATAAACCAGAGCAGGAAGGCAGCATCGCCCGATTGACGCGCGGGCGTTAGCTGAACGACCGTGGACGACACGTCGGGGGGCGGATAAAAGCCCGCGGCGCCCACGTCGAACAGTTTCTCGACGCGCGCGAAGTGCGCGGCGAAGAGCGTCAGGCTGCCGTACTCGGCACTACCGGGCTTGGCAACGAGCCTGCGCGCGTATTCGCGCTGCACCATGAGGATCGCGGTCTCCCAGGATTCGCTTGCTTCGAAGATCCGCTCGAGGACTGGGGTGGTGATGTAATAGGGCAGATTACCGACCACCGCTCGTGGCGGCGTATGCTCGCGCAGGTCCGCTGCAAGATCAAACGTTAGAACGTCGCGGGATTCGATGCGCAGCCGCTCACCGGCGCCTGTAAAGCGCTCGCGCAAAATCTCGCACAGATCCCGATCGATCTCAAGCGTGGTCAACGAGCGGACGCGTTCAAGGAGCGCCGCCGTGAGCGCCCCTGTGCCGCCCCCGACCTCGAGTACGTACGCGTCGTGCGGCACCGCGAGCGCGATGCGCGTCGCCATCCGGGGATCGGTGAGAAAGTTCTGCCCAAAACGCTTGCGCGGCCGCAAGTGCCGCGCATCGAGAAGTTGCTTCGGGGATGTGCCGCCGGACTGCGAGCCCTGCATGCGCAGCGGTTCGACGCGCGGCTATCTGTTCCTGAGGAGGTAGACCTTCACGGGCTGGCGCCCGAAACTAATCGCAGCCTGATAGGAGTCCATGCACAGATCGATGCGGTTGCCGATGATGGCGCCGCCGGTGTCTGCGGCGATTGCCGCGCCGTAGCCCTGGATGTACAGCTTGCTGCCGAGCGGGATCACGTGTGGATCGACCGCGACCACGCCATAGCGAGCCGGTAGGCCTGTCGCAGTTCGACCTGTCGGCACGGCTTGTGCGGAATCTGCGGTGTACGCGGTTGCGACCATCGAGTAGACCGCGACGAGTTTGTGCGTTCCCGTCAGCGCCATCGCTTCAGACACATTGCGCGGCGGTGCCGACACGATCAGGGCTGGTTGCGCGCGCTGCACGAGCGTGCGACTGACGACTTGACGATCGACGACCACCGCGTTCCACTCGGTGACGCGTTCGGTGAGCGCGACGATACGGGGCTGCCCCGCGCGCACCAGCCTCTTTGTGCCGGGCCGCAAGGCGGTGGAGAAGCGGAGCGTGGGGACGGGCTGAATGACCTGCCGTTGGGTCACGAACTCCGTCCGTATGGAGAGCGTTGCGACGTTGTCGGGCGGTAGCTGATCGGTCTTGGGCACGCTAACCAAGAGGCGTGGATTCGTGAAGGTGACGGTCGAGCGCGGTTGGGCAGCGCGTTCCCAGAAGCGGCTGCGCACGAGGTCGCGCACGAGCATCGAATCACTCAGAAGTGCGGTGCGATAGTGCTCGAATTGCGAGCCAAGCAGCGGCCGGGCTGCCGATGGTTCGCTGCGCACCCCGAGCGCGAGGAGCGCGCCGGCCGTGCAGGCGAGCAAGAAGAGCAGCTGGCGTTTTATGACGGGTTGATTCCTCTCCACATGTCTCCCCGCGCACAGAGTTCGTCCGTGATCGCTACATCCGTGTGGGTTCTGACGGGTTGTCTTCGGAACTGCGCCGCGCAAAAGAGTGCGCGTTAAGAATGCAGTGGTGCGAGCGGAGCGCTCGCGATCGAGAGGCGATGAAACTTTGCCGATTATACCATGCAAGAAAGTTTGGGGTCAAACCAAGTTGGGCATTTCCGACAGCGCCATTGCTTCATGCGGGACTACATGTACCGATTCATGGTTCACAGTTCGGAGTTGAGAACGGTTTTCACACGATGAGCTGCGAAGAACGCGCCGAGAACACGGCATGAAAATCGCGATCTTCACCGAGGTCTATCGACCGATCGTCAACGGCGTGGTGCGTTCGGTCGATTCGCTCGCCGAACGGCTGCGCACACTTGGACACGATGTGTTCACGTTTGCGCCGCATATTCCCAAAGGTGTCGAGCATGCGGGCCAAGTGTTTCGCATGCCGTCGTTGCCGTTACCCGCGCGCACTGAATATCGTTTGACGTTGCCGCTCGTCGCGCGAAGAAATAAAGCGCGTTTCTTGAGCCAGTGCGATATCATCCATAGTCATTCGCTCTTCATCACGGGCTGGATGGCGTCGTACTACGCGCGCCGGCGATTTCGTTTGCCGCTGGTCTACACATATCACACGATGTTGGACAGCTACGCGCATTACTCGCCGCTCGGTCAGCGGATCACATCGCAGCTGACGCGCGAGTTGACGAAGACGTATGCGAACGCCGCGGACGCCGTCATCGTGCCCACCAAGGCGGTAGCGGGTGAGCTCCGCCGTCAGGGGGTTACGGCGCCGCTTTGTGTGGTGCCGACGGGCGTCGAGATCGACGCATTCCGCCGGTTGGACCAGGCCTTGGGGAGCGCAGTTCGGGACAAACTGGGCATAGCTAGCACGGCGCCACTGCTGCTCTTGGTTTCCCGCCTGGCCCAAGAGAAGAATATCCCTCTGGCCTTTGCGGCGTTGGCGCAGCTTCGGCACCGGCTACCGCGCGCTCAGCTGGTGCTCGTCGGAACTGGACCCCAGCGTCAACAGCTTGCGCGACTCGCGAAACGGATGAAGTTGGAGCAGGCGGTGCACTTCGTCGGCTCCGTCGAGCATGCCGAAATCCCCTCATTCTATGCCGCCGCGGATCTCTTCGTCTTCCCATCCGTCAGCGAGACCCAAGGACTCGTGCTTGCGGAGGCATTCGCAGCCGGGTTGCCGGTGGTGGCACTGGACAATCCGCAAACGCGCGACGTCTTCGGCGAGCACCTCGCCGGGGCGATCGTCACCGACGCGGATTCCATGGCGCAAGCCGCCCTGCGCTTGCTCACGGATAAGGAACATCGCGCCGTCGCCGTGACACACGCACTCACCGCCGCGGCGGCATTTGACGTCCGGGCAACGGCCGGACGCGTACTCGCGATCTACGAAGCCGTCATCGCCGCATCGCAAAGCGGACACGGCGCAGACCGCCGGGCTCTCCTCGACGTCGCGGCGGACCTCTAGCGACCGCTCGGCAGCTTCTAGCGGCCAAACCTTAGCCAGCGGGCGATCTCTAGGCCGGCCCTTGTATTCTCGGCCTTCGGCTTGACTTTCGAACATACGTTCGATACAATTGGGCCATGATTGAAAGCCCGGTAAAGGCGGCTCCCCAGGCCCGGAAGGCGGAGGTCCAGGCCCTCGTGTGCGCCGTTCCCTGCGGACAGAGCAGGGCGCTCGTGGCGCTCAAGCTGATTGCCGAATCCGGCGGTCCCACGGGCGAATATTTTCTTCCGCTTGAGCTTCCAGACGAGGACGCGACGAAACGCTCGCTGGCCTACCTCGGCTTGACGGCTGCCATCGACAAGCTGCGTTCGCTACAGGTCGATCGCGTCCTCATCGTGGTGGATGACGACTTGTTGATTGACGAGCTCGAGCGGCGGGTGGAACCGCCCAAGGAGCTCTCGCTCCAATATATCATCTTAGGCTGTAAGCTCAACGAATTCCGTCGCGCACGGGTCGTCCTCTCGCACGCCACGCGTCTCGAACAACTCCGCACTCGGGCCGAGTCGCTCGCGTCAACCGTCTACAGCACGACGCCGCTCCTCGCGCACGCCATCTAACAAAAAACGAGCCACGCTGCGAGCGTGGCTTATTGATTCTCCTCAAGCAAGCGTGTGGAAATAGCACGGATCACGCCGGCGACTGGTACGGCAAAGAACATGCCCACGATCCCGCCGATCTCAGCGCCCGTCAGAATTGCCACGATGACCATCAGCGGTGTGAGCCCAACGCGCTGGCCTACCACGTTCGGCGCGATGATATGCCCCTCAAGTTGATAGATGCCGACGAATCCCGCGGTGACCAAGAGCGCCCAGGGCAAGCCGTGTGTGAAGCCTGCGATGAGCACCGCGGGAATCGCGCCTACGATGGCGCCCAAATAGGGAATGATGTCGGTGATGCCCGCGAAGAGTCCGATGAGAAATGCGTAGCGCACGTGGAGCAGCAGTAGCATAACGGTGATGAGGACCGCCACGATCGCGCCGACGATGATCTGTCCTCGGATGAACCCGCCGAGCACCGTATCGATGTCTTTTAAGATGGCCTCGGTCGCCTTGTGGTAGCGTGAGGGAACGATCAGCATCAGACCCGCATGCAGGCGCTCCAAGTCCATGAGGATATAGAACGTCAGGATGGGGATGATAACAAAGGCGGTCACGATCGATGCCACGCTGAGCAATATCCCCAATGCCTGACCGATGTAGGTGACAGCGCCATGCTGCAAAGCCGTGCCTGCATTGTCAAAAAGCTGAAGCGCTCCTTCGCGTGCTGAGAGTGGCACCGCACTAAGAAGCGCGATGTTCGCGTTGAGGAGATCGTCCTGGACGGTCTGCATCACCTTGGGGAAGTCTAGCGCAAAGGAACGTGCTTCCCACGCGATCTTCGGGCCGACGAAGACCATAAGCAAGGCGAATGCTGCGAGGAAGATCCCGTAGACGCACACGATGGCAAGCCAGCGTGGCAGACGCTTCGCGAAGCGGCGCACGAGCGGATAGACAAGGTACGCGAAAAACACCGCGCCGACGAGGACGATGACCACGGCGATGACGCGACGCAAGAGCGCGAGGACGCCGATCGCGAGGATTGCCGCAAGCGCGATCGTCGCAAGGATCCGCAGCCAGCGGTCGAGTTGATCGTTTGTGGTCATGGGCGCTCACACCGAACAAGAAGAAGGGTGACCATCTCTGGCCACCCTAATGGCATCGTCGTCTCAGGGTCTCCTCTATTGCGTGAAGCTCAAGACGCCTGACACGGTCATGTCCGTGGTGCCGTTTGCGCCCGTCAACGTAGGCTTGATTGTCGTGTTCGTGGGCGGACCTGCTTCGACGAACGGGTAGTCAGCGCCGATCGCGAAGGCGATGTAGTCATCTCCTTGCACGAGGGTATTTGCAGGCAGCACTGCGGATGTCGTCTTGGTCTCTGCCGACGCAACCTGCACGCCCGTGTTCGTATAGACTTCGACGATCGTCTCTGTCACGCCAGCGGGTACCGAAACGGTAAATGTTCCTCCGCCGGTGGCGCCACCGCTTGCGTAAGTTGGTGTCGCCTCGTCCGCTAGGACTGTCGGTACGGCCGGCAGCGTCGCCGATGCCCCGTAGATTTGGTT
>DASPVP010000013.1:0-7948 GCA_035622315.1 Candidatus Acidiferrales bacterium | reverse complement strand
GGAACGTTGCCTGAGAGCTATCGCGAGATACTGCGTCGCACTCTTGCATCCAATGAGGAGTTGCGGCGGCTAGCGGAGACGCTGCTGCTGGTGGCCCGCTACGAGTCGGGCGAGCAGTCGACGGTACGCGAACCGGTCGATCTCTCGGCGGTCGCGAGCAGAGTCGTGTCCGAGCTCGGACCGCTCTGGCACTCCAAGAACATCGTCTGCTCGGTCGATGCGCCCGAGGGCGTGCTAGTGAGCGGTGACGACGGCGAGCTGCGCCGAGTCGTGATGAACCTCGTCGTCAACGCGATCAATTGGACTCCTGATGGCGGGCACGTGTGGGTTCAAGCCGCGCGGACAGACGGCAGGGTGGTGCTCCGCGTCGAGGACGACGGCTATGGCGTGCCGCCCGACATGCGCGAGCAGTTGTTTCGCCGCTTCGGACCAAAAGACCGATCGCGCCAGGGAGCGGGCTCGGGCCTTGGGCTCTACATCGTGTCGCTGATCGCGCAAAGCCACGGTGGCAGCGTGCGCTACGACGATCGTTCCGGCGGTGGCAGCATCTTCACCGTCGATCTTCCCGCCGGCAGGGTGACACAGAGCGCGTCGATCACCGCCAGCTCGAGCGCATGACACGCGTGCTCTTGGTGGAGGACCACCCGCTCACGAGATCCGGACTGCGCGCGGCACTTGCCGACGCCGGCTTTGACGTCGCGGGCGAGGCAGACGACGGGCTGCGCGGGTACGATGAAGCGGCGCGACTGAAACCAGACGTCGCTGTGGTAGACCTCGGGCTTCCCGGCATCGACGGCATCGAGCTCACGCGGCGCTTGCGGCAACTCGCGCCATCAATGCGCGTCGTCATCCTGACGATGCACGACCTTGATACCGAGGTCTTGGCAGCGCTAGCGGCGGGAGCGGACGCATACTGCGTCAAGTCGAGCGACCCGCAAGGCGTCATCGCGGCCCTGCGTGTGGTAGCCGAGGGCGGTGCCTATTTCGACCCAGCGGTCGCCCATGTCGTGTTACGTAAGGTCGTGAGCCCTTCGGCTGCGCCCGTCGCCAGTTCGTCGCCGCTGACCGTCCGCGAAACCGAGATCCTGCGCTTGATCGCGGACGGCGTTGGCAACGCAGAGATCGCGAAGCAGTTGAGCCTCGGCGTCGGCACGGTTAAAGGCCACGTGCGCGACATTTTGGAGAAACTGTCGGCTGCCGATCGAACGCACGCTGCCGTGGTGGCGCTGCGGCGCGGGATTATATGAAAAGGGGCGATTTTCAATCGCCCCCTACACTGCCTTGAGTGTATGTCGGAAGTTAGTCTGACGTGGGTTTTGCGACGAACTGGTATGTCTGTGGGTACAGCGCGACTGACGCGAGCGGCGCGGACTGCCCATTCGAGGGTATCGTGCTGTTGGTAGCCGTGCCGGCGATCGTGCCATCAGCCTGCTTCGTCGCGAACACTTGGAAAGAGCCGGACCCGAAGGTCAGCCAATATTTCCCGTCCTTGTATGAGCCGGTCACCGGCGTGAACGAGCCGCCGTACTGCGGCTGGTACCAGCCGTGCACGAGGCCATCGGGGCCGACCGTCAGCTGGAGCGAGCCATAGAAATAGGCGATCCTGCTTGCCGGATCTGTGGCCTGCAACGTCGTGGTGTAGGCAACTTGCGCTGGCGCCGCGAGGGCATACGCGGGCGCGCCCATTAGGGCCGCTGCCGTGAGCGCGATGAGGGTGGATTTGAATCTTTGGTTCATATGGAAACGCCTCCGCCTACATTATACTACCAGCATCTTTGGAGCAGGCTGAGAATGGCGTTAGAGATACGACAAAAGAGGGCTTTTGGCAGCCTTATGTCTTCAGGCGGTCTAAGGCTAAGTTGAGCTCCAGCACGTTCACGCGCGGTTCGCCCAGGAATCCAAGCGTTCGGCCGTGCTCGTGCGCCGCGATCAGTACCTGCACTTCGTCGAGCGAGAGGCCGCGAGCTTTCGCAACGCGCGGCGCCTGATAATAGGCAGCCTCCGGCGTGATATCTGGATCGATCCCGCTCGCGCTGCTCGCGACGAGATCCGTGGGAACAGCGCCAGAAGCGTCAGGATTAGCCTTCTTGAGGGCGACGATCGCGGCTTGCGTCGCTTGGACGAGCTTTTTCGAGGTCGGCCCTAAGTTGGTGGCGCCGGTCGAGGTGGGATCGTAGCCCTTGCCTGCTGCGGATGGCCGTCCTTGGAAGTATCGTGGTTTGGTCCACTGCAAACCTACGATGCTCGAACCCACGGCTTTGCCGTCGACGTAGACGATCGAGCCGTTCGCCTGTCTTTGGAAGAGCAATTGCGACAGCCCGGTCATCGCGACCGGATAGACGAGACCGAATACGACCACCGAGACGACCGTATAGATGAGGGCCGTGCCGAGATGGCGGAAAGTGTTGTCCTTCATAGATGCTCCGTCACGTGAGATGCAGGGCGACGAGGATCATGTCGATCAGCTTGATGCCCAAGAACGGCACGATGATGCCGCCGAGCCCGTACAGCACGACATTGGTGCGCAGGACCACATTCGCGCCAAGCGGCCGGTAGGCGACGCCGCGCAGCGCGAGCGGGATGAGCGCGATGATGATGAGCGCATTGAAGATCACCGCCGAAAGGATCGCGCTTTGCCGAGTGGCCAGGCCCATGATGTTGAGCGCCTCCATAGCCGGGTAGGCCGTCGCGAACATCGCCGGCAGAATGGCGAAATACTTCGCCACGTCGTTGGCGATCGAGAAGGTGGTGAGCGCACCGCGCGTCATGAGCAACTGCTTACCGATCTCGACGATCTCGATGAGCTTGGTAGGATCGGAGTCGAGGTCCACCATGTTCGCGGCCTCTTTGGCGGCCTGCGTTCCCGAGTTCATGGCCACGCCGACGTCGGCTTGCGCAAGCGCGGGGGCGTCGTTTGTGCCGTCGCCTGTCATCGCGACGAGCCGGCTCGCCTCTTGCTCGCGTTTGATGAGCGCCATTTTCGTCTCCGGCGTGGCCTCGGCCAAAAAATCGTCGACACCGGCCTCACGCGCGATGGTTGCAGCGGTCAACGGATTGTCGCCCGTGATCATGATCGTGCGGATGCCCATCTTGCGTAACCGGTCAAAGCGCTCGCGCATGCCGGGTTTGAGGATATCCTTAAGGTAGATGAGACCGAGGATGCGACCGTCCTGGGCTAAGAGGAGGGGTGTGCCGCCGGCACGCGCGACGGTCTGCACCTGGTCTGCCAGCACGTCGACCGCCGAGCCTCCGCGCTCGCGGACCCACGCGCGAATCGAATCCGGGGCACCCTTGCGGATGGACGTGCCGTCCGGCAGATCGACGCCGCTCATGCGCGTGTAGGCGCTGAACGGCACGAAGGTCGTTCCCTCGGGAGCCGGCCCCGCCTGCACCGCGCCTTGCTGCTCGGACAAGGTAACGATCGAGCGGCCCTCAGGCGTCTCGTCTGCGAGCGACGAGAGGTACGCCGCGCGTGCCACTTGCGCATCGCTCACATCGGGCGCGCCGATGAACTGCGTCGCTTGCCGGTTGCCGAGCGTAATCGTGCCGGTCTTGTCCAAGAGCAGCGTGTCGACGTCGCCGGCCGCTTCGACCGCACGGCCGCTCATCGCCAGCACGTTGCGCTGCAGCACTCGGTCCATGCCGGCGATGCCGATGGCGGAGAGCAGCCCGCCGATGGTGGTCGGTATGAGGCACACGAGCAGCGCGATCAGCACGGTGACGGATTGGAGCGAACCCGCGTAGATCGCGAAGGGCGACAACGTGGCGACGGCGATCAGGAAGATGATCGTGAGGCCTGCAAGGAGGATGGAGAGCGCGATCTCGTTGGGCGTTTTCTGCCGCGTGGCACCCTCGACGAGCGCGATCATCCGGTCCAAAAACGTCTCGCCCGGATCCGAGGTTACCTGGACCGTGATCTCGTCGGACAGCACGCGGGTGCCGCCGGTGACGGAACTCCGATCGCCGCCTCCTTCCCGGATCACGGGTGCAGACTCGCCAGTGATGGCCGACTCGTCGACGGAGGCAGCTCCCTCGATGACGTCTCCGTCGGCGGGGATGAGCTCGCCGGCGGCGACGCGCACGATATCGCCCTTGCGCAGCAAGGTCGCGCTCACCGATTCCTCCGCACCGCCGATGACGCGGCGCGCCTTGGTATCGGTCTTCGTACGGCGCAAGAAGTCCGCTTGCGCCTTACCGCGGCCCTCCGCCACGGCTTCGGCGAAATTCGCGAACACGACGGTGAACCACAGCCAGATGGAGATCGCGAAGTCGAAACCTGCCGGCCCATGCGTACGCAGGTCGCGGAAAAAGAACAGCAACGTGACGAGCGCGCCGACTTCGCACACGAACATGACGGGGTTGCGAAGCTGGATCCGCGGATCGAGCTTGCGGAACGAATCGATGGTGGCGGGCCCAAGTATGCGCCGGTCGAAGAGCGAGCGCGCTCTGGGACGGCGGTCGAGCCGGCGTTGCGTGATCATCAGAAGGTCTTCCCTTGCAGCATCAGGAGATGCTCGACGACCGGGCCGAGCGCGTCCGCCGGGAAGAACGTCAGCGCCCCCACGATGAGGATCGTGCCGATGAGCAGCACGACGAAGATGGGCGAATACGTGGTGAACGTGCCCGCAGATTCGGCCACGGCGCGTTTGCCCGCGAGCACGCCCGCAAGAGCAAGCATCGGCACGAACTCGGCGAAGCGGCCGAAGAACATCGCGATCCCGATCGCGACGTTATAGAACAGATTGGGCCCGAGCCCGGCGAAGGCGCTGCCGTTGTTGCCGGTCGCCGACGAGAAGGCGTACAGGATCTCAGAAAACCCGTGCGGTCCTGCGTTGTTCAAGGTCGCGAGGCCTGCAGGCAAGATGGCAGCGATCGCCGTCGGCACGAGCGTGAACAGCGGCGTCACGAGCACGAAGAGGATGGCGAGCTGCACCTCGCGCCGCTCGATCTTCTTCCCCAAATACTCGGGCGTGCGCCCCACCATCAGGCCCGCGATGAAGACCGTCAAGATGACGAAAATCAGCTTCCCATAGATGCCGCTGCCGACACCGCCGTAGATGATCTCGCCTAGCTGGATGTTCAGCATCGGCACCAAACCACCGAGCGGCGTGAACGAGTCGTGCATCGCGTTCACGGCACCGCACGACGTGGCTGTGGTTGCGACCGCCCAGAGGGCGGACGCTGCCACGCCGAATCTGGTCTCCTTACCCTCCAAGTTGCCGCCGAGGACGCCGATGTGGTGCATGATCGGGTTACCCGCGGCTTCGGACCAATACGCGACGGTCAGCCCACCGAAAAACAAGACCGTCATGGCGATGAACAAAGCCCAGCCTTGCCGCTGGTCTTTGACCATTCGGCCGAACGTGTACGTCAAGGCGGCGGCGATGACCATAAAGAGCCACAGTTCGAACCAATCCGACAGGGGGGTCGGGTTCTCGTTGGGCGAGGCCGAGTTCTGGCCGATAAAACCGCCGCCGTTCGTGCCGAGCTCTTTGATGACTTCTTGCGAAGCCATCGGGCCGCCGGTGATCGCCTGCGTGAATCCCTCCGGCGATGTCACGTTTATGTACGGGTGGAAGTTCTGCGGCACGCCCGTCCAGACCAAGAAGAGAGTTCCCACGATGGAGATGGGCAGCAACACGTAGAGACAGCAGCGCGTCACGTCGACCCAGAAATTTCCAAGCGTCGTCACGCTCGTTCGTGCCAGCCCACGGATGAATGCGATGGCAAGTGCTATGCCGACCGCGGCCGAGGTGAAATTATGCCAAGCGAGCCCAAGCATCTGCGACAGATAGCTCAGGGTGTTCTCGCCCGAGTAGAACTGCCAGTTCGTGTTCGTCACGAAGCTCACGGCGGTGTTCCAGGCTAGGTCTGGCGCCATGTTGCCGAACTTCTGGGGATTGAGCGGCAGATATGCCTGGGTGCGCAGCAGGATGTAGAGATAGAACAGGCCGACGGCGCTAAACGCGAGCGCGGCGAAGAGATACGTGTACCACGTCATCTCGGCTGAGGGATCGATGCGGCACAGCTTGTAGATGAGGCGCTCGACCGGTGCAAACAGGGGAGTCAGGAAGGTGCGCTCGCCCGCGAACACGCGCGCCATGAACAGCCCGAGCGGTTTCACGCATACGAGAACCGTCGCGAACAGGAAGAGCGCTTGCGTCCAGCCGATGAGCGTCATCGCTTAGAACTTTTCCGGCCGCAGGAGTGCGTAGGCCAGGTACGCGAGACCGAGGATGGCGAGGATGAGGCCGATGATCTGGTCGACCACGTCAGAGCTTCTCGAGCCCGACCGCATAGCGGTCTAAAATGAAGAAACCGAGTAACGTGACGACGATCAAGATGCAATCAAGCATGCCGCTTCATGCTCCTCATCAGAACTGGATGCCCGACTCGGCGCCGACCCGGAATTGATTCGCGTCGTCGCCCTGCGGTCCGAACGCGGCTCCTGGGGCGTACGAGCCGACGTCGACGATCGACGCCTCGGTTCGCGCGAAGAAAATGCCACGCCGGTATGTCGGCGTCAGCGTGTAGGTCCACGCGCTTGAACCCGGTCCATAGCCCAGCAAATTCGCGTTCGGGCTCGTGTCGCCAACCGCACTGCCGCTCTTGCCGTACTCAACGCGCAGCGGCAGCGACCAGGTCGGGTTGAACGCGTACGATGCGTTGAACACCGCGCCGAACGCGTGCTCCTCGGAGGTATAGCCGAGCGCGCTGCTGGCAGGCGAATCGACGAAGAGCAGGTACGGCGAAAACGTCCACCTGCCCGCGGTGTAGGTCAGCAGCGGATTGTAGAGGCGCTTATTGGCGATCGAGGCCGTCGCATTGGCCGGGGCGCTCGAGTTCGGGATCACCCAGACGAATTCGAACGTCGTGTTCGCGTTTGGAGCATTCGTGATCTGGCCTTCGAACCCGAGCCGGTTGCCCGAGTAGTATCCATCGTTCACCTCGATCGCGCCGGTGAATCTCGATCCGGTGAAGTTCGACCGGACACCGCGGCTCACTGCGGTCTCTATGTTCCAGACGATGCCGCGCTGGATGTTCGCGTTCTCGTAGGTGTAAGTGTCCTCTTGACCCGTGAAAGTCGCGAGCTTGCCCGCCATGAGGTTCCAGGCGGCAGTCGGGGCATACTCGACGTAGACCGAGGGAAGCGCGCCGTAGAGACTCGTGTTCGCGCCGGTCTGCGTGGTCTTATTCAGCGCAAATCCGACGACGGGGATGTTGTAGGCACCAGCGGCGAATCCGTATCGCAGCGTTCCGGAGTTCTTGTTGACGATCAGAAATGCGTTGCTGATATCCGTGCGATTGGTTAGATCGGCGCCCGTCGCGGTGTCGAGGCTACCGCTTGCGTTGACGCCGTTCGTGAACATCGTAAAGGCGCTGAGGACGCCGTCGATCGTCAGCGGACCAAGGGTCAGGCTCGTGCTCGCGGGCGACGGCGTAGGCTGCGGCGTGGGGCTCGCGCTTGAAGGCGCTGGACTTGGGCCGCCGGTTGGTTCCGCCAGCGCAGCGAGGCCGCTCGCGAGACAACATGCGCTCGCGACGGCGGCGCAGACGAACCGCACGGTGGAGGACGCTCTCATACGGGCCATTGTAGCAAACGCTCGTGCGTGGCGGTATCCGCCGATTGGATGGTCCACTCGGCTGTCGCGTATGTCTTGCGCGAAGTTACGTGTGAAAGCGCTGCTCGACGACGAGCAGCGTGCCGTGGAAATCCGGAGAGGGCCCGTTCGGAATCGACGGTAATCCGGCAAACGCGGCTTGACGGACCTGGAGCAGCACGACCGCGTGGGCGGACTCCGCCCATTGGCCGCCCGCGAAGGCCACGTTCTGCTGGTAATCCACGTTCGTGGAGGCTCCATGCGCCCAGGAGCCGAGCATCGAGTATCGGGCGAACCCCGCTGCCGCAAGCAACTTGCGGCTGAGCGACTTGGAAACCGTGAGCACG
>DASPVP010000012.1:0-2942 GCA_035622315.1 Candidatus Acidiferrales bacterium | reverse complement strand
CGGCTCGATCCTTTCGATCACGCTGACCGGCCGCGACTTCTATCAGCGCGCGCTCGCGTTGCTCGGTTACAAAGTCATTCCGAGCGCGCTGTTCGACATCGATCGGACGGGTTCGGATTTCACGATCGTCGGCCACGGTGTTGGCCACGGCGTCGGCATGTGCCAGTGGGGATCGCGCGGGCGCGCGCAAGCCGGCATGAGCGCGGCGCAGATTCTTCAGGCATACTTCCCGGGTACGATCATCGTTTAGGAGCGATTTTCAATCGCCCCCTACATTTAATGGGTGTCAGAAAGTGGCGATCGTGTCGAGCATGTGGTCTTCGGCCGCCCACACGGCGTCAAGACCGTTCTGCCAATCGTTCACGATGAACACGAAGATCACTGGCCCGTGGTGTGCCGTGATCACGTAGCCCGCGATAGAACTCGCGCCCTCGATGTAGCCGTCCTTTGCGAAGACCCGACCGAGCGAGAAAGGCGCGAGCTGGCGGACCGACACCGTGCCCTCGAGGCCCGCGCGCGGCAGCAAAGCGAACGGCGGCTCAGGCATCGGTTGCTCCAGCAGAAAACGCAGCATCGCGCCGAGGGTCGCGGCAGACACTCTGTTTTGATCGGAAAGACCTGAGCCATCTGCGAGCGCCGCCTCGCTTTTTGGTATCCCCTCGCTACGTAAGAATGCCTGCTCGGCGCCGAGCGAATTGTCGAGCGTGCCGAGACCCGTCGCCTGCCAGCCTACCTCGCGCAGCAGCTGCTCGGCATAGTGGTTGTCGCTCAGCGCGAACATCTGCTTCACGACGAGATCGAGCGGACGCGATTGGTGTCTCCACAAGACCGTGCTACGCGCAGGTGCGGGGTCGGTTCCGGCCGATCCCGTGACGGCGATCCCGGCGAGTCTGAGCATCGCGACGAGCGACGTCGCAGTGGCTTGCGTCGGATGCGGTACCGCTCGCCAATATTTCTGCGGCGCCCCGTACGGGATCTGGCCCCGCACGATGTAACCCGACCCGTCGGGCATCAAGTCGATCGTCAGCGTGTTGTCCGCATCGGAGGCGACGGTGTCGACCGACGCGATCACTCGCTCGCCAGGCGGATCGATCGCGACGTCGGCCTGGCTGCCGACGCGCGGCGTGATCGTGAACTGCACGGATCCGCCGTCGAGCGAGAGCGCGCTTGCGGGCGCAGCCCAGCCATACTGCAGATCATCGAGCTGCCACGACGGACTGACCGCGTCGACGCCGTAGCGCGAACCGTCGACGTCGACATCGCCGTCGATCTGGCCGATGCCTGCGAGTTGCAGCTGATGGATGCCACGGCGTAGATCGTCGCTCGTCAATTCTGGATCTCCGCCACCGACAAGCCAGAGGTTCCCCTGCAGCGCGGTGTCGTCGATCGAGCCGTCGCTCACCATCTCCGTGACGAACCGATGTAACGGGCCGAGCGCGGCGAACGCGGCAGCGGCGGTGACGAGCTTGACGGTCGAGCCCGGGACGAGCGCTGCGTGCGCGTTGCTGCTGTACAGCACCCGACCGTCTCGGCCGTCGAGCACGAGCACGCCTGTGGTTTGTGGAAACGCGGGCTGCGCGACCGCCTGTGCCAAGTCATCGTGCAACTGCTTCGCATCAGGTGCGGCCCAGGGCAGACCGACATGGAGATATCCGGTCGTGTGCAATGGCCGCGCGATAGGGCTGACAGCCGCGATCGGCTGCACGCTGTTCAGCACCGGTGCATGACGATGAATCGCGATGAACGTCACGACGCCGCACGCCAAGAGCAACACAAGCAGCGCTGCGATGCGGCGCGCGCGTCGACGTCGCCGGCGACGCCAGCGCTCAGGGCGAAGCCGTCGATCCCAATCCATCGAACAACGCGGTCTGCGCGATGTCTTGCGCTGCGAGATTGCTCACCCGGACGCCGACGAGGCGCACCGGCCTGTCCGGCGCCAACCGTTCCAGGCAGTGCACGGCGGCCTGCGCGATGGCGGCGGCATCCTCAACGGGTTCGCGGAACGATGTCTGGCGACCAAGGACCTTCCAATCAGCGAACTTGACCTTGACGCCGACCGTGTGCGCGCGCACGTGCTTGCGCCGGAGTCGGTCCGCGAGATCTGCAGCTTGGATGCCGATGACCCGTGCCAGCTCGTGACGATCGCTGACGTCATGTTCGAAGGTCTCCTCACTCGATATCGAGCGCACCTCCCAGTCCTCAACGACCGGACGCGGATCGATGCCTCGCGCGAGGTCGCGCAAATCGCGACCCCAGCGGCCGAAGATCGCGGCTAAACGGTCATCGGGCAGCGCCGCGATCTGACCGATGAGCTCGAGGCCGTGCGAGCGCAACCGAGCCTCGGTCTTCGGGCCGATACCCCAAAGGCGGCGCACGGGTTTCGGCGCGAGATATTCCGCCTCGCCCCCGGGCTCGACGCGGACGAGCCCGTCTGGCTTTCCCTCGTCGCAGGCGATCTTTGCCACCATCTTGCTCGCCGCAAGACCTACTGAGACCGTCAGCGCGGTTTGCCGTAGGACGTCAGTCTTGATCTCTCGCGCCACCGCGACCGCGGCGTCGATCGAAAGATCGCCGAGATCCAAGAAGGCCTCGTCGAGCGAAAGACCTTCGACCGCGACCGCGTGCGCGCGGAAAATGTCGAACACCGCACGACTGGCGTCGCGATACTTCGTGAAGTCCGGCGGCGTGATGACGAGCGCAGGACATCGCTCGCGCGCCCGGTACAGCGGCATGGCGCTATGGATCCCGAAGACGCGAGCCTCATAAGAAGCCGTCAGGACGACCGCTCGCCGGCTGCTCCCAGCGACGACCAACGGTTTGCCGCGTAACGACGGATCGTCGCGCTGGGCGACGCTTGCATAGAAAGCGTCGAGATCGGCATGGAGGATCATGCGTGCGACGCTTTGGCGCCGCCGCCACCTGAGACGCGGCGCTTGCCGTTC
>DASPVP010000011.1:0-4001 GCA_035622315.1 Candidatus Acidiferrales bacterium | reverse complement strand
GTCGGCGTGCTCGACACGCAGGCGACCGTGCACGCGCACGCGGTCGCGCGCGGTTTTGGGAAAATCCCCATCGGCTCGCTGCAGTTCGCGGTCTACAACGCGGACGACAACGAGCTTGCGAGCCAGACGGAAGCCGTGGATCAAAGCATCCCGACGTCGCCGCTCGGTTTTGTCGTGGACAAGGACTTCACGTTTCCCATCAACGGAGCGATCGTGGCGCTCTCGGGCATGAAGTACATCACCGTGCGCGTGCTCGGTCCGGGTGGTGACGTCATCGCAGCGCAACGGCTCAACATCGTCGTGCACGTGCTCAAGGATCTGCCGATCCCGCAAGTCGTCAATCCCACGACTACGCCCGCACCGCGCTGAGCGCCGCTGGCGCGCCCATAACGCATCGGCAGCAACTCGTACTGCCGCAACCCATGATCGGCGCCGGCCTGCTGCCAGGGTCGCCTGTGCGGGAACAGAACGTCTGCCCACATGTCCAGCGGCCGGCGACGCCCCGGTAAGCGGCGCTCGCGTGCGCGCAGCCGGCTGGGGCTGCTGCTCGCGGTCTGCCTGCTTCTCGCAGTCGTAGTGGTGGTGGTCGTCGCGCTCAACCGCCAGATCCGCGGCTACTTCACGATTCCAAGCGCTCCGCACAGTCCTCAGGCGACGCCGACCGCGCCGGCGTTCCTGCAGCCATCGCCAATCGTGGCGACCCCGATCGCCGGCACCGGTCCGCGCGTCGCGATCATCATCGATGACTGCGGCTACAACGTGAAGCGCTGCGAACAGTTCCTCGCGCTGCCGATCCCGATCACGCTCTCCATCTTGCCGATGACGCCGCACGCCAAACAATTGGCGGCAGAAGCGCTTGCGGCGGGCAAGTCGGTGATGCTGCATCTACCGATGGAGCCCGACGCGCCGACCGCGCATCCCGGACCAGGCGCGATCATGACCGCGATGTCAGACGCGCAAGTGCAGGCCCAGGTCGAAGCGGACATCGCGTCCGTGCCGGATGCGCCCGGGGCGAACAATCACATGGGGAGCAAGGCGACGAGCGATCCTCGCGTCATGCGCGACGTGCTCCTGGTGTTCCGCGAACATCACCTGTTCTTCATCGACTCGATGACGAGCTACTATAGCGTCGGCGAGGCGACCGCGCATGGACTGGGCATCCCTACGGCAAAGCGCGACGTGTTCTTGGACGATTCTCACGATCTGCCGTATATCCAAGGCCAATTCGCTGAGTTGCAGCGTGTGGTGCTCAAGCAGGGCACCGCGATCGCCATCGGCCATCCTTTCGACACGACGGCCCAAGCGCTCAAGGCACAGATCCCGAAGTTCGAAGATGCGGGGATCACGTTCGTGCCTGCGCAGACGCTCGTCCGGTAATACCGCAGCCGCACCTGAATCACATCTGCGCGACACACTGCGCGGATGCCCGCACGCCTTATGCTCGCGAGTTTGTCGGACCCGCCCGAAACGGCTAGGCTCGAGCATTGCGATTCGGCCATCGAGCGCCGTGCGATCGCGACCTTACGAGCCCGGTACGAGCGCAAGCGCGCAATGCTTGAGTCGCGCGCCGGAGGTGGACTTGCGCTCGAACGGGTGCGCAGCGGGCTGCGTCGTCTGGGGAGTTCGGAACTGCGTGCGTTTAGGGATGGCAGCGCGGTCATCTTGAGCGAACCGTTTGCGGCCGTGCCGCGAAGCGGTCGCGCGGCGGATCCGAGCGTGACGAGAGATCTTGTGGCGAAGCTTGTCGGTGGATGTCCACCCGCGGCGCTCTGCGTGGCGCTCGCTCCCTTCGGGGAACGAGCGCTCTCCTTGGCCGTGCGAGGTCGCGTGCGCATCGCGATCGTGCCGAAGAATCGCCCGTTCGCACGATGCTCGCCCGCAGTTGCGGCGCTCGTACCGGACATCGACCGCTGGCACGCGCCGCCCGCGGGGCTGTTCGTCTTGGAAGAACGCCTCGTCTTGTTGCGACCGGGGGCTCTACGCATGGCGGCCGCGCACGAATTCGCGCACGCGCTGGACGCGCTGCTGGCCGCAAGGCCGCGCTCGTACTTCTCGTTCGAGGACGAGGGCATACGCGGCGCCTACGCGGCGGCGAGTGGTTTTGTCAACGAGTATGCTGCGAGCGGCTTGGACGAGTATTTTGCAGAAAGCTTGCGGGCTTATGTCGAGGTCAACGACGACCGCTCCTGCTGGCTGCCGCTGACTCGACAGGCCTTGCAGACGCGAGACAGCCGGATGTTCTCAATCCTCGAAGCGTTGTTTCGAGAAGCCCGCCTCTAGTGCGTTGACACCTCTGCACATCATCGCACGATCAGCAGGACGATCGCCAATATCCAGTTGATCGCGTGACCGGTCCAACAGAACGCGCATGGCATTCGCGTGATGAAAAGCAAGCTGTATGCCAGGTATAGCGAGAATGCTGCCGCGAGCAGAGAAGCTGCAAAGACCGCGACCCAGATAAGATGGGTGGTCAGGAAGGGTGTCGCGACGAGCACGCCCAGGTAGTAGGCGATCCCAAACGCGGAATTCGGCACGCCCGCCGCTTTCGCGCGCGCGGTCATCACGACGCTTGGTTCGGCGAGCTCGCCGCGCTGTGCGCGGATCTGCTTGCGCAGCATGTACCATGAGAGATAGATGCCCACGAGGGCGAGACAGGCGATGAGCGCTTGCATCAGCGCTCCGACGAACAGAACTCGGCGAGCCGTTCGAGGCCAGTCGCGACGTCCGCTGGCTGAGCGGACCAGGAAAGCCGGAGATATCCCTCTGCCGTTTTCCCGAAGATCCAACCTGGCACCGTGACCACGTCGTAGCGTTCGAGCGCGCGGTCAGCGGCCTGTTGCGAGTCTTTCCAGCGCTCCGGCAGAACGAGCATGGCGTAGAAAGCGCCCTGGGGCTCGACGATGGGCAGCTGATGTTGAGCGGCAAGATCTGTGACGAGCTTGCGCTGCCGCGCGTACCAGTCGTGGTGGGCGCGCAGGCGCGCAGGTTGGCGCACGATTGCGAGCGCGACGTGTTGCGCGAAGACGTTGACCGACATCAGCATGAGCGCGTGCACGCGAGCGATCGCGCTGATCGCAGCTGCAGGGCCGACGACAAAGCCGATCCGCATGCCCGTGAGAGCACAGGACTTCGAAAAGCTGTGCAAGGCGAGCGTGTGGGGGTAGACGTCCGTCAAGCTCGCGTACGGCGCGTCCGTGAAGCAGAGCTCGCGATAGACCTCATCGACCACGACCCACACGGGCGGTCCGGTGCGCGATGCCAGACCGTCTGCAAGCGCGCGCAACTCGCGCTCGGGCATGACCGTTCCGGTGGGATTCGCGGGCGAGCCGAGGATGATCATCCGCGTCGAGGGGTCGATTGCAGCGAGCAACGCGGCCGCATTGATCGCAAAGCCGTCTTTTGGGTCGAGCAGTACCGCGCGATGCGCGACACCCTCAAGATCGCAGCAGCGGGCGTATGAAGGATACGATGGGTCGGTCACGAGCACGCTGTCGCTTCGAGGGTCGAGCAGCGCTTTGACCGCGAGGTAGATGCCCTCTTGAGAGCCGTTCGTGACGCAGACGTTGGACGCGTTGTGCTCCGAACGCCCGTAGATATGTGCGATGGCTTCTCGCAATTCCGGGTGGCCGGTGTTGGGCGCGTAGGGTGCGCCGTTGTCGCGGATCCAGTCCATGGCTTCACCGAAGGGCTGCATGTCGGGCGGGAGGGTCGGCTGGCCCATGCTCAAGTCGATCGAGGTGTCGCGCCTGCGCTCGTACATCGCGCGGATCACCGAGGGACCGATAGCTGCGACCAGCGGATTTCCCGAGGGTTCGCTCATTGCGCGAGGCCGTGCTCGCGCAAAGCGGCATTCAGCGAGGTCTTGCGATCGGTTGATTCGGAACGCTCTCCGATGATGAGCGCGCACGGTGTCGAAAACGTGCCGGCGGGATATTGCTTCGGCTGCGTGCCCGGGATGACGACGGCGCGCTTGGGGATTTTCCCGCGCGTGACGACCGGTT
>DASPVP010000010.1:0-16241 GCA_035622315.1 Candidatus Acidiferrales bacterium | reverse complement strand
TCACCCCAGCCAGAGCAGAGCTGCTGCGCGGTCTGACGCGACATCCCGTCCTTCACGAGGAGATCGACATCGATGGCGCCCCCGCCCCAATCGATCTGCTTCCACTGCTGTCCGGTAACGCGCTCGTAGACGCCGTAGCCTGACGCCTCGCCCTCAGCCCAATCGGAGAGCCCAAAGTTGCCTACGACATGGACACCGAGAAGCTGGCTCTTCGGGTTCTTCGCATGCGCTGCGGCGCGCACGCCGGCCACGTCCGCAGCAGGCCCGACATCTGCAGCGAGCGCGACAGCGGTAAGGAATACGACGGCAGCGATCGACCCGATAAGAACTCTCACGAGTGCCTCCTTCGTAAGCTCCTAGGAGCTTGGAGTTGGAATCGCCGGGAGCGTGGCCCCCACATCTTTGAGGAGCTGCTGCGCCGATGCAACCGCAGCTTCCACTTTTGCGACGATTGCGCTGCCTCCGGGACTCCGCGCGCCGGTCACGACACCGTCTGCCGCATACGAAAGCGTTACGACACCGACGCCGGTGAGCGCGACAGTCGTCGCGTTGAACGAACCAGCACCTGGATAACTGAAGGTGAGCTGCGAGCCGTCTCCAGTGACGCTCGTGATCCGGCCCATGGCGTCATGGACGACGGCGAAGTCCTGACCCGAGGTGCTGGACGCACGGATGAGATTGCCCGCCTCGTCGTATTGGAAGCTCTCGGTCGTCACAGCTCCTGCCTTGGAAGTAGTCGTGATCGTGGCGGGCCTGCCGCTCGCTGGATCGTACGTCCACTGCGTGAGCGACCCTGAAGGCAGCGTCCGCTTGCTCACGATCCGATCCAATGCGTCGTAGGTGTTCGTGACCGTCTCGTCCGCCGTGGTTTCTGTCAGCACATCCGCATCGGAATCGTAGGTGTCGGTCGTGGTCTGACCGTCGATCGTGTCGATCTCTTTGGCCATATAATATTTCGGCGCGTATGAGAAGTACTGGTCGACCTCATTGTGCGTCTTGCCGTCGGTGGTCTTGGTCACGGTGGTCATCGTGTCGATGCGTGACGTGGACGTCGACTGCGAAGCAAAGGTGTAGGCCCTGGTCGTCCCGTCCACGCTCTTGATAAGGCTGATCTCGCCCGCGGGGTCGTACGCCATGTGCGTCGCGGACCCATCCGGATAGGTCACTGAGAGGAGCCGGCTGTGCGCGTCGTAGGCATAGTGTGTGATCTTTCCGTTGATGTTGACCGACATGAGATTGTCGTTGTCATTGTATTGGTAGGTCACGCGATCGCCACGCGCATCTTTGACGGCGGTGACCAGACCGTCATCATTGACGGTGAAGTCGAAGCGGTTGCCTTGGTTGTCTTGCATCGCGCTCAGATGACCGTTCTTGTAGGTCAATGCGACGAAATCGTGGTTCTTGTTCCACATCCGCGTGAGTTCGCCAGAGAGGTTGAAGGCTTCGTAGTAGGATCCACCGTTGCGCTGCGTCTCGCGCTGGTAGCCTTCAGGCACTCGCGTGATCTCCTCGGTCCCGTATCTCCCGCTGAAGAAGGTCTGGCCGACGGGGGGCGGCTCTGTCTTGATCAGGCCGGCGCTCGTGAGATTGCTCCACGTCGTTTCCTCGGCCGCTGCGTCCGCGAGCATGCCCTCGTATGCTTTCTTGTCTGCATCGCTGCCGAACTGGCCGACCTCGCCGGCGGCGTTCATGATCTCGGCGCGAAGCTCGTCTTGCGGGGTCAAGCTCCCGATCGTGGGCGTGAACAAGTTGCTCGCGCCGCCACCGTATTCGTGGATGATGATAGAGCCGTCGTCTTGGACTTGAAGATTCTCCTCGTAGAACGAGCCCCAGCCAACGCCGAAGATCCCCGTCTGGCCGTTGTCATAAGAATTGTACACTCGAAAGACGTTCATGAACGTCTCGCCGGTGGCAGTCAAGTCGTTGTCGTAGTAGTATTCGAGATTGCCGTAGCGCGAGACATGATAGGTCGGTGTCGAGGTAGGAGCAGGCGTCGCTGTGGGACTTGCACCAGGCGTCGGCGCAGCGGCTGAGACCGGGCGGGCGATCACAAGCCCAGCTGCAAAGATGGCGACGACCACAACCGAGAAACCGAAACGAGTTGCTCTCATTTCGCCGAGGCGTCCTGGAGAACGCCGATGGCTTGCGCGACGAGCGGATCCGAATAACCTGAGAGGTCGGCCTGAAGCAAGTGCTGGGCAACATCTCGCGGAGCGGGCACATCGCCTCGCAGCGGCCAGAGGAAAATAGCACCGTTCTCCGCGCCCACGATCACGGCGGCTCCATCGGGAGTGAACGCGGCCACGCTGGCGCGCGACGCTGGGATCGATATCGATGCGAGCAGATCACCTGAGGAGCGATCCCATAACTTCACCGTACCGTCTGAAGCCGTGCCAAGGAGTAGGCGCGCGTCCCCAGGCGAGAACGTCGCGGACTCAAGCGTGCCGGTCCCTCCGCCCAGTGCCACGTGCGGAGGAGTTCGCGAAGGCTTTACCTGTCCGAGATCCCAAATGTCGCCGAGCGTGCCGCCCAATCCGCCGGAGGCAAGCCACTTCCCGTCCTCGGAAGAGGCGAAAGCCAGCACGCGTGCGTCCCCGCTCTTCCAAACCGTTGTCCGGTCGCCGTCGGGTCTGACCAGATTGATGTTACCGCCCACACCCCCGAGCGCGTATGCGTCGCCTACTTGGATCCCCTCGGCCGCTCCATTCCACGAGCTGCAACTCGGCGCACCGCTGGTCGGGCAGAATGCGGCATCGCCACCCGCGCTGATCGACAGCACGGTGCGTCCGTTGGGCGTTGGCTCGAGCTCGCGGATCGATGTTTGCACCATCGGCTCCTTCGCAAGCTCTCGGCCGCTATCGGACCACACCGACCACCCGTTGCCTGTCCGCAGCGTGTCGAGGTCCGTGTTTTCCGGCATGCTCAGGAGCGCGGCGATAGACCACGTCTGCGACACGACGACGTCGTAACTCCGACCAAGGAACGACGCATCGGTGAAGCGCTTGCTCGGAGCGGACGAGCGGATCGTGACGAGAGGTAGATCTGAAGCACCTGCATCCCAGATCTTCACCGCGGTGCCGCCGGCGGTGACGATCCGCCGTCCGTCCAGGCTGAATTGCGCCGACTCGACCCACGCTTGCCCTGGAGTATGCGGGAGAACACGTTCGAGCACCGGTCGCTCGGCGATTCGCCAAATCGCAGCCGTGCCGTCCTGGCTCCCTGTGATCATCCGGCCGGTCGTGTCGTCAAATGCGATGGTCTCCACAGACCCGCGGTGCGTGAATGCCGCTCGCTTGAGCGGAGATGCGGAGTTCCACAGACTTACTATGCCGGCGTTGTCGCCGGTGGCGAGTAGATCTCCGTCGGGTGAGAACGCCGCGACGCCTTGTGTGTTCTCCGGATTGCCCCGCACGACGGCGACCGGAGCACCCTCTTGGGTCCACAGGTTCAGCGATCCATCCCCATAGGTCGTCTCGATGCCGTTGCCGGCGGGATTGAATGAGGCGGTGAGGACTGCCGGAGAGCCAGGCTTGGCGGGGAGCGTCTGCTCGGGCTCGCCGGTGCTCGCGTCAGCGATGATCGCCGTGCCGTCTTCGCTCGCGCTGAGCACGCGATTGCCGCTTGCATCGAAGGCGATCGCATTGATCGCGCCGTGTTGATCGCGATGTTCGATCGTCTGCTGCGTGGTTGGATCGAAGAGCAAGACCGTGCCGTCGAGGGCGCCTGCCGCCACGGTCTTGCCGTTAGGTGAGATGGCGAGCTGGACAAGCGGGCTTGCCGTGGACGTCTTGCCGGAACCGATCGTCTTGCCGGTGCTCGAATCCCAGACTGCGAGGGTGCCATCAGCCATGCTTGCGGCGACGTAGCTGTCATCCGGGCTGAAGAGAGCTTGGTTGACGGCGACCCCGGGTTTCGAACCGATCCAGTTGATCAGCAGCTCCCCGTTGGCGGTGCTCCAGATCTTCACGCGGCTGTCACTACCGGAGGTGAGAATGCGCCGGCCATCGTGGCTGAACACGACTGAGTTGACGCGGCCGGCGTGGCCCTCGAGATTCGTCTTCGGGTCACGCAGCGGGATTGTCGGATCGGAGGCTTGGCCGGTGGGACCTAGCACGCGAAGCTTTGCGGAACCGTCGCGGCCGACCGTCACCAGGTGACGGCCGCTTGGGTCGAAGGCGAGCGCCGTGACCATGTCCCCTTGATCGGTGAAGGTGTGGAGGTTGGCGCCGGATTTCGTCCACAGGCTTGTCGAGCCGTCCGTGCTCGCGGTGGCGATCTCCGTGTAGTTCTTGTTCGGATTGAACGCCATCGCGGTGATGAGCTCACGGTGAGCTGGGAATGAACCATCCGGGATCGCGCTTTTTTCCAGCGCTTCATGTAGCAGCAGTTGCAGCGTCGGGTTGTGCGGATCGTTCGTGTACGCCGCCGCGAGCAGCAACGCCGCATCTTGATCGTCGCCATCCAGCAGTGCCTGGCGACCGGACTGCAAGAAGACCTGCGAGCGCTCGCTGAGCGCCTGCGCCGTTTGCTGGTTCGCGATGGTCGTCTCGTCTTCGGCTTGCTCTTTGGCGGCCTCAGCTGCGCGCGCTTCCAGCGTCGCTCGTCTGGCCTCGATCTGCGCGTGGTTGGCTGCCACCCCTTCGCTCTTCTGGGCCCGCACGGCGTTTGCGGCTTGGGTTTTGGCATCGGCCGCGGCGTTCTGCGCGACCGCCGCGAGTTGCGTCTTTTGCCCAGCCAGCTCTTGGTTTTCCTTACTCGCGGCGATGGCTGCCTGCCGCAGTTTGAGGGCATAACCCGCCGTCGCGAACGCGAGCAGCGCGATGATGGTCATCGCGATCGCCGCCAATCGGCCGCGATGCGCCAGGCGCTGCGCAGACTCGACCCGCATCGCGTCGACTTCAGCCTGGTGCTCGAGACGCTCGCGCTTCGCGGCCTCCTCGGCTTCGATCTTACGACGCTCTTGCTCGCGCTCACGCCGTTCCGCTTCCTCTTCGCGCGCCCGCTCGGCCGAAAGTGCGGCCAGGCTGTCTTGGAAGAGCTTCTCGACCTCTTTGAGGTGACCGCCATAGCGCTCGGCCCACGCCTCGGTGCGGGGCCTCGATTTCCACCAGCGCCAGCGTGCCTCGACCTGGTCGAGCGGCAGGGTGATCGCGCCGGATGCAGATTCTGTTTCGAGCAGCGCCAGCATGGCGCGGTAGAAGCGCCCGTCGGCGGCCTCGGCCGCAAGCCAGCCTGTCTGCATGCGCCCGTCCAGGACGTGCGGCTGTTCGGCGCTGATCCGCTCCCACCGCCGCAACAACGCCTCGTGGACGACGTCGATACGCGTGTCAGGTCGTAGCACGGGCAGCGACGAGGCGGCGGGCAGGATAAAGGAACAATCGTCTGCGCGGAAGCGATCCAAGACCTTCAGGAGATCGGCCCGGCTCACGCCCGTCTCCGCGAGCAGCCGGGAGTATGGAAGCGCTCTGCGCGTGGCGCGACCTTCCTTATCGATCTCGCTGAGCGCGCGGAAGACTTGCTCGACGGCGAGCTCCAGTCCGGGCAAGGAGGCCATGACCTCGTCCGCGTGTTGGGAGAGCGCGCCTGAGATCTCGCCGATCGCGCGATACTCCTTGAGCCCTAAGTGGCGGTCGAGCGCTTCAGGATCCTTGGGCTGCGCGCGGTCCCAAAGCCGTGCCAGGCAGTGCTGCAGCACGGGGAGCTGGTCGATTTCGCTGCCGGCGTCGTTGAGGAGGATTTCCACGAGCGTCGGATCGATGGTCGCACCGACTTTCTCGATCGGCTTGCGGATCACGTCTTCCCGTTGGTCGCGTGTCAACGACGGCACGAGGAACTGCGCCGCGCTCACGGCTTCGGGCAGGCCATGGAACTGCGAGCAGTCGCCGATGAAGTCCGAGCGCATCGTGATAAGGACGTAGACCGAACTTGACCGAGAGCGAGTCGCCTCGAGCAGCAGTTGGACGAAATTGGCGGCTTCGTCACGCCACAGCGCGTCGCTCGCGCGATCGCGCATCGAACTCGCGGCGTAGCGGAACAATTCCTCGAACTGATCGACGACGATCAAGATCGATGCGCCGGCAAGTTTTGGGATCTCGTCGAGCGCTTTTGTGAGTCCGAAGCTGGAGCGTTTGAGAGCGAAGAGCGTGCGCTCGCGGCGGATCTCCGCGTCCTCGCCGCTATCTTGAGCGAGTTCGGTGACAGCATCCGCGAGCGCGCTGAGCGGGGCGTCGCCGGGATGCATCGTCGCGAAGCGCCACTTGCGCCCGCCCTCGCCTTTGCCTTCCTCTTCGATGACGGGTAAGAGCCCTGCGCGAACGAGCGACGACTTGCCGCTGCCGGAGCTGCCCACCACCGCGATGAAGCGGCTGTGCTCGAGCAGCCGATAGAGCGAATAGATCTGGTCTTCGCGGCCGAAGAAGAACTCGCGATCTTCAAACCCGAACGGCCGTAGCCCGGGAAACGGGCGCAGCTGCATGGGCTAGGCTGCGTCCTTGGGATGTCGAGTCGCGCGGATCAGCGGGTCGAGCGCGTCAGGAGCAGGTGTTTCGGAGCCTGTGAGGTCGAGCACGACATCGATCTCGTTGCGCGGCGGGAGTTGCATCAGCAACTCTTTGCGCTGACCCGGCGGCGGCCCCGCGACCAGACCGCGGCAGGCGAATTGTTTGTCGCGGCCGAGATCCCGCCAGTTCTTAAGCTCGCGAGCTTGGCTCTTCACCCACACTTCGGCCGCGTTGGCCCAGCACAGCACGACCGCGTCGCACTCGGCGAGCTCCTGGCGGTGGAGCGCTGCGAGCTCGGCCGGGTCGCCCTCGAAGGCTGGGAAGACCGGTTGGATGCCGCGCTCCGCGAGCGCTCGTCCGATCGCGGTCGCGTACGCGGTGTCCTCGGGCCGATGATAGAGGTAGACGCGCGCATTGGCATCGATGGCGTCGATCTCCGGCATGGGTGGCGTGTTCTTGTCCAAGTGCTGCACCACGAATTGCGCGAACGCGCTCAACTCGCTGCCGTCGACCGTGTCGCTGTCGAGCTTGTGGTCGAACTTCTCGAGGATGGCAAACGGGTCGCGCTCTGCCCCCGTGGACTGCGAGTGTTCGTCCACCAGGATGCGCGGCGCCCACACGACACGCCGCGAATGCGCCTCTGCTGCCGCTTTGAGCTGCAGCGGCACGATCGGTTCGCAGTCTTCAGGCGCCCAGCCGCCTTTGTCGCCGAGCAAGTGAATCGACAGCTCTGCACCCTCGAGCGCCTCGAGGACGAAATCTTTCGCCGTCGCATCTGCTGGGAACTCGGCATCGGGCGATGGGGCAAGCGCGTAGCCGCGCTGACCGAGCTCGTCCACGAGCCGCGCATAGGGCGCGCGCATGTCGGCCGCGGGTTTTGCCAGATATACTTTGCGCCCGCTTTGCACGACGGGCTTCCACGTCGCAGCGGTAGAGACGCGCTGCGGCACCTGCTCGTGCTCGCACGCGCGGTGCCAGATGTCTTCAGCCAGCTCTTGCGTGCGCTCGTGATACTCCTCACGCGCCTTGCCGCGCACGAAGAACTCGCGGAAGCGGCTCGGGTTCTCGTCATCGGGGGCGTAGAAGAGGTAGCCTTCCTGTCCTTGCAAGAGAGCTGGCCGAGCCGACGGTTCGATGTGGTTCTTGCCCACGACGATGATCCGGCGCTTCACGCCGTCATCGCCCTCGGCGCGCCAACGCTGATGGAACAGGTCGAGCTCGCGCAGGCAGAACTCGCGGTGAACCCAATTATTCGAGAGCACGACGAGCAGCAGTTGCGAGTCGTTGATGCCCTTTTCGATGATGGGATCGAACTGTTCGCTGCGCGCGATCGCGCGACGGTCGCGCCAGATGACCGGCACCGGTTCGCCAAAACCGGTGAAGTGGAACTCGAGGTGCTTGAGAAGGGTCGTGATGAAGCCCTTCCCCTCACCGTCTAAGGGCGGCAAGTCGTCATTGCGCGCGTACGAAACGAATATTTGGAAGGGCATAATGCGTGGATGACCTTACTTGCGGCCTTGATTCCATCGGGTTTTGGGAGAGTCCTGGAATGAACCGTCCTGCTCGCGCTAGGCGTGCACGAAGCTGAGGGGGCGCTCTCGATGCAAGATGAGCCAATCGGCGTGCTCGGAGAGGGACTCGTGGCCGAGCTGCTCTAGCACCCTGCGGGGGTCGCGCGTCGGGTCGTCGAGCCGTCGGCGTGCCGTGTCGAAAACCACAAACATGTGGTGGTAGCGCCGGGCGTTTTCGGCGAACCCGCGCTGCTGCGCGTAGAAGCGGATCAAGAGCGCGAGCAGACTGCCGAGCGCGAACGGCATGGCTGCCCAGTAGCCGAGTATGTGGACTGCGCTCGAGGTCGTCTCACCAGGAATAACCATGGTGCCGTGAGAGACGAGCCACGCGCACAGCGCAGCACCTCCAGAGATCGCTCCGCCCGCGACTGCTGAGAATATCATGGCCAACTGACAGCGCCGCAGGTTCCTCTCTTCTCGCTTGCCCGAGCGCGCATAGTAGTCTCGTTGGCCTTCGACCCACGCGATGGGGACCGGATGCGATACCGAGTCTTCAGTTTTGTCCGATCCAGCATCCGTGATCAGAAAAGCGGTGCGTAAGGCCATGCGGATCCATTCCAACTCGCTCTGCTGCATCTCGAGGTAGGATGCCTCGACGAGGCGATTGCGTAAACCCGCGCAACACCACGCATGCTGCACGCGTAAGGCTTCGGCGATGGCGCGATAATCTTGGTAGCGATTCTCGAAGTCATTGCGCTTCGCGATGGCCAAGACGACGAACGCGATCGCGAGAAATCCGATCTTCACCGCGATGCCTGCCCAGCTCGGGATGTTGAAGGACCCATCGGTGGGCAAGACGAGTTGCGCCGCGCCCGCAAGCCCCGTGGCGATGTAGACGCTTTGCAACGCACGCGCCGTGTGCCGCTGCAGGCGGTTTGCCGCCGCGTCGGTCCGGTCGCGTAATGCCACGAGTTGGTCCGCGCCCGCTGGTGCAGTCTCTTGTGAGATATCGCGGTTGTATTGCTCGAGGTGGCCGATCGCGTCATCGAAGGCCTCTTCGCCCGCTGACTCCGCTGGTTTCTTCCGCTTCCCCCACACTTCGCGTTCGGGATAGCTCGCTTTGATCGAAAAGCACTCCGCAGGTCGGGGGCAATTGCGTCGGGGGGTCACGATTTGGACGACGGGGCCCGTGTCAGGCACGTACGCGACGAGCGCCTCGCCGACGGCGCTCGGGAGCCCTGTCTTGCGCAGCTCGACGACCTCTGCCGTGCCCCCGCGGCCGCGCGCCTCGAGACCATCCCAAAACGCGACCAACACGTTGCAATAGTAGGCGATGAAGTTGGCCACGTCGACATAGGCCTGGTCGCGTTGTTGCGCGTTGCCGACGACGATCACATCCCAACAGCGCCCCAGTACGGAGCGAAACCGCGCGAGCTCGCCGGGCGTGAAATCCTTTTCGTATTCGGCTTGCGGCATGGCGAGACAGCCGAGAACGGGGATGCCGCGATCCAGCGCCTCCTCTGCGGCCCAGATGTCCGCGCCCGCCGCGAGCCCGGAAAGCAAGAGGAACGGCATTGATGGATGTTGCGTGGCGAGGCGGTCGATGACTTCGCTGAAACGTTGGCGCAGCGGCGCTTCGGCCTCAGCCGGTGGATCGCGGTGTCCGGTGACGCCGACGACGAGCGGCAAGTCACCAAAAGGAGCCTTCACAGCTCCCAGAGGATTGACAGCACGTTCAAGGCCCGCGATTTTCGCGGCGGAGTGTTCGAAACCCGCCCGCGCACGAAAGGCTCCGCACGATTCCAACGCCGCTTTCAGAACGCATGGAGCAAGCCGGTCCCAAGAAGCTGCTCTCCATAGATGGCGGCGGTGTGCGTGGTTTCATCGCGCTGGAATTCCTCATCCGGATCGAGGCGTGCTTGCGCGAGAAATTCGGGCGCAGTGATCTGGTCCTTGCGGATTACTTCGATTATGTAGGCGGCACGAGCACCGGGGCGATCATCGCGACGTTCGTCTCGCTCGGCTTCTCGGTGGACGAGATCCGCGACTTCTACCGCACCGGCGCGAAGACGATGTTCGACCCGTCCAACGTCTTCTTGCGGATCGCGCGCAGGTTCGGGGGCGACTCGGGCATCGCGAAATTCTTGAGCACGATCGGCGTGCTCACATCCTCATCGATGTTCACGCAGAAAGCGCTTGCTGCAGAGATCAAGGCCGTCATCGGCAAGGACGGCGATGCTGAAGCCACGCTCGGTACTCAAAAGCTGCGCACCCTCTTGCTCTTGGTCATGCGGAATGCGTCGACCGACTCGCCCTGGCCGCTCTCGAACAATCCGCACGCGAAGTACAACGACCGTTCGCTCAAGGATTGCAATCTAGATTTGCCGCTCTGGCAGCTGGTGCGCGCGAGCACCGCAGCCCCCGTGTTCTTTCCGCCAGAAGTCATCGACGTAGGCGATCAGCAGTTCATCTTCGTGGACGGGGGCGTGACGGTCTACAATAACCCGGCATTTCTACTGTTTCTCATGGCGACGCTGCCGCCGTACGAAGTCCGGTGGCCGGCGGGCGAGGATAAGCTGCTGCTCGTTTCCGTAGGCACGGGCTTGAGCGAGAACGCCAACCTCGAGCTGCGCGCGGACCAAATGAACGTGCTCTACAACGTGCAGTCGTTGCCGGCCGCACTCATGTTCGCAGCGCAGGTGGAGCAGGACATGCTGTGTCGCGTGTTCGGGAAGACACGATCGGGCGAGCCGCTCGATTCTGAGCTGGGTGACCTCGTCGGAAACGCGGCGCCGCTCGCGTCAAAGCTGTTCTCGTACGTGCGTTACAACGTGGATATCTCGCGACAAGGTTTGGACCGGTTAGGGTTGAAGGGCATCGACGAGAGCGCAGTCCAACCGTTTGACGTGGCGCATCTCGGCGAAGTGCAGCAGGTCGGCAAGGTCGCGGCGGATCGATACGTTTCTGCCGACGATTTTTCTGGTTTCGCGCTCAGCGTCTGATCGAGTCGAACGTTCTGGGGGTCGAAGTCCATGAGTCAGAAGGCTTTTGCATTTCTCATTGCCATCGTTGTCGTCGCCGTCGGTTTCATGGCGCCGCCGTTAAGCCCGGTCGTGAGCGCGGCGCAAAGCGTTTCCCCAGTGTTGTCGACCGCGACGTGCACGACAGAAGACCTGTCGCAAATCGTCGCGGTGTACAACTTCGATTCGCCCCAATACAGAGCAGCGCCGGAGAACTTGCCGGTGGGCGTCCGATCGTACCTCGCGGGGCTGCTCACTGGCCGCCTCAACTCGTGCGCCGCGCTCGCTGGACCGACCGCCGCGAAGAGCGCGTGCACCCCGAACGCCGGGCAACGGGATCCGCACGAGTTGTGGGAACAGCTCGAGTTCTGCCAAGGCATCCTCGGGCTCGGACCGCAAGCGCAGCCGCTCGTCGCAGCGCAAGAGCCGACCTTCTACGTGCTGCTCTCGATCGGCGCCGGACCTGGAGGCCCACCGGCTGGAACAGGGTCGAAAGCGACAAGCACGGGGAGCACGGGCGGCGGTAGTAGCGGCGGCAAGGGCGGTGGTTCCGGGCCTGCGACCGGCAGCACGGCGACCGGGTCGTCCGTTGACAGCCCCTCATATTTCTTGCTGTTCGTTATCGCACAAAAGCTGGAACGCGATGTTTGCGCGCGCAGCGGCATCTCGGTCGAGGACTGCGATTCGCAGCATCCGGTAGCCGTGATTCCTGAGTCGACGTGGAATCTCGAAGATTTCCAAGCGCAGTGCATCAACGATCCGTACATCCCGAACGATCCGAACAATCCATACGGAACCACGGGTCAGGCCGCCTCGGCCGGCCACGGTACCCTCGGAGCGATCGTCCTCAACGGATCCATGGTGACTGCGGACGGCACGTTTGCGGTCGTGACCATCTATGGGAGCAGCGAAGCGAACTATGCGGCGCAGGTCGTCAACTGCAACACCAGCACGCCGAACTTGCAGACAGTCTGGTCCGACAACATCTCCGACGGCAACAAAACGACGGCGCTGTCGTTCTTCCCAATCGCGCTCGCCGGCACGCTCCTCGAGGCGAATTCCGCGGCGCACGAAGTCTCCCAGCCAGCGCCCAATCCATCGTCGTCACCGAGTCAACTGAACACGTACATCACGTACCAGAACGACGTAGCGATCGGAACGTTTGCGGCCGCGACACAAGGTTTGACGCTCGGCAACCCGTCCTCTGGGCTCACGTTCAGACACACGTTCGAAGGTTGGGCGACGAAGCTCGCCACGAATCTCAACGAGTTTTGCAAATCGCATACCTCGCAGAGCGTGTGCCGTGCCTTGAAATTGCCGACGTCCAGCTAGGCAGCCACAGCACCGCCCTCGAGGGCTATCAGCCAGATAGAAGCGAGGGCGGAGCGTAGTCCTGTCGCGCGAGCCGCTGTGGATCCTCGAAGAGGCGGGCCAGGACGGCACCGTAGATGAACCCGCCGACGTGCGCTAGGTAGGCGACGCCACCCTGTTGCGACGTGGCGATGGAGCCGACATTCACGAGTTGGAGCAGGAACCACACACCTACCAACAACGCCGCTGTGATGTACGTGATACGCACGAAGACGAAGATGAAGAGCAAGGATCGGATCTGGTCGCGCGGATAGGTTACGAGAAACGCACCCATGACCGCCGCTATCGCCCCGCTTGCGCCGAGGTTAGGCACCGTTGAGTGAGGATCGAAGGCCACTTGCGTGAGCATTGCCACGATGCCGCCGAGGAGATAGAAGACCAGGTAGCGCCAGGGCCCCATCGAGTCTTCGATCTCAGGCCCGAAAGCCCAGAAGAAGACCATGTTACCCAGAATGTGCGACCAACTCGCGTGCATGAACATCGCGGTGATGATCGTGATCAAGTCGTGTCCGGCCGACACATGTGCCGGTACGAGGGACCATTTCGCGACAAAGGCATCGCCGTTCACGAGCTCGACGATGAAGACGATGAAGTTGACGACGATGATCGAGACCGTGACTATCGGGAAACTTGTTGGGCGTCGCGACACATCGGTCAGCGGAATAACGGCCATCGTTAACCTAGCCTTTTGAGAGCCTAGGCTGGGTGGGTTACCAGACCGGACTGAGCACTCCTCTCGTGGCTAGGGTTGCCTCTCGCAAACCCCATCCCATTATGCGTGCTGACGGAAGGTACGGGATATTTGCGGCAGAACGACCTCAGCTGGCCGGACGACCTCTACCGTTCGGTTCTTTGAGCTGTGGTGGCGTTGATATGAAGAACTTCCGATCCAGGATTGCGACTGCTTTGTGGTCGTTAGTCGTCGCGTCTACTGTGTGCGCCAAAGTTGCACTTGCCGACGGTTCATCCGGACCCGTCTATTACCCCAACGGCGACGTTGCGACCGCTATTGCCGAGTGCGCCCCAGGGTTGGTGTGCGGTACCGTCACGCAACCGAGCGGCGACCAGATCAAAGTGCTCATAGGCGACTCCGGACATTGCAACGCATATGTGGTCACGTTCATGCGGGTCACAAACAATCAAGTCGTAGCGGTCTGGACGAACTCGACCGATCGGAATCCGGACTCGCAGTCGTACATGGGCTCGAGGTGCGGTGGGTTTCGAAATACCCATATGATGGTGGACGGCACGATCGACATGGGCGTCTTTCAAAATACGGACGGACAAGTGTTCGTCTTGTTTTTTGGCGGCTCGATGACGCCGCCGCCGACCCAGTCGGCCACACCCGGCCCACCTCCCGCGCCCTCAGCTACGCCGTCAGCAGCGCCTCACTAGGTCCTTGCGTGAGCCGAGATGACGGAAATGCGTAGACATCGGAACTCGGCGGAGACGCCCTTCGAGCCTGGAAGCTCGACTTCGAATCTCTTGTCGTCGTCGTCGTACTCGATCAGGAGATTCCGAAGCACATTCTGATGACCCCAATCCTCGACCTCGATGTCGTCCACGTAGTCGAAACGCAGCGTCACGTCGCATCCGCGACTAACCTCAGCGAGGCGTACGTCGATCTCGACGGAGGCATTCCGATCTTTGCTTGCGAGCCGAAACGCGCTCATCTCGGCGCCGCGAAACGATGGCCATGTCCCACATATCTGGGTGAGCGCGGCATGGTTCGCGATGGCTGTGACGATCCGCATGTCTTTCATGTTTTGGGACTTCAAGGGAGGTAGTCGGATGACCGCCATGTTCCCACCACCATCCAAGATGCTGTTGTTGAGCATCATCGTGGCAGTTTCTATCAGCCTCGGCTCAGGATCTGCGACGGCACAAACGACCTCACCGACGGCTGCAAACGAGCTGCCCGCAGAAGTAACCGCCGTGCAAGCACTTCCGCGCTTCAAACACGCGTCGTGGGGCTTGCTCGTGATCGACAGTCAGAGCGGCGCGGTGCTCGACGACCAAAACGCGGGTGCGATGTTCATTCCGGGGTCGACGACGAAGATCTTCACTACGACGGCCGCGCTGAATGCGTACGGGCCTGACTATCGTTTCGAAACCCCGGTGTATCGCACCGGGTCGGTCAGCAACGGCGTCTTGAGCGGAAACCTCATCCTCGTCGCGAGCGGTGACCCGACGATGGGCGGCAGGAACACACCTGAAGGTACGATCGATTTTCGCTCCATCGATCACATCAACGCAAACGCGATCGGCGACGCGCAATTGACGCCTGAAAATCCCCTGGCCGGACTCAATGATCTCGCTGCGCAGATCGCTCGATCGGGGATCCGCAAGATCACGGGCAACGTCATCGTCGACACACATCTGTATCCCACTGTGCCAAAAGACGATTACATCTTGTCGCCTATCATGATCAACGACAATTTGATCGACCTCATCATCACGCCATCGGGCATCGGGAGGACGGCGACGGTCGCATGGCGACCACGCTCGAGCGCATATGTCGTGAAGAGCGAGGTGAAAACCGTCGGCGCCAATGAGCCGGCGCTGATCAGTTCGACGTTTTCGCCGCCCAACAGCATCGTCGTCCAAGGGCAAATCCCAGCCGGCAAATCGACAGTGAGGACGTTTCAGGTGACCGATCCGGGTTCGTTTGCGCGCACCCTCTTCATCGACGCGCTTCGACGCCACAACATCGCCGTATCGGCCTCCTCGGGTGCGGCGAACCCGAATGTGAAAGGCTCGCAGAAATATTTGCCATCGAGCCGCGTCGCTGTGCTGCGCTCCCTACCTTTCTCGGAAGTCATCAAGCTCGTCCTGAAAGTCAGTCACAACCAGATCGCTGACACGTTGATCGAGCTCATCGCGCTCAAGAACGGCAAAGTGGGTTTCGAAGAAGGCGTGGCATGCGAGCTTCCCTTCTTAAAGAAGGCCGGCGTCGACGATGCGGGCGTGTCGCTTGGGGATGGGCGCGGCAACGATCGGGGCGACGTTTTCACGCCGCAGTCGGTCGCGACGCTCCTCGAGTATATGACCAAGCAAACTGATTTCGAAGCTTTTCGGCGTGGCCTGCCTTTGCTCGGGGTAGATGGGACGGAATTCGAAGCCGTGGCTTCGACGAGTGCGGTGCGCGGAAAAGCATCCGTCAAAACAGGTGCCGTGGTGGTTGCCGATCTGCTCCACGATCGCCCGATTCAACTCGCGGCATCCATGGCCGGTTATCTAACTGCGCAGTCAGGACGCCGGTTGATCGTGGCGCTGTACATCAATAACATCACGCTCAACGGCGTCGAGGATGTCTTTGCCGTGGATCAAGACATGGGTAAGGTGTACGAAGGCCTTTACGACAGCTATTGACCGGAACTGCGCGTGCGAACTGGGAGGCGTCGAGGTCGTTTAGGTCTCGGGCTCGAGAATTCGGCTGCAACGCGCGGCAGAGCGCGTGCGAGCCACGCCTCGACGATGACCTCCCTGAGCTTCTTCACTGAAATGGTTTGGAGCCGCACGAGCACCGCGGGGTAGCCGTCGAAATGCGGTGTGGTGAAGAAGATCCTCGGATCGTGCGCTAGCAGCGCTTCTTTCATCTCGAGGCCATCTGTCCGAATCCCTAAGATAGGGCCGCTTGGCGCCTTGTGGCCGAGAGCGACAAGATCTGGTTTTCGCAGCGGGCGGTCCCACGCGAAGAACCTGCCGCCTACGATCCAGGCGACATTGCGCCCGGGTTTGCGATCTTCGCTGGCGCCTGGAAGCGAGAGGGCGATGCCTCGCACGTCGCGCCATGTAGCCATGAAGGTTTGTTCAACCTGACATACGGCCTTGGCCTG
>DASPVP010000009.1:0-2458 GCA_035622315.1 Candidatus Acidiferrales bacterium | reverse complement strand
TATTCCGCCGTCGGCGGGAACATGGACGAGATCCACAGTTCCTTCGACGCCGCCCTCAAGGACGTGCGCGCGCATCTCGGAGAGGCGCATCACCTCTTCATCGATGGCGCGACCGTGCAGGGCGACAGCCCGCCGTTCACCACGCACAGTCCCATCGACGAGCGCGTGACCATTGGAGAATTCTCCACCGCGAGCTTCGGTCAGATCGAAGCCGCCGTCTACGCCGCTAAAAAAGCGCAGAAGGCCTGGGGTGCCATGGCGTGGCCGGAGCGCCTTGCTATCATGCGTCGTGCCGCGCAGACCATCCGTTCGCGTCGCTTCGAACTCGCGGCGGTGATGAGCCTTGAGGTCGGCAAGAGCCGGATGGAATCGCTCGGCGACGCCGAGGAGTCGGCAGACCTCATCGACTACTACGCCGACCAAGTCGAAGCGAACAACGGCTACGTGCGGCCGCTCGGCCAGCTGTCGCCAAACGAGCGCACCCAAGACGTCTTGCGCCCCTACGGCGTTTTTGTGGTTATCGCGCCCTTCAACTTCCCGCTGGCACTCTCCACCGGCATGTCGAGCGCTGCGCTGCTCGCAGGCAATGCGGTGGTCTACAAGCCATCGATCCAAGCACCGCTCACCGGCGTGAAGCTCGCATCCGTCTACGCAGAGGCCGGATTGCCCGACGGCGTGTTCAACCTCGTGCTCGGTTCGGGCGAGCGGGTGGGAGAACCGCTCATCCATCATCCCGGCGTGGACGGTGTCGCGTTCACGGGATCGAAGGACGTGGGCATGCGCTTGATGCGCGAGTTCGGCGCCGGCGGGGCGTATCCAAAACCGATTCTCGGCGAGCTCGGCGGGAAGAACGCGGCGATCGTAAGCCAAAGCGCGGACCTCGACATGGCGGCTGAGGGCGTGATGCGCTCGGCGTTCGGATTGCAAGGGCAGAAGTGTAGCGCATGCTCGCGGGTCTACGTCGACGAGCGCGTCGCGCCTGCGTTCTTGCAACTGCTCCTCGCAAAGACGAAGGCCATCCGCATCGGCGATCCGACCGAAAAAGACGTCTACTTCGGCCCCGTGATCAGCGAGAACGCGGTCCGCAAGTACGAGGATGCGTGCACGCAAGCCAAAGCTTCGGGCACCTTGCTCGCTGGTGGCGAACGGCTCACAAAGGCACCGCTCGACCACGGTTTTTACGTCGCGCCGACCATCGTGCAGCTGCCGCTCGACCACGAGCTCTTCAGCCGCGAGCTCTTCTTGCCGTTCCTTTCAGTCGGTATCACGTCGTCCTTCGACGCGTCGCTCGCCGCGGCGAACCGTTCGGATCTGGGCCTTACGGGCGGTCTCTTCTCGTCGGACGAGCGCGAGATCGAGACGTTCTTCGATCAGGTTGAAGCGGGAGTGCTCTACGTGAACCGCCGCACCGGCGCCACGACGGGCGCCTGGCCGGGTGTGAACTCGTTCTGCGGCTGGAAGGGATCGGGCATCACCGGCAAGGGTGGCTGTGGTCCGTACTACGTCGCGCAATTCATGCGCGAGCAGTCGCGAACGCGGATGATGTGAAGCCGGCACGCCGGCTGTGACGCGCCGAACAAACTCACGGCGCGGTGCGAGCCGGACGGCGACCTAACGCACGTTCGTTCGGAGCGCAGGCGAGGCCCGCGCGACGCAGAGCGAGAAGCATCGAAACAAGCCCGCGTGTGCGCACGCGAGCCCCGCTGCACGTACGAGGGTTCATCATGGCCAAAACCTATCCGCACATCGTCACGCCGCCGCCCGGACCGAACGCGCGACGCATCATCGCCCAAGACGAGCGCTATGCCTCGCCGTCCTACATCAAAGAGTATCCCCTCGTCGTCGAGCGCGGTGAAGGCGCCATGATCGAAGACGTGGATGGCAACCGGTACTTGGACTTCATGGCCGGCATCGCCGTCGCGGCCACCGGACACAGCCATCCGAAAGTCGTCGCCGCGATCCGCGAGGCAGCTGGCAAGTTCTTGCACATCTGCTCGACGGACTTCTATTACGAAGGGTTTGCGCGCGTCTGCGAACGTCTCGCGAAGCTGGCGCCCGGCCCGGGTCCGCATCGCGTGTTCTTGACCAACTCGGGCACGGAAGCCACGGAAGGGGCGATCAAGCTCGTCCGGTCGCATACCAAGCGCCAGAACATCATCGCCTTCCGCGGCGCTTTCCACGGCCGCACGATGGGCGCGATCTCGCTCGACGCGAGCAAGGTCCGCTACCGTCGCGACTTCGGTCCGCTGCTCCCCGGCGTCTATCATCTCTCGTACGTCGACCCGTATCAGTGCCGCATCTGCGGCGACCCCGCGTGTGCGGACCCCATGGCGTGCTCGGTGCGCGAAGCGGAGGCGCTGTTCCACGAACGGGTCGCACCGGACGAAGTGGCTGCCGTGTTCATCGAACCGATCTTGGGCGAGGGTGGCTACGTCGTGCCGCCGCGCGAGTTCTTGCA
>DASPVP010000008.1:0-3377 GCA_035622315.1 Candidatus Acidiferrales bacterium | reverse complement strand
CACGCCGAGTTCTTCTCGTTCGGCACGAACGACCTCACGCAGACCGTGTTCGGCTACTCGCGCGACGATGCCGAAGGTTCGTTCATCCCCGTGTACCTCGACCGCAAGATCTTGCGCGAAGACCCGTTCCAAGTCATCGATCAAGACGGCGTGGGCGAGATGATGAAGATGGCGCTCGAGCGCGGGCATTCCACGCGTCCGGACATGAAGGTCGGTATCTGCGGAGAGCACGGCGGCGATCCCGCGTCCGTGCATTACTGCCACGACATCGGCCTGGACTACGTGTCCTGCTCGCCCTTCCGCGTGCCGATCGCGCGTCTCGCAGCGGCGCAGATCGTGTTGCGCGAGAAAGAGAAGGAACGCGGGGCGGGTGGCAAGCCCGATCAAGACTGAGGCGCGGCGCTTAACGTCCGCCGCACATGCGGGAAAGTGAGCGCATGGCGACCGTAGGCTCCATCCGCGAAGAGCTCGAGGCCCGTGAAGCGGCCACGCTCTCGCCGCACGCCGCGCTCGCGCGCGATTCGAAGGGCAGGCGGACGCCCGAGCCTGAGGATCCCATCCGGACCTGTTTCCAGCGCGATCGCGATCGGATCGTGCACAGCAAAGCCTTTCGCAGGCTCATGCACAAAACGCAGGTCTTCTTGTCGCCGCTCGGCGACCACTATCGCACGCGTCTCACGCACAGCATCGAGGTCATGCAGCTCTCGCGCTCCATCGCGCGGGGCTGCAATCTCAACGAAGACCTGACCGAAGCGATCGCGCTCGGGCACGACCTTGGCCACTCGCCGTTCGGTCACGCAGGTGAAGCGGCACTCACCGACATCTTGAGCCAGTACGAGGCGGGCGCCCGCTTCATCCACTCGCAGCAGAGCCTGCGCGTGGTCATGTACTTGGAGCGACGCGGCGACAAAATCGGTCTCAACCTCACCGATGAGGTGCTGGACGGCATCGCCAAACACAGCAAGCACGGGGGAGCGCTCGCGGGCTACGGTGACGTGCCTCGCACGCTCGAGGGCCAGATCGTCCGCTATTGCGACCGTTTGGCCTACATCAACCACGACATCGACGACGCCATCCGGGCCGGCATCATCGCGCACGACGACTTGCCGGCGCGCGCCATCGAGACGCTTGGAGCGAGCGGCTCGGTCAGGATCGAGACGGTCGTCCGCGATGTCATCGTGCAGTGCCGCGGGCGGGACGAGATCAAGCTTTCACAGCCCGTGCTCGATGCCGTCGAGGCGATCAAGGACTTCATGTTCGAACGCGTCTATCTCAACGATGCGGCCAAGACCGAGGAGCCGAAGGCGCAGAGCCTCATCAAGAAACTGTTCGTCTACTACATGGAGCATCCGGCAGAACTGCCTCCGGAATTCGCGGCGAGCGCCATGCCGGATGACTCGCTCCCACGGCGGGTCTGCGACTACATCGCGGGATTCACCGATCGGTTCGCGATCAAGAAATTCAAAGAGCTTTTCGTCGAGACGCCGGCGTCCGAGATTCCGCGCGAGTGGGACGCATGACGTTTCGTGACCCGCAATTCTCCCGTCGTGGCGCGCACATCGCCTCTCGCGTCCTCTAGGGGGCGACTGCCAAGTCGCCCCGAACCCTGAGGTCATGCCCACCGCGACCGGCGTGATCGCCGAGATCCAAGCGAAGGTCGATTTGCTCGCGTACGTGAGCCAATACGTGACCTTGCGCAAGCGCGGGCGCGAATACGTCGGCTTGTGTCCTTTCCACGCTGAGAAGACGCCATCGTTCTCGCTGAACGCGGACAAGCAGGTGTGGCATTGTTACGGCTGCGACGCCGGCGGCGACCTCATCAGCTTCGTGAAGCGCTATGAGAACGTCGAGTTCCCCGATGCGCTGCGCATCCTCGCCGCCCGCGCGGGTGTCGAGCTACGCGAGTCTCCGGACATGCGACGGCGGCGCAGCGAGCGTGAGGCGATCTACGAGGCCAACGGTGTGGCGAAAGCCTTCTTCATGGAAAGCTTGAGCAAGAGCGCGGAAGCGAAAGAGTATGTGGCGCGCCGCGGGCTCGAAACCGAGACCTGCGAGCGCTTCGGCGTCGGCTTTGCGCCCGATGGCTGGGATGGCTTGACGAGCGCGCTCGTCCGGGCGAAGGTCGAGCTGCCGCTCGCCGCGCGCGCCGGCCTCGTGTCCGTGCGTCAAAACGAGAACGGCTACATCGATTTTTTCCGGCGCCGGCTCATGTTCCCGATCTTCAACCTCACGGGCGAGGTCATCGCGTTCGGCGGACGCACGCTCGGCGACAGCGAGCCGAAGTACTTGAACACGAAGAACACGCCCGTTTTCACCAAGGGCCAGCACATGTACGGGCTCGCCGTCGCGAGACGTGCGGCGGCTGCGCAAGAAGCCCTCATCGTGGTGGAAGGCTACATGGATTGTCTCGCGCTGCATCAGGCGGGGTTCGGCAATGTGGTGGCGACCTCGGGCACGGCGTTCACGCCCGAACAAGCGCGCGAGCTGCGCCGCGTGGCGAGCAACGTCTACCTCTGTTTCGACGGTGACGCCGCGGGGCAAGCGGCGACCACGCGCAACATAGACATGCTCGTGGACGAGGGGTTGCGCGTCCGCGTGGTCACGCTGCCGGCGGGCCGGGATCCTGACGACCTCGTGCGAGAAGAAGGCCCGGAGGCTTTTGCCGCCTTGCTCGCGGCTTCGCAGTCGTGGACAGATTTCAAGATCGACCTCGCCTGCCGCCAGATCACGCGGGCGTTCTCGAGCAAGAGCGACATCGCCCGGCAGGCGATGGCCGTGATCGCCAAAGTCCGCGACCCGATCGAGCGCGATCAATACGTCCAAGCGATGGCGCGCAAGCTCGAAGTGAGCGAGAACTCCTTGCGATCGCTGCGGCCGGCGACACCTGTGCAACAGGTGCATGCGAGCAACGAGAGCACGCATCGGCGCATTCCCGCATCCGTGCCGCATGGGCTCTCCTTCGAGCGCGAGCTCATGGCGCTCGTGCTCGTGCGTCCGAAACTCTTGTCGCAAGCTGTGCTCCGCGTCGCAAGTGACGATTTCGAGGACGAAGAGCTCGGTCGCACCTACCAAACGCTGCGCGATCGGCGCGCCACGGTGGACGAAGGCATCAATCCTTTGACCGTTTTGGCCGATGCACCAAATATCGCAGATCTGACGCGGCTCGCCTTATCGTCACCGCCCCTCGATGCGCAAGAGGAAGCGCAGCGCTTCGAGCGCATCCTCGAACGTTTCGAGCGCCGCAGGCTGCAGCGCAGGCTTTACACCGTCGACGCTGAAATGAACAGGCTCCTCACCGAAGGGAAGTCCGTGCCAGAGCCGCTGCGCGATGAGTACAATTCCCTCGCGGTCACGCTGCGAGGAGCGGCCGCAGACAA
>DASPVP010000007.1:0-8487 GCA_035622315.1 Candidatus Acidiferrales bacterium | reverse complement strand
AAGATCTCTGCCGTCTCATAAGGACTGCTCCCGGCCCACATACAGAACGTCTGCCCAAGCCACTATACCGGTTAGTCCAGTTCGTGAGCTTAGTCACACGCTCCTTGGGACTGTGATGCAGGTCACTTCGTTACATCTCATATGGCCAAATTCTGAAAAAAACTAACGCATCGCCCAATCGTAGGCGTTCCAATTCGCCGACTCGGCGGGCGATGGCTTGAAGCCCGTCATCTGGACGGGTACGATATCCAACCGCCGGTTAGCGGTGAGAAAAACGGTCGGCGCCTGCGAGCCAAGCTCGGTTGCGATCACGTGATAGTCCGCCTTCCGGCGACCTTGATCCATATGGCTGAGCGCGTCGACCTCGGCCGCCTCCACCTTCGGATCGCACCAGAACAGCACGTTTTGGCCTTGGGGCGGGAACTGGTTGCAGCGGTAGAGGGATGAGTCATCCGGGTCCACCCCGCTCGCCCACGAATAGTAGGCGATCTGGTATTTCCCGAGGTTGAGGATGCCGCCGTCTTGAGCCGCCGCGAAGTAGAGATCAGCCTGATAAGGTTTTTGCGTGATCTCGATGCCAACCGCTTTGGCTTCCTCTTGGATGAGCGCACCGACCTCTTCTGCGATGCTCTGACCTCCGACGTACGACAGTTGCAGCGACAGCCTCGTGCCGTTCTTCACGCGGATGCCGTCCGGTCCGACCTTCCAGCCATCTTCATCTAAAAGCGTCCGGGCACGCGCCGGATCGTAGGGGAAGAACATGGGGTGATGGTCGAGCGCCCACGAGAACGTGGACAGATCCGTGTCCGTCACCGTGTAGACGCCCTTCGTCGCGTCGGCGACGATCCGCGGCCGATCGATCGCGCTCTCGAGCGCCCGGCGCACGATCACGTCGGACAGAATGGGATCGCGCGTGTTGAAATCGAGGTGTCCGAACACGTTTTCCGGCGTGAGCGTGATGCGGTAGCCAGGGATGGCGCGCAACTCGTTGACCTTGCCAGGCTCTGCGCGGAACCAAGCGTCGATCTCGTGGGTCTGGAGCAGCGTGACGATTGTATTGGTATCGGGCACGAAGCGGAAGATGATCTTGTGAAGTTTTGGCGGACCGCGCCAGTAGAGCGGGTTGGCCTCAAGGGTGATGTGGTCGCCGTGCTCCCACTCCACGAACTTGAATGGGCCTGAACCGATAGGAGCGTTGTTCCACGCGGCATGGTTGAGATCGGGATACTGCGCGAGCAGGTGCGCCGGCAGGATCGAAAACCCGCCTTGGATGCCCATGAAGTAGGCGACGATCGGGGAGAACACGCTGCGCATGTGCACGACGACGGTGTACGGGTCTGGGGCCTGAACGCTCGCGATCTGATCGTAACCGACGCGGAGCTGCACGTTGTTGCGCGGGTTCATGATGGCCTGATACGTGAAGACGATGTCGCGCGAGGTCAGCGGCGCACCGTCCTGCCAGCGAACGCCATGGCGCATGTGATAGGTGATGGTCTTGCCGTCGGCCGATATGCCGCCGTTCGCGACGGTCGGAACCACCGTGGCGATCTCGGGGACCAGATTGTTGTGGTCGTCGACGTTGAAGAAATACGAGAACATCAAGTAACTGAGGTCGGCCGTGATGAGCTGCGTGGACAGGAGCGTGCTCAAGCTGTCCGGCTCGGCGATGTCAGCGTAGCGCAGCACGCCTGGGATGGGTGCGGCGCCCGTCTGCGCCGGGGATCCCGACCGCGTCGAGATCTTCGTGCAGCCGCATACCGCGAGTGCGAGCGCGAGCGCTAGGCAGACGATGGGGCGACTTCGCAGTCGCCCCCCACATTCGTCGTTAGCCACGGCGCCTGTCACCACATGGCTCATTGCATCGTCCACTCCCAACTGTTCCAATTGCTCGAGGTCGCCGGCGCCGGTTTGAAGCCGTGGAAATTCGTCGACGTGATGTAGATCTGGCGCTGGAACCACTGGACGATGGTGGGCACCTGCGAGGCGAGCTCGTATTGCGCGATCGCATAGTCCTTCTTTCGCTGATCCTGATCGTACGATCTGCGCCCGGCATCGTCGGCTTTATCGAAGGTCGGATCGCACCAGAACATGCTGTTCTGTCCGGCGGGCGGGAACTCGCTGCACCCGTAGAGCGAGTAGTCGTCGGGATCGTCGCCTTCGACCCACGCGTAAAACGCGACGTCGTATTTGCCGCCCTGCACGATGCCGCCGTCCTGACCCGGAGCGAAGAAGCGGTCCGCGGGATAGTTCTTGATGTTCGCCACGATGCCGAGCTGGCGAAGCTCTTGCTGTACGATCGACTCGACCGCTTCGCCCGTGGTGCCTCCAGTGACGGCGGAGATATCGAACGCGAGCCGTTGTCCGTTCTTTTGCAACACCCCATCCGGCCCCGGCGTCCAGCCTGCCTGTGCGAGCAGCGCCTTCGCCTGGGTTGGATTGTACGGGTATGTCGGCACGTTCGGATCGTATGCCCACGACATAGGGCTCACTTCGGCCGCTACCGGAATGTTGACGCTGTGCGTCACCGTCTTGATGATGCTGTCGCGGTCGATCGCATAATCGATCGCGCGCCGCACCCGCACGTCTTGGAAGAGCGGGTTCTTGAAGTTGAAGTCCATGTGCGAGAAGACGAGCGACTGTTCGAGCTGCACGCGATACTCCGGACCTAGCCGCTGATACTCCGTCCAGAGCGCTGTCGGGGCACGGAACCACGCGTCGATCTCATGCGTCTGCAACTGCACGAGGATGGTCGTGTCCTTCGGGATGATCTTGAAGATGATGTGCTGGAGCTTGGGAGGTCCGCGCCAGTAGTCCTGATTGGCGACGAGCTCGATATGATCGCCGTGGACCCAACGCACGAATTTGAAGGGGCCCGTCCCGATCGGGTCAGCGTTGAACGGCACGTTGTTGATGTTAGGATACTTCTCGAGCAGGTGGGCAGGTAGCACCGGATAGTCGCCGCCTTCCGAGAAGAACGACGAGATCGCCGGCGCGTAGGGACGCTTCAGGTAGAACTTGACCTCGTAATCGCCCACCGCTTGGATGTGATCGATCTGATCCCAGCCGTTGCGGCTCTGCAGATTGTTCGAGGGGTTCAGGATCGCGTTCGTCGTGAACACGACGTCGCGCGAGGTGAAGGGCGCGCCATCGTGCCAGCGCACGCCCTTGCGCAAGTGATAGGTGATGACGAGCCCGTCCTTGCTGATGCCGCCGTTCTTCAGCGTGGGCACTTCGGTCGCGAGTTCGGGCACGAAGTGCATCTTATCGTCGAGATTGAAGAAAAACCCGAAGATGAACATGTCGAGATCCGTGCTCACCGCGTCGAGGCGCAGCAGCGGATTCAGACTAGTGGGTTCATCGACATCGGCGTAGCGAAGCGTGCCGGGGATCGAATACGAATTCGCATTGCGCGCGGTCTGCACGCCGACTTTCGTGCACGCGCTCGCAAGCGCGCATGCGCATAGCACCACGACGAGAAGGAGACGAGCGCGGTTCAATAGCCTGTCGGCGTCGCGGGCACGACCGTGATGGTGCCCGCCATGGTGGGCTGGATCAAGCTATGATAGCTGAACTTCCCGGCGAGCGAAGCAACCCACGTCCAGCGCCCGCCCTCCGGCGCGATAGGCCCCGAGTCGAAAGCCCCGACTGCCGTCGCCGTGTGCGCGACGTCGTCGTTATTGATGAACGTGACGAGCGTGCCTTGCGCGACCGTCAGGTTGCCGGGCCGGAATTGCCCGCCTTGCATGTAGATGGTCGTCTGTCCGGTCTGCTCCTTGGAGCACGCGAAACCCGAGACGAGCACGAACGAAGCAACGCACCATAGGACGGCGATGAACCGCAGACGCGCCGGCATGGACTCGAGGTTCTAGCTCGGTCCGAGCGTGCCTTCTGAGTAGAGCAGGTTCTGCTGCGCGACCTTGTACGAGTACAGCGCCTGCACCCAGTTCGACTGCGCTGTCGTGAGCTGGGACTGCGCGTTTAGCAAGAGCGGCAGCGTCGTGACGCCTGCCTTGTACTGCGCGTTCGTCACGTCCAAAACCACGCGTGCTTGATCCAGCGCAGCCTTCGCCGCGCTGAGCGAAGAGGCGGCGGTCAAAAGCCCGAGGTAGGCTTGGCGCACGGTGAGGTAGACGTTCAGCCGCGCTGTTTCGTAGTTGGCCGCAGATTGCGCCTCGAGCGCTTGGGCTTGCTGGACTTGCGATCCGATCAGGCCCCCCGTGTAGATGGGGAACGAGAGGCTCGCGCCGAGCGACCAGTTCGCAGCGTAATTCGCGCCGCTTTGACCCGTGGTACCCGTGCCGCTCGTCGCGGTGCCACCGATGACCGGAAACCACGCGAGCTTGGCGGCACGCACATCCGCTTGGCTCGAACTCAAGCTCGCTTTCGCGGCTGACAGATCCGTGCGTTCGGCGAGCGCCTCCGAGAGCGCCTGATTGACGTCGGGGTTGCTCGCCGATATGCTCGTGTCGTCTTGCAAGGTCACGGGCACCGTCGCTTCGAGTCCCATTTCGTCGAGCAGCGAGGCGACGTTCTCCGCTTCACCGTTTTGGGCTGAGGCGACAGCCAGCTCCGCTTGCGCGACCGGCAGCTGTGCCGTGAGCACGTCCGCTCGCGACGCGACACCTGCGTGGTATTGCGCCTCGACGAGCTTCTCTTGCACCTGCGCGACCGCAAGCGACTGCTGAGAGGCCTGCAGCTGATGTCGCGCTTGCAAGGCGGCGTAGTAGTCCTGGGCGACGGTGAGCAACACGGTCTGGATGTCGCGCAAAAGGGTCAACTTCGCCGAATCGGTCGAATAGCGTGCCGCCTGCACTTCCGCGAACACGCGACCGCCGTCGAGGATCAGTTGGTTGAGGGTGACGTTTGCCGAGTTCTGCGTGGTGAGAAACTGTTCCGAGACCGTGCCGCCCTGTTGCGTTTGCACGTTGATGTGACTGCTGGCCCGCGTCGTCTGCGCCATTCCGTTGATGTCGGGCAGGGCGCCGCTGCGTGCGATGCCCACGCCTGCCTGCTCTTGTTCGACCGTCGCTCGCGCAAGCGCGAGCTGCGGAGACGTGGCAAGCGCGATCTCCTCGGCCTGCGAAAGCGTGAGCAGGGTTGGTGACGCGCTCGGCGTCGGGCTTGGCGTATGGGGCTGCATGTACGGGGGCGGCGGTGGAGGCGTCACCGTCACCGTGGGAGTTGGCCTCGGCGTAGGCGTAGGCGCGGCGAGCGCAACAGCTGAGGTTGCAAGCCAGGCGACGGCTGCCGCGCACAAAAGAGCGGCGGGTGATCTCTTCATCGTTATCCTCTGTTGGGGACGGGCGGCGGGGCTATTGCAGCGCTTGCGACGACGAGGTTGCCTGTCCGCTCGACGAGCTGATCGAGACGGGCGATCCTTCTTTGAGCGCGTCGGGCCGTTGCACGATCACGACCGTGCCCGGCGCAATCCCGCGCCCCGAGATCTCGGCATCCGTGTCGGTCTGCAGTCCGACGCGGACGTTCACCGCCTTGGCGGTCCCGTCGCATGCGCACCCCGATTCCTTTGCGAGCACATAGACCTGGTCGCCGCTTTCGCCTTCAAACACCGCGGCCCTCGGCACGATCACAACGTCCTTGCGCTGTGATTTGACGAAACTTGCATCCGCGACCATGCCGGCTTTGAGGGAAAACCCAGGATTGGGGACGACGATACGCGCGAGATACGAGAGCGTGCCCGTCGTGGTGGCCGCGTTTACGGCGTCGACCCTCGCGTGCCAGACGCTCCCGGGCAACGAGTCGACGCTCAAGTCGACCTCGGTACCCGCGTGGATATAAGGAAGGTTCTCTTCCGGGATGTTCACATTGACGTAGACCGGATCGAGCTCTGAGACCTGGACGAGCGGCGTTCCGGGAGCGGCAAGCGTGCCGGGATCCACCGAGCGCTGGGTGAGCACGCCGTCAAAAGGCGCGCGGATCACCGTCTGGGCGAGCTGCGCCTGCGCGAGTTCCACCGCGCCCTGCGCCTCGTCGACGGCTGCTTGCGCGTTGCGTATCTCAGCCTGAGCGGACGAATCCACCCGGCCGTTGAGTTGTGCGTTTTGCTCTGCTACCTGAGCGCCGCGCAGCTGCGCTTGGGCCGCGGCTGCGGCTTGCGCGGCCTGGTCGACGGCGGACTGTGAGACGTACCCCTGCGCGAGCAGCTGCTTGTTGCGATCGTAATTGGCAAGCGCTGTCTGGTAGGCGACTTGCGCGGAGTCGAGGTTAGCGACAGCGCTGCTCGCCGCACCGACGTCACCGGTCTGCACTTGCACGAGATGCGCTCGCGCCGCGTTCAAGCTGCCGATGTTTTGCTCCAGCTGGGCGCGCACGATCGAATCGTCGATGCGGACGAGCACCTCACCCGCACTCACCCGGTCGCCCACGAGCGCATCGACCTCAACGACTTGGCCCGTGATCGCCGATTGCAGGTTGGCCTGGGCCTTCGCGTTGATGATGCCCGTGAGCACCACATGCTCCGCGAGGTCCCCTCTGCGCGCCGTGGCCACTGTGACCGCAAGCGCGGGAGTCGGGCTTACGGCAGGGGTCGCACCGTGCTTCGCGCAGCCAGCAGCGGACGCGATCGCGGCCACCCCGACGACCAACGTCAGGATGACACGGTTAAAATCGAGAAGATGTTTGCTCACTCTCACAAACCTGCTTACCACGGGGCCATCGGAAAAGTTACGTCACGGCTGGTATGACGGAAGGCAAGATGACCGCAAAACCCACGAATATCGGACTTTGGCTTCTCGTGGTTGCTCTTTTCGCCGTGGCTGGCCTCCTTCTCGCGCGCGACTATAAGGCGGTCAAGCTCGCGGACGCAGCAAGCCCTGTTGGAAAACCCGCACGCGATGCACCCCTCACCACGCTCAGCGGCGGATCGACGAGCTTGCATTCCTTCGCCGGTCACCCCGTCTGGCTGAATTTCTTCGCCACTTGGTGCCCACCGTGTAAAGCCGAGATGCCGCAGATCGAAACGCGCTATCGACGGCTGCACGGTCAGGGGCTCGAGGTCGTGGGCGTGGATCAAGAAGAGACGCCGGAGCTCATCGCGCGCTTCACGCGACCATTCTCCATCACGTTTCCTATCGTGATCGACGAAGGGCCGGCCGCAGCTGCCTATGGCGTGTTCGCGCTGCCCACGTCGGTGTTCATCGACGCACGCGGCATCGTGCGCGTCGTAAGGACGGGCGAGCTCTCTCCAGACGACATGGACGAATATCTCGCGCGCATCATGTGATTTTCTTGCCGCGCTCCTCGAGCCAGGTTTCCGCGCGCCGCCCTTGTTCTTTTTGCGCCTTGATCACGGTGACGTACCGAGGACACTCCGGACCATTGGGTTCGTGGCAATAGCCGCGCACGCAGGTAGCGCCGGCGTCGCGGAAGAGCACCGGGTCCTCGCGCTTGAGCACGCGCAAGATCTCGAACGCCATCTCGCGGATCTCCCACTGCGCCATATTGCACGTGCGCAGCGTCAGAAACTCATACCACGCCCGTGCGTTGCCCGAGACGACGAGCTGGCTTGCGGCCGCGTTTGGCAAGACGAAGCGCGCGTCCTCACCAGGCAACCCGGCTTGGATCAGCTCGTGATACGTCTGGCCGATCTGCGCCATGAGATCGTCGAACTTGCGTGACAGCTCCGGGATCGACGAGAGCTTCCGCGGCTTCACGTATGGGAACGCGGCCTCTTTGAACGCGAGATAGCGCTGGCTCTGCTGGTCGAATTGCAGATGACGATGGCGCACGAGCTGATGCGTCGCGGCGCGCGAAAGACCTGTGATGCCGAAGACGTAGATGTTGTGCTCGAGCGTCGAGTGATGTCCGGCCGCGCGGACCCGCTCCACCGTCTGGATCATGTCGTCCGGCTTGCGCTCCCAACGGGCCACGATGGCCGACGGCTCGGCGGCCGAATAGCATGTCCGAGCAGCCGTCGCGGTCATGGCGGTGGGGTGCGGCGACTTCTCGAGCAGAACGACTTTGACGCTGGTCTCAGGCATGTGCGCGGTCTTCGTTGGCTGGGCAGACCGCAAGGTCCGCCGCTACATTTCTCTCGCGCGGCACTGATTTCCGAACCGGCAAACCGGGTATAATCTGTCCTGGTACACGGGCGAGAGTCAAAGGGTAAGATAGCAGTGTTTCGAACATACGTGCGGTTGCCCTCTGGCTACTCGCCCGCAGGGCTATCTTAAGGAGGGAAACTTTTGAGACGCATCCACTTCGCGGTCTTCGCAGCGCTCTTGGTCGCCGCGCTGACCGCTCCAAGCCTGGCCGCAGGCACTGCCAGCGCATCGGGTGTAGCGACGAAACCGTTCGGCACGGCAACATCGGTAACGGCCGGATACAACGTCGCGGACGCCATGATGGACTTTGGCAGCCCGCCTTCCGGCGAGGTGCCGATCCTCTATAACGACCACCACGTCTATGCCAATCCGGACACGCTCCGCCAAGGACGCGTCCTTGCGGCGCTCGTCAAGGATGGCACCATTT
>DASPVP010000006.1:0-21013 GCA_035622315.1 Candidatus Acidiferrales bacterium | reverse complement strand
GCGGACGACGTCATCTTCACGTGGCAAGCGGTCATGAACCCGCAGAACAACGTCCAGACGCGTACCGGCTACAACCTCATCAGCCGCATCGACAAGCTTGACGACTATACGATCGTCGTCCACCTCACGCGCCGCTGGGCGCCCTTCGTCAACACCTTTTTCGCGATGGCTGCCACCTCGTACCCGATCATGCCGAAGCATCTGCTCGCGCAATATCCCGACATCAATCACGCCGCTTTCAATACGAAGCCCGTCGGCACTGGTCCGTTCATCGTGCAAGAATGGCAGAACGGCGTCGTCTTGCGCATGACCGCCAATCCGAACTACTGGCGTGGTCCGCCCAAGCTCAAGGAAGTCGACTATTACGTCATCCCGGACGAGACGACCATCCTCACGCAGTTGCGCACGCACGAAAAGGATATGGAGTACTACGCGCCTGCATCGCAAGCGCCGAGCTATAAACTCATCAGCGGCGTCAACATCTACAAAACGCCGTTCACCCAGTACTCGCTGCTCGCGCTCAACGTCACCAATCCGATCCTCTCGGACGTGCGCGTGCGCCAAGCCCTTGCCTACGGCATCGACCAGCAAGAACTCATCGACAACGTCAGTCACGGCATCAACATGCGAGGTGACAGCGATCAGCCCCCGTTCCTCTGGGCGCACGCTGACGGACTTCCGCAGTACGACCACGACACGACCAAAGCCGGACAGCTGCTGGATGCTGCCGGTTGGACGCTTGGGCCGGACGGGTATCGCTACAAGAACGGGCAGAAGCTCGAGCTTGGCCTCTCCGGCATCGCGGGCGCAGCCGTCACTGAGGCGGTCGAACTCGTCGTGCAACGCGAATGGCGTGCGATCGGCGTGCAGGGCGATATCAAGAACTACCAGTCGAACATCTTCTTCGAGAACTACGCCTCAGGCGGCATCATCAACACCGGGAAGTATGACGTCGCCTTCTACTCGTGGATCAATGGTGTGGACCCGGACGACTCGACGCAGTTCATGTGCAATCAGATGCCTCCCAACGGGCAAAACACGTTCCGATTTTGCGATAAGGACCTCGACGCGGCAGAGAATGACGCCATGACCCATTACGACCAGGACGAGCGCAAAGTCGCGTACGATAAGATCCAGCATATCCTCGCGACGCAAGTGCCGTTGATCATCGTGTGGTACGTGCGCAGGCAAGACATCGTCAACTCCGATCTCAAGAACTACAAACCCGCGCACGCGGTGACGACGTTCTGGAACACGTGGGAGTGGGAGATCTGACGCCTCGCGCAGCCCTGCGCTAGTTCGTCCCGCGCCCGCGTTGCGGAGTTCTGGAATGGCGACGCCCACGGCCCTTTCGTTCAAGGATTTTCCCTCGTTGTCAAAGGACACCATGGCCACCATCGCTTGCGGACCGCGGCGCGCGCGGTCGAAGGAGTGAATCGATGAGTTGGTTTGCCTATATCGTCGTCGGCATCATCGCCGGCTTCCTCGCCAGGCTCGTCGTCAAAGGTGAGGGTCCGGGCGGCATTCTCGGAGACCTGATCATCGGCATCATCGGCGCCATACTCGGCGGTTGGATCTTCAACTTCTTCGGTCATCAAGGTGCGACCGGCATCAACATCCCAAGCATCATCGTCGCTTTCATCGGCGCGGTGGTCTTGTTGCTGATCTTGCGCCTGATCGGTGGCGGCAGGAAATGACGCACAGACTCTAGCCACGATGTAGCGGCGCACCCTTACGTGCGTCTGAGAAACGGCCGGCTCAAAAGGTCGGCCGCTACATTTTCCGTCGAGAGGTTGACCAGAAAGAGGCCGGCGCCACAGAGGTCAGGCGCCACCGGACCGCTGAATCGCGTCGCATGGAGGCGCTCTTCGTCAACGCCGACATCATCACGCTCGATGCGGCGCGTCCGAGAGCGCGATGTCTCCTCGTGCGCGACGAACGCATCGAATCGGTGCTCGCGGAGCGCCCAACGGGGCTTTCCAACAACGTGCAGGTGATCGATTGCGCCGGCGCCTGCGTCGTGCCCGGCTTCCACGATTGCCACGTGCATCTCACCGCGACAGGCTTGCTGCAAGGCGACCGAGATCTAAGCGGCTGCAACGACTTGCCCGCGCTCTTGACACGCGTCGCGTCGCTCGCCGGCAGCGCGCTCGTCTACGCGGGAAATTTCGACGAGCGCCGACTGGCCGAAGAGCGCCCCCCGAAGCGGGCGGAGCTCGATACCGTCACGCGCGGGAAGCCTGCGCTCCTCACGCGGGTAGATGGGCACTCGTGTTTTCTTAACACGGGTGCGTTCGATCTGTTGAGCATCGACCTGGCGAGGCCTGAAGTGGAAAAAGACGCGAACGGCGATCCCACCGGGCGGCTCGCGGGTCCAGCGGGCTACGCGGCGCAGTTCGAGTTCGTCCGGAAAATGCCGACGCAGGAGCTGCGGCGCGCAGACCGCGCCGCCGCCGCCGCCGCGCTCGCGGCCGGCGTGACCACGCTGCATAACGTGATCGAGGGCGACGCTTCGTACGAGGAGCTCGCCGAGATCTACATCGACAACGCCGTGCTGCCCGTTCGGGTCATCTCGAAATCCTGTACGACGAACGTGGCGAAAGCCAAACGCCTCGGCGGCCGCCTCTTCGGTGGTGACATCTTCGTCGACGGCTCGATCGGTTCGCGCACCGCAGCGCTGACCCGCGCCTACCGCGACGCCCACACACAGGGCCTGCTCTACCTGCGCAAAGACGACCTCATCGATCTCTTCGCCGAAGCGGCGGAAAGCGGGTTGTCGCTCGGCGTGCATGCGATTGGCGACGACGCGATCGAGCAGGCCATCGCGGCCTGGGAGGAGGTCGCGCGCAGGCGCGGATCGCTCAAACCGCTGCGGCCGTCCATCGATCACTTCGAGATCGCACGCCGCGACCACATCGAGCGGGCAGCGCGCGTAGGGATCCTGCTCTCCATGCAGCCGGCGTTCGATCATCTCTGGGGTGGCGAGGGTGCGATGTACGAAAGCCGGCTTGGGGCAGAACGCGCGCGCTCGATGAACCTCTTACGCACGGCGCGCCAGACCGGCTGCACCGTGTGCAGCGGTTCCGACAGCCCGGTCACGCCACTCTCCGCGATCTTGGGCATCCACAGCGGGGTCAATCATCACGTGCCCAGCGAACGGTTGAGCGCTGAGGAGATGCTGCGCACCTACACGTGCGACGCAGCGAAACTCGGCTTCGTCGAGCGCGAGTGCGGCACGCTCGCCGACGGCATGCTCGCCGATTTCACCCTGCTCGATCGGCCGCTCGATCGCGCGCCTGCGGCGCAGATCAAGGACATCGGCGTGCTCATGACCGTCGTCGGCGGCGAGATCCGCCACTCGAAGATCTGATGGCGACCGTGCGGCCGATCGTCTTGGCTGAGATCGAGGAGGCGCGTCGGCGCATCCGACCGGTGGCCATTCGCACGCCGCTCGTCCGCCTCGAGCTGCCGCCGGGCTCGCCCGACATCCGGCTCAAGCTCGAGACGTTGCAGCCTATCAACGCTTACAAGCTGCGCGGCGCGGCCAACGCGGTCGCGCTGCTCTCGGATGAGGCGCGCGGGCGCGGCGTGTGGACGATCAGCGCGGGCAATGCGGGTCAAGGCGTCGCGTACGCCGCGCGCCAAGCCGGCGTCCCATGCACGGTCGTCGCCATCGAAACCGCGCCGGCCGCGAAGCTCGAGCGCATGCGCGCCTTGGGGGCGAACGTCATCCTCGCAAGCTACGACGCGTGCTGGAAGGCGCTCGAAACGCAGTCGTTTCCCAATGTCGTGGGCACGTTCATCCATCCGTTCGACGACGACAACTTCATCGCCGGTCACGGCACGATGGGCCTTGAGATCGTGGAGGACGCGCCCGACGCTGTCGCCGTGATCGCCGCGATCGGCGGTGGTGGTCTCATCACCGGGGTCGCGTCAGCGGTGAAAGCGCTGCGCCCAGACATCAAGGTGTTTGGCGTCGAACCTGAAACCGCCGCCCCCGCAGCGGCCAGCGCCAAAGCGGGATCACCGCAAGTCTTCAAGGACTGGCAGGCGTCCTTCGTCGACGGCGCCGGCGGGAAGAGCATGTTCCCCCGCATGTGGCAGCGCATCTCGCCGCTTGTCGACGAGTTTCTCACGGTGAGTTTGCGCCAGACCCAAGACGCGATGCGCGTGCTGGCAAAGCGCGCTCGCATCGTCGCCGAGGGAGCGGGGGCGTTGTCCGTCGCCGCTGCGCTTGCGGGGAAGGCGGGTCAGGGTCCCGTCGTCGCGATCGTCTCCGGCGGGAATATCGACCTGCAGACGTACTGCGAGCTTATCGCGGAGTGAGCAGGCCCAAGTGGTCGAGCGCTGAGTAGATCGAGGCCACTTGGCTTTGGGCGCGCACGTGGCGCTCTCGCACTTGTTCTAAGACGCGGTCGAGCGGCACGAGCATAGTATCGAGCTGTTCTGTGGCTTCGGGTCGCGGGGTGCCATCAGGCTTGGCGTCGTGCGCGATGAAGAGCGTGAAGCGGCCGGTCGAACTCGTGGGATCCGTCCAGAACTCCGCGATCTGCTCATAGCGGCCAGCCACAAAACCCGTCTCCTCTTCGAGCTCGCGGCGAGCGCATGTCAGCGCGTCCTCGCCGGGCTCGCGCATGCCCGCGGGAAGCTCGAGCACGATCTCGCCGATGCCGTGCTTGTACTGACGGGTGAAGACGACCTGACGATCGGGCGTGATCGCGAACGTGACGGAGAAACCTGCGTGTTCGCGCACGTAGTAGGATTCGACAAGCGATCCATCGGGGAGACGGCACGCGTCGCGACGCAGCCGGTACCAGGGTGACTCGAGGATGACTTCGGAGGAGACGACCTCCCACGGACGCTTGGGCATGAGGTCGCACGCTTCGCGCTGCGCCGGGCGCGCACATCCACTTGACTCCGGACCCAACCGGTTGGCGCCTTCACGTCGTATGAAAGGTTGAGCGGCATCGTTCGCCCTACGGTGCCGCTCGCAAACAGGCCGATATTCTCATAGAAGGGCCATGTCGAGCACGCTTATCGAAACCGAACAGCTGACCAAGCGCTTCGGCTCTACCGTCGCGGTCAACAACATCGGCTTTGCGGTCAATGCTGGTGAGATCTTCGGTTTTCTCGGCCCGAACGGCGCTGGGAAAACCACCACGATCAAGATGCTCACGGGGCTCGTGCGGCCCACCGCCGGGAAAGCTCGCCTGGGCGGCTTCGACATCGTGCGCCAGCCGCTGCAAGCCAAGCGCATCTTCGGCTACGTCCCAGACGAGCCGCAGCTCTATCCCAAATTGACCGCGTTCGAATTTCTCAACTTCGTCGGGGACGTCTATGGCCTGAGCGCAGAGCGCAAGGGACAGCGTATCCCGTATCTTCTCGATCTGTTCGAGCTGGGCGAGCAGGCTGACGGCCTGCTCGGCGGTTTCTCCCACGGCATGAAGCAGAAGGTCATGCTGTGTTCGGCGCTCTTGCACGAGCCGAAGATATACTTCCTCGACGAGCCGACGGTCGGCCTCGACCCGCGGAGCGCACGGCTGCTCAAGAACATCTTGCGGGACCTCGCGGCAGCGGGCTGCGCCATCTTCATGTCGACACACATCATGGAGATCGCACAGGCGCTGTGCGATCGGATCGCGATCATCGACCACGGGCGCCTTATCGCCATGGGCACCTTCGACGAGTTGCGCCGGCTGCGCGGCGAGCAAAGCTTGGAGGACATCTTCTTGGACCTCACCGGAACGCCGCGGGAAGACGGTCTCGCCGAGATCCTGTGATCGCCCAAACGGCTCTTTCACGAAAGCGGCGCACCCCGGCGGCTGAGATGCTCTTCTTGAGCGGTCAGCTCATCCGGCAACGCGCGCTCGCCGCGCGACGCGACTGGTCCAGCCGGACGGTCTACATGGTCGCAAGCGCGGCCGGGCTCTTGCTCTTCCTTATGATACTGGTGGGTTCGTACGTGGGTTCGCGCACCTTGCTCGAGGCGCAAGCGTGGCCGCTGTTGTGGAGCATCCCGTCCTGGGCCTTTCTCATCTATCTCTTCACGGATGTCTTCATCGCGTTTGGCCAAGCCTTGGGCGACCTGTATCTCGCGACCGACATGCCGCTGCTCATCACGCAGCCCTTGCGCATGTCGAGCATCGTCGTGGCGAAATTCGTCAGCGGCGTGGTCCAGAACGAGATCTATGTCGCGACGTTCTTGGTGCCGTTCGTCATCGGGTTCTTCGCGGGCACCCGGGCGCCGTGGTGGGCCTATCCCATCGCGCTCGCGGGCGTCGCGGTCTTCCCGGCCATGCTGTACGCCGTGCTGTCCACCATCACGATCTTGGCGCTCCGCTATATCCCTGCCCAGCACGCAAAGGAATCGCTTTGGCTGATCGGTGCGGTCGTGCCGACGGCGTTCTGGGTTGCGAGCTTCACCGGCATCGCGCGCGCGAGCGGCGACCTGTCCACGTTGCGGTTGCCTGCAGCGCCGGTCTGGCTACCGAGCACCTGGATGGGGAACCTCATCACCTCACTGGCAACGCCGAGGCCGCTCGACGCACTCGTGTGGTTCGCGTTCTTGCTCTTCGCGACGCTCGTGCTCTGTCCGGCGGCGCTCGCCTTCATCTCGACGACCTTCGCCCAAGGTTGGAGCGAGTCGTCGACCGTTGCGCCGCGCGCAAGTCTCACGACGTCGCGGTTCGTCCAGCCGGCAAAACCCTGGGTCGCCCTGTTCCGCAAGGATGCATGGACGCTCGTACGCACTCCGCAGCTTTGGTTCACGCACATCACGTCGCTCGGTTTTATCGCCTACCTGCTCGTTGGGCATCGCGTGCAAACACCGCTCTTGCCGCTAACCGTGCAACTCGCGATGGTCCAGGTCGGGTTTGTCGCAGTGCTCGCAGGATTGAACCCAGGCATGACCGCGCTTTCGCTCGAGCACGCGTCGATAGCAACACTCCGGGCCATGCCGCTGCGCGCATCCGACATCTTGCGCGACAAGTTCGCCATCGCGTGGATCCAGACGGCGCTCGTCATCTCCTTCGGCGCGGCAGCCCTTGCCTACGGCTACGGCTTCGGCCTCTTGCGCACGCTCGCGCTCGTGACGTTCGCCGTGCTGATGTCCATCGCGTCGGTCTGCTGCGGGCTGTCGTTCGACACCACCTTTCCCTCGTTCAACTGGGATAACCCGAATTCGATCAACCGCGGCGTGCGCATGGTCATCCCGTTCTTGTACGCCTTGAGCATCCTGACGTTGTGCGGCGGGATCCTGGGAGCCGCGCGCGTGCTGGTCCACGGCGGTGTTGCGGTCCTGGCAGGCTTGGCGCTCTGCGCGTGCTTCGTCGTTTGGTTCGCGTCTGTGTCGCTGCGTACGTCGCTGCGCAACATCGACGCGCTCGAAGTCTAACCCCCTCTTTGCGGGAATCCGGGAGCACCGACCGCCAAGTAGCATAGATGCTCGGCGGATCTCCTTGGCACATCATGGCCTCAATGAGCTTGGGCGAGGGCAAGCACCCCAAGCGCATCGACTGGCGCCGCATGGCGACCTATTTTTGGCCCTACTGGCGCCAAGAGACCCTCATCCTCCTCGCGATCCTCGTGACGAGCATCCTCGGGCAACTGCCGCCGCTCTTCACGAAGTGGATCATCGACGGCGCCATCGCCCACAAGAGCCTGCACCTGCTCTACCTCTTGGTGGGCGGCATGGTGGCTTCGGCGCTCGTGGCCGCCGCCATCGGAGCGTGGCAAGGGTTCTTGAACTCGTACGTGGGCGAGGGCATCATGCGCGACATGCGCGACGCGCTCGTCCAGCATCTGCACGGCATGTCGCTCTCGTTCTTCACCTCGACGAAGACGGGCGAGATCATGAATCGCGTCTCGAGCGACGTCGACGCCATCGACAGCGTGATCACGGGGACCTTCGTCAGCATCGTGACGAACGTGATCGTGATCGCGACGACGCTCATCGCGATCTTCTTGCTCGACTGGCGGCTGGCGTTGCTCTCGCTCGTGGTCGTGCCGCTGATGGTCATCCCGCTTGGACCAGTGGGCCGCACCATGTTCACCGTGCGCAAGCGCACGCGCGAGGCGCGCGATCGCATCGAGAGTCTGCTGCAAGAGACGCTCTCCCTCTCCGGCGTCACGCTCATGAAGTCGTTCGTGCGCGAACGCGAGGAAGCGGCCCGCTTTCATGAAGCCGGCACCGATCTGATGCATCTCGAGGTCAAACTCGCTCTCGTGGGCCGCTGGTTCATCGCGCTGGTCGGCGCGCTCGTCGTGGTAGGACCCGCAATCGTCTGGCTGACAGGCGGTTGGTTCGCCATCACGCAAGGGCTCGGCGTCGGCACGATTGTGGCCTTCGTGGCGTATCTGGCGCGGCTGTACGGTCCCGCCTCCGCGCTCGTCGGCGTGCAAGTGCAGCTCATCAGCGCGTTCGCTGTCTTCGAGCGGATCTTCGACTACCTCGACATGACGCCGGAAGCGCCACAGCGAGCCGACGCCATCGAGCTACAGGCGGCGCGAGGCGATATCGTCTTCGATCGCGTGACCTTCGGCTACGTGCCCGATCGACCGGTGCTGCACAACATCTCGTTTCACGCGCGGCCGGGGGAACTCGTCGCCTTCGTGGGCCCGAGCGGGGCAGGCAAGACGACGATCATGCAATTGCTGCCCCGTTTCTACGACCCGCAAGAAGGCCGCGTGCTCGTCGACGGGCATGACATCCGCGACCTCACGCTGCCATCGCTGCGGCGCAACATCGGGATCGTCACGCAGGAGACATATCTGTTCCACGCCAGCATCGCGGAGAATCTGCGCTACGGCAATCCGAGCGCCACGGACGAGCAGCTGCTCGACGCTTGCAGGGCCGCGAACATCTACGATGTGGTGGTGGACCTGCCCGAAGGTCTCGCGACCGTGGTAGGCGAGCGTGGTCACAAGCTATCGGGTGGCGAGCGTCAGCGTATCGCGCTCGCGCGGGTCTTACTGAAAGATCCAAGGATTTTGATCTTGGACGAGGCGACGAGTTCGCTCGATTCCACGTCGGAGCGGTTGATCAAGGAGGCGCTCGTGCCGCTGATGCGCGGCAGGACGAGCCTGGTCGTCGCGCACCGGCTGTCCACCGTGCTCCGGGCCGACGTCATCAACGTCATCGAACACGGGCGGATCGTCGAGTCAGGGAAACACGCAGAGCTTTTGGCCAGGGGCGGCCTGTACGCTTCATTGTATTCGGCGCAGTTCTTCGCGTCGGAAGAACGCTCGGAGCTCGCGATTTGAAAAAGGTCCGGCGCACGGACGTGCGCGTGCGAACCGGCGGTCAGCTATCGAGCCGACCGCCAGCTTTCGGGCTCGAGCGAGTGTCCTGCATCCAGGAGCGCATAGCCCACCGCGCGTAGCGCGCGAGCGACGCGAGCCCGTGTGGTAACGCGCTGTCGAGAACGGCGCAGCGTCGCCACCTGGCGCGCTTTCGCCGCTTCGGCCAGCAGCGCGCGCTGCCGCTGTCGCGCGGCATCGCTCAGACCGAATCGTTGCATCACATTTCACCTCCCTTCATCACGTTCATCATCGCAAGTGTGTCGAAAAAGCGCACTCCGTTTCTCGCCGTCGATCGGTAGCATAACGACGAAGCCCCCGCCGTCGGCAGGGGCTTCGCGAAACTCACGTCCGTGCGGCGCTCTTCAGCGCCTACACGACCTGGATGCGAAACCCCCAGCTTCGGCTGCACGCGGCAGCATCCGCGCCATACCGACAGCGAAAAGGAAGACCGTGGCATTCGTGCGCGTATCGTTCAATTCGGCCTCTCCTTTCCGTACGGCATCGCAGCGGCTCTGCGGGGACAGCTTTCAAGCACCGATTCTATCATGGTCTCTGCACGAGTGTCAACGCGGGCGCGCGCATCTTCTCGCATCGCCAGGGTCCTTGCGACAGGGACAGAAAGCACCGGTATGGCCCACGAACCGCCCAGCACCCAAGAGACGCTGAGCTTGACAAGCCAGGCAAAGACGATGCAGGCGCGTATCGTCACGGACCGCGGGGAGATGGTCTTCCGGTTCTTTCCTGACGATGCGCCGGTGACGGTCGCGTCCTTCATCAAACTCGCGCGCTCGAAGTTCTACGACGGCCTGACGTTCCATCGCGTCGTGCCCGGGTTTGTCATCCAAGGCGGATGCCCCGAAGGCACCGGGACGGGTGGCCCGGGCTACAATCTCAAGGCGGAATTCAATAAGAACCTGCACGACGCCGGCGCCGTCGCGATGGCGCGCGCGCAATCGCCGGATTCCGCCGGCTCCCAATTCTACATCTGTACCGAAGACGCGCACTTCCTCGATCATCAGTACACCGTCTTCGGCCACCTCACATCGGGGCTAGACGTCGCGCGCAAGGTGCAGGCGGACGACGTCATGCGCTCGGTCACGATCGAGCCGCTTCCGGCCTAGCCGCAGCACGACAAACGGCACAGCCGTGCGCAGGGCTTGTCCCCACGCTGTCTAAACGCGCCCGCAAAACATGATTTTGGATCATGATGTGGTTGTGCTCGGAGCCGGGCTCGCAGGCATGCGTGCCGCTCTCGAAGCCGCGCGCAGCGGCGCGAACGTCGCGGTCCTCTCGAAAGTCCACCCCGTCCGCAGTCACTCGGGAGCCGCCCAAGGCGGCATCAACGCCGCGATCGGCGCCGGCGATTCGTGGGAAATCCACGCGTTCGACACCATCAAAGGCAGCGACTATCTCGCGGATCAAGACGCGGTCGAGATCATGACGAGCGAGGCGCCCCAAGACATCATCGAGCTCGAGCACATGGGCGTCATCTTCTATCGCGATGACGAGGGACGGCTCGGAACGCGCGCGTTCGGCGGCGCGTCAAAAGCGCGGACCTACTTCGTAGGCGACATCACGGGTCAAGCGCTGCTCTACACGCTGTACGATCAGATCCTCAAAGCCGACGTCAAGGTCTACGAGGAGTGGTTCGCGACCGCGCTCTACGCGCCGGACGGCACCTGTCGCGGCGTCGTCGCGATCGACATGTTGAGCGGCGAGTTGAACCTGGTCCGGGCTAAAGCGGTCATCATCGCGAGCGGGGGCATGGGCCGCGTCTACGAGCCGAGCACGAACGCGCTCATCTGCACGGGCGATGGGATCGCCCTCGGGTATCGCATCGGCGCACCGGTCATGGACATGGAGATGGTGCAGTACCATCCCACGACGCTCAAAGGTTCAGGATTCTTGATGACCGAGGCGGCGCGCGGCGAGGGCGGCTTCTTGCTCAACCGGGATGGCGAGCGCTTCATGAAGCGTTATGCGCCGAAGATGATGGAGCTGGCTTCGCGCGACGTCGTCTCGCGCGCCGAGACGATCGAGATCGCGGAGGGTCGCGGCATCGACGGCAACGTGCTGCTCGACCTGCGCCACCTCGGTGCAGACGTGATCATGAGCAAGCTGCCGCAAATCCACGAGATCGCGCTCGATTTCTTAGGCATCGACATGATCACGGATCCGGTCCCCGTGCGCCCCGGCATGCACTACATCATGGGCGGCGTGAAGACCGACGTGAACGGAGCGACCTCCATACCCGGTCTCTATGCCGCGGGTGAGTGCGCCTGCGTGAGCGTGCACGGCGGCAATCGTCTTGGTGCGAACTCGCTGCTGGACACGCTCGTCTTCGGGCGGCGCTCGGGCAAGGCGGCGACGGAATACGTGAAGTCGGTGTCCACGACCGCATCCGGTGAGGATTTCCTCGCGTCCGAACAGCGGCGCATCGCAGCGCTCATGACCCGTCCCTACACGGGTGAAACGCACGCGCGGCTGCGCCTCGAACTCGGCACGCTCATGGACGCCAAAGTGGGCGTGTATCGCGACCAGGCCAGTCTGGAAGAAGCGCTTGCCGGGGTGCAAGCGCTCAAGCGCCGCTACAGCTCGGTCGCGGTCGGCGACAAGAGCCGCATCTACAACCAAGCGCTTACCTTCGTCCTCGAACTCGGCTACATGCTCGATTGCGCCGAGGCCACGATCTACGGAGCGATCACGCGCACCGAGAGCCGCGGCGCGCATTCCCGCACGGACTTCCCGCAACGCAACGACGCCGAATGGCTCCGCCACGTCGTCCTGCATTACAATGATGGGCAACCTCCGCAGATCACCTATCAACCGGTCACGATCACCAAGTGGCCCCCGCAAGAACGGACGTATTGACGATGAAGTGGACGATCGAAGTCGGACGCTACGACAGGACGCAGGCCAATCGGCCTGGCGCGGCCACGCGCCCGTACCCGCCGCCGTACGAGCAGGCGCCGCAGAAGCGTTACCAGACCTTCGAGGTCGAGCTCGACGACCACGCAATGGTCCTCGACGCGCTCATCACCATCCGCGAGTATCAAGACGAGAGCTTAGCGGTCCGCTGCGCCTGTCGCAGCGCCATCTGCGGTTCGTGCGGCATGTGGGTCAACGGACATGCGCGCCTGGCCTGTGTCTCGAAGTTGCGTGACGTCGCCAAAGACGGCAAGGTGACGGTGGAATCGCCGCCGTCCATGCCGGTCATTCGCGATCTCGTTGCCGACATGACGCCGTTCTGGGAGAAGAACCGCAAAGTCAAACCTTGGCTCGAGAACAAGACGCCAGTACCGAGCGGCGAGGAGTATCGCGTCCCGAACGACTCCATGGAGAACCTCATCCAAGAGGTGAGCTGCATCTCGTGCGGTTTGTGCCTCATGGATTGCGAGTCGTTCGCCGTCAATCCGAACTTCGTCGGTCCCGCGGCTCTCGCCAAAGCCTATCGCTATACAGCAGATCCGCGCGACGACAAGACCAGCGAGCGGTTGGGCGAGTACTCGGAGGCAGACGGGGTTTGGGACTGCACGCACTGCTACGAGTGCGTCAGCCGATGCCCGAAGGGCGTCGCCCCGCTGGAGCAGATCCTCAAGCTGCGCCGGATGGCGGTGGAGGCTGGGTTCACCAACAACGCCGGAACCCGACACGCCGAAGCGTTCGCCGACTCCGTGCGGGATAGTGGGCGGCTCAACGAATTGACCTTGATGCCGAAGTCGTTCGGCCTCTTCAACGTGCGCGCGCAGCTCGCGTCGCTGCCCGCCGCCTTCAACATGCTGAAAGCGGGGAAATTGCCGCCGATCATCCATCACAAGATCCCGCATCTCGAGCGGATCAAGAACATCTTCAAGCGCCTGGGCGGGATAAAATAACTTGGCCGCCTACCGCAAGCGCAATGTAGGGGGCGACTGCGAAGTCGCCCCGCCACAACGGAGTAAGTAATGAAGGTTGCATTCTGGCCCGGCTGCGTCTCCAAAGGGGCTTGCCCCGAACTCTACGTTTCGATGCAGAAGATCGCACCGACGCTCGGGCTCGAACTCGCGGAGCTCTACGAGGCGCCTTGCACCGGCGCGGGCGTGCTCACGGAGCAAAACCCTGATCTCGCCTACTCCTTAAACGCCCTGACGCTAGCCATGGCCGAACGTGAAGGTGCGGCCCTCATGACCATCTGCAGCACCTGCCAAGGCGTACTCAGCGGCGCGCAATACAAGCTCGCGCACGACGAGGAACTGCTGCAGCGTGTGAACGGCACGCTCCTCGAGAGCGGCTTCCAGTACGGGGCGACGACCGAAGTCAAGCATCTGCTGTGGATGTTGGTCGAGGACATCGGCTTGGACAAGATACGTCCGCTCGTCAAGCGGCGTCTTACTGGTCTTGCGGTCGCGCCCTTCTACGGCTGCTACATCCTGCGGCCCGAAGAACACCTCGGTCTGCGCGAGAAGCCGGAACGATCGACGTACCTCGAACAGATCATCGAATTGGTGGGCGCGACGCCGGTCGAGTATCATGGCAAGAGCAAATGTTGCGGCTTCCCGATGCTGACGTTCAATCGAGATGCGTCGCTCAAGATGGCGGGCAAGCACTTGCTCGAAGCCAAAAGCAAAGGCGCGGACGTGCTTGTGACACCGTGTCCCTTGTGCCACCTCAACCTCGACGGTCAACAGCCGGATGCTGAGAGTATCCTGAAAGAGCCGATCGGGACGCCGATCTTCCACCTGCCGCAGCTGCTCGGACTCGCGTTCGGTTTCGAACCTGAAGAGCTTCGCCTCAATCGTCACGTGGTGAGCACCAAGTTGGCGCTCGAGAAGGTCGAGCTGAAGGTCTAAGCGCTCGCTCGCTCGCCTCTCATTTTCATATGCGTTCTCGCGGCCCGAAGGTCCGCTTGCGACGGGGTCCGGCGTCACTAGGGATGTGCTTTCGCCGACGGTGAATCTCTAGCCACACCCTCATCGAGGAGCCCACCCACAAGTGAGTTCGAGCAGCCGGTCGAGCGCGACGCAGCACAGTTCTTCCACGCCCTGGGCAGTGGGAGCGCTCGTCCTCTTCAGTTGTGCCATCGCGGCGTTCACCACAGCCTGTGGCAGTGGCGGTGGCGGATCGACGATGCCGACGACTGCTCAGATCGCTCCGACCACGGCGCCTGGCATCCAATCGTGCACGTCCTTGAAGAGCGCCGCCGCTGAGGTTTTGGTCTACGCGCGGCCGATCCACCAGGCTGTCGTTCCCCAAAGCATCGGACCTGGTCCGTCAAAAGCGATCTGTCCGGCGGCGGGACCCGGCGTCATGCGGTGCATGGCTTTGGTGCGGACGGACATCTCATCCGATTTCGCTTCCGGCTACTCCCCAGCCCAGTTGCAGTCAGCGTATTCGCTGACCGCAGCTTCGGCTTCTCAAGGCGGCGGACAGGTCGTCGCGATCGTGGACGCCTACGACAACCCCCGTGCCGAGTCCGATCTTTCGGTCTTTCGTTCCTCGTTTGCCCTGCCGGCTTGCACAACCGCGAACGGCTGCTTCCTCAAAGTGAATGAGTCAGGGATGACGTCCCCGCTGCCGGGCACTGACAGCACAGGCGGCTGGGAAGCTGAGGAATCGCTCGATGTGGATATGGTCTCATCCATCTGTCAGAATTGCAAGATCCTCTTGATCGAAGCCAACACCGCGAACAACTCGGATCTCTACACCGCCGAGGACACGGCAGCCACCACGTGTCATGCGAACGAGATCTCGAACAGCTGGAACGGCAACGAGTATTCCTCGGAAACCGGCGACGAGGTGCACTTCAATCATCCGGGCATTATGATCACGGTCGCGGCAGGCGACGAGGGATATGACAATCCGAACGAAGGCTATCCTGCGACCTCGGAATTTGTCACCTCAACCGGCGGCACGACGCTCGAGCAGACCGCCACAGGCTGGTCCGAGACCGTCTGGCCCGACACGGGCAGTCGCTGCAGCATCTATATCAACCAGCCATCGTGGCAGAAAAGCCTCGGACCCGCGTACACGAGCGCTTGCTCCATGCGCATCGATAACGATGTCGCTTCAGACGCTGACCCTGACACGGGTGTCGCCACCTACGACACGTTCGGCGGCCCGAAAGGCTGCTCGGGCTGGTGCGTCTCCGGCGGCACGAGCGCGTCAGCACCGCTCATCGCCGCAGTTTATGCGCTCGCCGGCAACGGCGCGACTCTGGAATACGGATCGAACCCATACAGCCACGCAAGCTCGCTAAATGACGTCACGAGCGGCTCGAACGGCAACTGTGGCAACAGCTATCTGTGTACGGCAAAGGTGGGTTACGATGGACCGACAGGCTTCGGCACCCCGCACGGCCTCGGAGCGTTCTAGCCTTAGATTCACGACCGTCAGCGAAGGCCGGCCTGAGGGGCCGGCCGCTACATTTTGGTCGCCCTTTGTGTTAAAATCATACAGGCGGTTGAACGACCGTTCAAACAGATGAACGCTGAGCTGATCACGTGACCGTAGCCCCTCCCAAAGTACTCCTCGAACTCGAGATCAACGGCCAGCCCGTCGAGTGTGCCTGTCATCCGAACAAGACGCTCTTAGAGGTGCTGCGTGAAGACCTCGACTTGACCGGCACGAAGCACGGCTGCGAGATGGGCCACTGCGGCGCGTGCACGGTGCTGATCGACGGCGAGCCTATCCTGAGTTGTCTCGCGCTTGCAGTCGAGGCCCAGGGACACGAGGTGCGCACGGTCGAGGGGCTGGCCGACGGACCGCGCCTGCATCCGGTGCAGCAAGCATTCGCAGAATGTGGCGCGGCGCAGTGCGGATATTGCACGCCAGGTTTCCTCATGACCGGCGCTGCACTCGTCGAGCACTCGGACGCACCGAGCGAAACCGAGATCCGCGAAGCGATCTCGGGCAACCTCTGTCGCTGCACCGGCTATACGAAGATCGTCGAAGCGATCGCGCTCGCCGCGTCGCGCATGCGTAAGAAGACCGCCGATGTCTGAAGCAGACCTGCCGGCCGTCTCCACGGCGACCAATCCCGACGGCGACGCACGGCCGTTCACTGATGGTACCGTCAGCCCGTCGATCGTCGTGCGAGCGCCCGTCGCACCCCCGTCTAAACCCGAAGGTTTCACGGTCGTCGGCCGATCGATGCCGAAAGTGGACAGCTTCACCCGCGTGACCGGGCAAGACCGTTTCGCGGATGACATTTTTCTCCCGAACATGCTGCACGGTAAGATGCTGCGCAGCACTCACGCCCACGCTCGGCTCAAACGCGTCGATGCCAGCAAGGCGCTCGCCCTCCCGGGGGTCGTCGCGGTGGCGACAGGTTCAGATTTGCCAGTGCGCTATGGCATCTTACCTTCCAGCCCTGACGAGACCGTCATGGCTATCGACACCGTACGCTACGTCGGCGATCCCATCGCCTGCGTCGTCGCCGACGACGAACTCACGGCTGAAGAAGCGCTTTCCCTGATCGAGGTCGAGTACGAACCGCTCCCCACGATCATGTCGATCGACGACGCGCTGCGCACGGATCTGCCACAGATCCATCCCAACCCGCGGCGCACGAACAACGTCCACAAAGAAGTGCACCTCGAGTTCGGCGAGGTCGAGGCCGGTTTTGCAAAAGCCGATCGCATCTTCGAAGATGAGTATTTCTTCGAGGGCAACACGCACGCGCCCATCGAGCAGCACGCCGTCGTGGCGCAGTACGGCGCTGATGGAAAGCTGACGTTTTGGTGCTCCACGCAGACGCCACACTACCTGCACCGCATCGCCGCGGCGGTCTTGCACCTGCCCGGCAGCCACGTCCGCGTCATAGCACCGCCGGTCGGTGGGGGATTCGGCGGTAAGACGGAGCCCTTCGCACACGAGCTTGCGGCGGGCTATCTCGCGATGAGGACCGGACGGCCGGTGAAGATCGCGCTGACCAGGGAGGAAGTTTTCTACGCCCATCGCGGACGTCACCCGGTTCGCTTCAAGCTCAAGACCGGCGTCAAGGCCGACGGCACGATCACAGCGATCCATCTGCAGTCGTGGCTTGACGGCGGCGCATATGGTTCCTACGGCGTCGCTACGACCTACTACACGGGTGCGCTGACGACGGTCACCTACAAAGTCCCGGCGTACAAGTTCGACGGCTGCCGTGTCTTTACGAACAAGCCGCCGTGCGGCCCTAAGCGCGGACATGGCACGACGCAGCCGCGCTTTGCCATCGAGAACCAATTGGACAAGATCGCAGATGCCCTCGGCTTGAACGCAGCCGAGTATCGCAAACGCATCGCGGTGGATCCCAACTCGGTGACCGTCAACGGCCTGCGAGTGACCTCGTGCGGGCTCCGGGAATGCATCGATGCGGCGTCCGCGCACACGGACTACGACAGCAAGCGCGGCAAGATGCCACGTGGTAAGGGCATCGGCATCGCTGCGAGCTCCTATCTCTGCGGAGCTGGCCTTCCGATCTATTGGAACCCGATGCCCCAGTCGGGGGCCATCGTGAAGGTAGACCGCGGCGGCGGCGTGACCATCCTTTCCGGAACGAGCGAGTGCGGTCAAGGGTCGACGCACATGCTCGCGGCCATCGTCGCGGAAACGCTCGGTGTCGACGTCATGGACATCCACGTGTGCTACGGCGATACGAGCCTCACGCCCGTCGACCTTGGCTCCTACTCGAGCCGCGTGACGTTCATGGCGGGCAATGCCGCTCGCGACGCGGCTTCGAAGATCAAAGATCTGATCGCGCGAGCTGTCGCAGAGAATCTCGGATGCGCGCCTGAACGCATCGGGTTCTCCCGCCGGCGCGTGTTCAATATGGACGAGAGTGCGCGCGAGATGACGTTCATCGAAGCGGCGCAGCTCGGCGAGGCGCGCTTCGGAACGCTCGCCTGCCCGGGATCGTACACGCCGCCGAAGCTTGCAGCCGACTACAAAGGTTCTGGCGTCGGTCCTTCGCCCGCATACTCGTACAGCGTCGCAGTCGCAGAAGTGGAGGTCGATCTCGAGACAGGGGAGGTCCGGCTCGAGCGGATCACGCTCGCGCACGACGTCGGCCGGTGCATCAACGCTGATTCGGTCGAGGGCCAGATCGAGGGCGGGGTCTACATGGGCATGTCGGAAGCGCTGATGGAAGAGTGGCCGTTCCGCGCTGGCGAGCACAAGATCCCGAACCTGCTCGACTACAAGACGCCGACGAGCCTCGACACACCCACCATCGACGTGCTGATCGTCGAGACGGACGACAAAGAAGGTCCGTACGGTGCCAAAGAGGCAGGCCAAGGGCCGCTCAATCCGGTCATCCCCGCGATCGCCAACGCCGTGGCGGATGCGATCCGAGCCCGCATACACTCGACGCCGATCACGCCCGAGAAAGTGCTCAAGGCGCTCGATGCAGCCAGCGGAACGCCCTTGCGTTTGAAAGCCGTGCGAGCGCCGCAGCCCAAGTCACCGGTTCCCGCGTGAACGGCAAAGCAGTGAACGTCAAGCTCAATCACGCCGTGCTCAAAGTCCGCGACCTCGATCGCGCTCTCGCGTTCTACCGCGATGTCTTCGGCTTCACGGAGATCGCGCGCGTCGGCCGGCAGATGGCGTTCATGCGTGCTTCTGGTTCGTCAAACCATCACGACCTCGGGTTCCTCGCGCTCGGCTCGCGCGCGATGGAAGCTCCCCAGAACGCGACTGGTCTCTTCCACATCGCGTGGCAGGTGCCAACGATCGAGGATCTCGCGGCTATGCGCACTGCACTGATCGAACGCGGCGTATTGACCGGCGAGAGCGATCACGGCGCGACCAAGTCCGTCTACGGCCTCGATCCCGACGGCAACGAGTTCGAAGTCATGTGGATGGTGCCAAAGGAATTGTGGGGCGAGTACGAGTCTGCCGCGCCGACTGCCCGGCTCGATCTGCAAGCCGAACTCGCGCGCTTTGGCGGAGAGCGCTGACCGCACGTGCTGCGACTCCCGCCATTCCAGTACGAAGCAGCGACAAGCATCGGCGAGGCCGTCGAACGGCTCGTCGCGCATGGCGGCCAAGCGCTCGTCGTCTCGGGCGGCACAGACCTTTACGCAAACATGAAGCAGCGGCTCTTCACACCCAAAGCGCTGATCGGGCTGAAGCCTGTCGCCGATCTGCGCTACATCCGGTACGACGAAGCACGCGGTCTTGACATAGGAGCACTGACGACCCTGACCGACATAGCCGAGAGCGAGCTGGTCAAACGCCGCTACCCCGCGCTTGCGCAGGCAGCCTCCTCGATCTCAACGCCCCAGTTGCGCAACATGGGCACGCTCGGCGGCAACGTCTGCCTCGACACGCGTTGCAATTACTACAACCAGAACCTCGACTGGCGCATGGCGCTCGGTTATTGCATGAAGAAGGATGGCGACATCTGTCGCGTGGCGCCGAAAAGCCCAAGTTGCGTGGCCGTCAATTCATCGGACACAGCTCCCGTGCTCGTGGCCTACGGCGCTACGTTGCGACTCGAAGGCCCAAGCGGCCGGCGTGAGGTTGCGGCGGCGGATTTTTTCCGCAACGACGGCATACGCGCGTGGGCGAAGCGACCGGACGAGATCGTCACGTCCGTCGCGCTTCCTCCGCCGGCAAAAGAGACGCGCAGCGCCTATCGGAAGTTGCGTTTGCGCAACTCGTTCGATTTTCCGATTTTGGGCATTGCCGCCGTCATAGAGCTTGCGGACGGCGTCTGCGCGAACGCGCGGGTCGTGCTCGGGGCCGTTGCGCCGAAACCTGTCGACGCTCCGCTCGCGGCGGCCGCTCTTGTAGGCACACGATTGGAACCGGATGCGCTCGAGGCCGCGGCAGATGCAGCGTTTGCGGTCGGCAAACCGCTCGACAACACGAGCGGATCGATCCCATATCGAAAACGGATGCTGCGCGTCTTCGCTCGACGCGCTCTCGAGGCGCTCGCCAACCCCACCTGAATGTAGGGGCGATTGAAAATCGCCAAGGCAACGTAGGGGGCGATTGAAATCGCCCCTCCTAGGCGAGAAGATTCTTCTCGATCTTCCCACCTTTGATGACGAGTGCCACGTTCGAGGGATCGTCGAGCAGCTCGGGCTTCGTCAACGGATCTCCCATCACCGCGATAACGTCGGCAAGCTTGCCCGCCTCGATACTGCCGAGCCGCTCCTCCTGGCGCATGATGCGCGCATTGCCCATGGTCGCGCATTGGATCGCACGCATGGGTGAAAGCACCTTGCTCTTGAGCACGACCTCAAGGCCGCGACGGTTCTGCCTTCGCCCAAGCAGGTCCGAACCCGAGCCCATGAGCACGCCGGCCTTTTCAGCCATGCGCACGGCGTCGTTCATCGCGGCTTCGCAGCCCGCAATGCGCGGAACGACGAGCTCCGGTAATCCCCACTGTTTCCACTCGGTGGCTAGCAAGTGGCAGACTGCGAGCGTGGGATCCAGCGCTGCGCCTGCTTTGGCCATCTGCGCTGCCGTCGCTTCGTCGAGCATCGTGCCATGCTCGAAACACGCGAGACCCGCGTCGATCCCGTTGCGGATCGAACGCACGTTGTGCGCGTGTCCAGAGACGTACGTATCTCTCGCCGTCGCCTCTTCCACGGCGGCGCGCAGTTCTTCAACCGTCAATTGCGTGTCCTCGAGACGATCCGTGGTCGACACGACGCCACCGCTGATGAACGCTTTGAGCTGCGTGGCGCCGCGGCGGAAGTTCAGGCGCGCTTGTTTGCGGACCGCGTCCGGGCCGTCGCAGACA
>DASPVP010000005.1:0-4223 GCA_035622315.1 Candidatus Acidiferrales bacterium | reverse complement strand
CACGCAGCTCTGGGGCGATACGCCCGATGGGCTTCCTGGCAACGACGATCTGGGCACCATGAGCGCCTGGTACGTGTGGTGCGCGATCGGTCTTTACCCGCAAAACCCAGCCACGGGCGTGCTCGACCTCGGAGCACCGCTGTTCTCGCACGTCGACATCCGCATACCAGGGGCGGCGGGGATCACGATCGATGCACCGGCCGCGTCGACGAACGATGCGTTCGTGCAAAACGTCCGCGTGAACGGTCAGGTCTGGCCGCGGAGCTGGATCGTTTACTCGCAGACCACGCCGACGAGGCTCTTCTTCGCTTTGCGTTCGGTTCCGAATCCGGACTGGGCGGCTGCTCCCGCGGATGCGCCGCCTTCGTACGCTCCACATCCGGTCAGTTTCGTACCGTCGACGCAAGCTGCGATCTCCGTCGATCCTTCAGAGCTCGCGCTCTCGCCAGGCGGCGTGGCGACGTTAGGGTTTGCGCTTGCGAACCCGGCTGGCGCGGCGGCCACGCAGGTCACCTGGCGCGCGCTTGTGCCCGGCGGCCTGCAACTCGCGCCCGCGAACGGGACCGCGACGCTCTCCAGCGGACAGAACGACCCTGTGACGACACAACTCGCCGCAGCACAAACGACCCCAACCGGCCTGTATGACGTGGCCATCGCGGGCACGACCGCCAACGCAGCGCTCGTCGAACGCGCCACGAGGGTGGTGCGCGTGGCGCGGCCGGGCGAACGGCTCTCGCTCGCGTATGCGACGAATTTCTTCGACAATTCCATCCAGGCGATCGATGCGCGGACGATGGCCTTCGGCGCGCCGATCGCGGTCGGGGAATTTCCGCGGGACCTCACGGTGGACCCGAGCGGATCGCGCGCGTATGTTGCGGACGAACAGGCGAACGAACTCTCGATCGTCGATCTCAGGAGCGGCACGACGATCGCGACCGTGCGTGTCGGATCGACTCCCTGGGGCATACGCATGACGCCCGATGGAAGCACGGTCTGGGTCGCGAACAATGGCGACGACACGGTGCAACCGATCGATGTTGCCACGTTGGCAGCCGGCACACCGGTCAAAGTCGGGCTTGCGCCCGGCGACCTTGCCGTGACGCCCGACGGCAAGACGCTGTACGTGGCCGATCAGAATTCTGATGACGTCACACCCGTCGACGTGCGCCGGCGCGTCGCGCTGACGCCGATACCCGTCGGAGCGCGGCCGCGTGGCCTCGCGGTGACGCCGGATGGGAAGACGCTCTTCGTTAGCGACATGGGGTCAAATACGATAACGCCCATCGACGTCGCAAGCGGCCAGGCCGCCGCACCGATCCCAACAGGCGTTGCGCCGCGCGGACTTGCCGTGTCGCCCGACGGGCGCTATCTGCTCGTCGCGAACTTCGGCACAAACGATGCGACGCTCATCGATGTGGCGAGCCGCTCGGTGATAGCGACTATCCCGGTCGGCCTCAATCCGACGGCGGTCTCATTCCTCGATGCCACGAGAGCGCTCGTGGCGCAATCCGGCGACAACGATTGCGTCGTGGTGGACGTGGTCGCGAAGACGGTGAGCGCGGGGATTCCGCTCGGCACGCGGCCGACCGCGATCGCACGTTAACGAAAAGGGGCGATATTCTATCGCCCTCTACGTCGCGCTGGGGCGATTTGCAATCGCCCCTACATTACAACGTGCGATTTTCGATCTAGGGGGCGGGCACCATTTGGCGCGCGGTGAGCGCGCGGGTGACGACGTCTTGCAGGCTCGCCAGGTGCGCACGCGTCACCTCGTCCAGTCCCGAACGGCCGAGAGCGCCGGCGAGCGTTCCCTGCAAATCGACAAGCTCCGCCCGGGCCATCGACTGACCGTCGTAGGGGGTTCCCGGATCCGGAGCGAGCCAGATCTGCACGAGCTTGCGCGCGTACCATTGCTGGATCGCACGATGCACTTCGCCGATCGTCTGCAGCTTCGGATCGTGCAGGTCGCCGAAGAGCGAACGCTGCGTCCAATCGAAGAGGTCGGTGAGGCTCATCGTGCTGCCGGGCTTGGCCTTGAGCGCGAGATCGTCCACCCGCTCAAGCATGAGCGGCTGGAACATGCGCGCCAGCTGCTGTTCTGCGAGCCCTTCAGCCATCTCCGCGACCGGCATGTCATGGCGCGGCTGCGGATTGTACGCCCAGACGGCGCTCGGATTTGATTCCCACTCGCTGTAGACGAGCCGGTTCAGCGTCACGGGCGAGATGCTCCACGCGCCGTCGGAGAACAGGTACTTGTCGAGCAGTTGGAAGGCGTGGAGCTCTTCCGCGCGCGGGACTTGCACTAGCGGCGGCTGCGCGCCCGGATCACCCGGCAGCGCGCGAGAGAGATATTCGCCGCCGATGTAATGCTCTGGCCAAGTGGCCGCGATGAGATAGACTTGGAACACGGTGCCGAACGCTGCGCGTTCTTGATCGTAGCTGTTGCCGAGCTCGGGCCAGTGGCGGTCCAGGCCCGAGAACAAGTCGTGCGTAAGCTTGAGCTGCGTCTCGCCCCATGACAGCGGATCGTTCGTCAGATCCCACTGCGCCACTCGCGGGTCGATCGCATGGGCGCTCGCATAGTCCACATCTTCGTCGCTCGCGAAGCGGAAGAGCGGATTCGACCAGACGCTGGCCCAGCGGTTGAGCGTGGGAACCTCTTCTTCCGGCGTGCGCGCGCCCGGCACCCTGGCGTAGCCCCAATGGATCGCGTGATAGTCGTAGGGACCGAGCACGGTCTGCCAATAGGTGCCTTGCGGATATCCTTTCGGCCACAAGTTGAGCGGCGAGTACTCCATAACCGACGTGGCGACACCGTACTTCTCAGTGAAGGCCAAGCTCTGCACTTGTTTGGCCGTGTAGGCCATCGAGGCCATGAAGTTGTGCTGCAAGCCGAATCCGTGACCAGACTCGTGGACGACGAACGACTGCAGCATCTGATCGTTGTACGTGGCGAGCGCGGACCCGGTCAACGGGTGACCCATAGCGGCAAGCGCGATGCGCCCGAAGCTGGCCTCGCGCTCCTTACCGATAGCGTAGGCCACATCGAGCCCGTTCAGCTGATTGCCCGCGCCGCCCGCGGTGGGTTGCGTCAGGAACTGCCACGAGGTGTTTGCAAAGCTCATGACGTCGGCATCGATCACGATGTTCGTCCGGATCTCTTGGCCCGTGCGCGGGTCCCAGATCTGGCTCTCCGCCGCGTAGCCGCCGGAGTTGGATTCCGTCAACCAGATGATCGTGTTGTAGCGCACGTCGTCCGGGTCGTAGTTCGGGTCGCTCGGCTGGTCGAGCACCTGGATCGCGTTGCTGATCCCGATGCGTTCGAAAGCCGCATTCCAGTGCAAGATCCCTTTACGGATCGAATCGCGGTATTGATACGGCACGTTGTCCGACATGTAGTAGATCATCGGGTGCTTGGCAGGCGACATCGGCTTGCTCGGATCCGAGGGCTGCATGTTCCAACGTATCGCGTAATGTTTGACACGCGTGTAGTCCGAATCGGTGGCGAAGTTCAAGAACGCCGTGTCGAAGTAGCCGACGCGCGGGTCGGCCAAGCGCGGCATGTAGTCGCCGTCGTTCGGCGGCAATACGAAGTTGTAGGCCATGCGCACGAGGAGGGTGCGCGGATCGGGTACGTTGTCCACGACTTGGGGATTGTCACAGGCCCACGTCTGGTCTGCCGTGACGATCGTGTTGTCGGGGAAGGCTTTGGTCGGACCGAAGAGCGTGCGGTCAGGGTCGAGATGATACTGCTGCTCGGGATCTTCCGTGTTGGTGACGCCTTTGAGCACGGCGGAAAGATCGTAGATGTCGCCGAGAAGGAAGGATGCGTCGAAGACCACGTGACCGGTCGTCGCGTCCGAGGCGACGATCGGTGCCACGCCGACGACGGAGTCCGCGAAGGTCCGCTTGATGGCGCGCTGTGCCGGATCGTTCCCTGGCGCGATGAAATACGTGTTGGGCCAGGTGACGACGATCTTCTGATCGTTCCGCGAGAAACGGATGATGCGATCGAAGGAGCTGATGCCGCCGGGAATGACGCCCCAGCCGCCGATCCCGTTGACCTGTTCCGCGCTCATGATGAAGTCCGTGTCGAGCTGCGACGGCGCGATCTCCATATATACCTTGCCGTCCTTGCGGATGACGTTGAACAGGCCGTTCTGCACCTGCGCGCCCTGGACGAAGGTGGCGTAGGGTGCCGGCGCGTCAGCGCGCGCGAGCGC
>DASPVP010000004.1:0-60726 GCA_035622315.1 Candidatus Acidiferrales bacterium | reverse complement strand
GAAGACTCCGCACAAAGCCAAAGCGCACAGCACGATGCGATGGATTCGGAACATAGACCCCTCCCAACAGCTGGAGCTGTCCCTCCCATGGTAACAGACGGGCCGTCCAAGAGCCGTCCAGGTGGGGGCGATATTCTATCGCCCCCTACATTTCAGTAGGGTCATCCGTGGATCGCGTGAATCAGCCACTCGAGGCCGTCGACGATGCGCGGGCCATCGCGCTCTAAGATATCATCCGTCGGTGGCCGCACGATTCGCCCTGCCTGCACAGCGTGCAGGCTGCGCCAGGGTTCTTGCGCGAGCACGTCACCACCGAACTGGGTGTCGTGCGCTACCACGATCACATCGGGATTCTCCTGGAGCAGCCACTCCGCGCTGACGTCGGGGTACGGCACGTTGATCCCGCCCGCGACGTTCGTGCCGCCTGCGAGCCGGATCAGGTCGTCGAGAAAGCTGTGCTCTCCCACGGTGAAGCCCGGCAGATCGAGCAAGAAAAAAACCTTCGGCCGATCTTTATACGCAGCCGCCTCGCGCGCCAACGCTGCAATTCTTGTCCGCAAGTCCTCCGCGAGCGCACGAGCCTGCGCTTCACGCCCGCACGCGGCCCCGACCTGCGCGATATCGACATACAGGTCTGAAAGATCTCTGTTCGGCAGATAGCGCACCGGCACGTGCAGCTGCGAGGTGATCGGGCCCGCTTCTTTCTCTTGGTCGTGCAGCGCGAGCACGACGCTCGGTGAAAGCGCGCTGATCCGCTCGAGGTCTGCCGTGATCAGATCGGCCACATGCGGCAGCGTCCGCGCGGGCGCCGGATAGTCATCGAACGTGGTATCCGCCACGAGTTCGCCGCCGCAACCGATGCGATAGGCGATCTCCGTGAGCGATGGCGCGAGCGAAATGATCCGCGGGTTCGCGGCCTGCGCCCCAGTGGCATACGCCAGGAACACGAGCGCGAGCGCACTAGGCAGCGCCGCGCGCCGCGCTATCTGGTCGATAGCCGCACCGAATATGTCGTGCCTTGAACCGGATAGCCGAGCTCGTCCTGCGCGTTCGAGTTGTTCTCGAGATTCGAGACCGCCACGGTGACCGCAAAGCGGTTGCTGATCCGTTTCTTCACGTGGACACCCGTGGTCACGTAGGGCGTCATGAGCTGCGTGTTCGCTTCGTCTGCGTACCGCCGCCCGACGAAGTCGGAGTCCAACCCGTAGCTCCACGTGCCGCGGTCGATCCAGAGCATCGCTGAAGCCGTCGCGGTCGGCCGGTAGAGCAGACGGTTGCCGTAATATTGCGGCGTCTCATCGAGCGCGCGGAAGAAATCCGTGTACGCGATCTGCAGGTGCGCGGAGCTGCCGATGTCGTGCTCCCCGCTCGACTCGACCCCGCGGATATGTGCCCGGCTCACGTTGAACGGTTTGACGTCACCGAACTTATCGATCGGCACGTTGATGATGAGGTCGTTCGTGTCGAGGCCGAAATAAGAGAGGTTCAGGCCTTCGTGCACGCCTTGGGCCCGGACGCCCGTGTCGAACGTCGCGCCATATTCCGGCAAGAGCGCGGGATTGCCATATCCCGGATAGTAGCGCTCGTCGAGGTCGGGATAGCGAAACGCGCGGCCGTAGTTCGCGACCACGTCGAAGCCAGGGACGAGCTGGTAGCTCACGCCAGTCGACGGGACGCCCACCGGTTTGTTCCCGGCCGCGTGCTCTTCGCGCACACCTGCGTCGAGCGTCAAGGGAGAATTCGGCGCGTGTTCTTCATCTTGGAGGTAGAAAGCGCTGGACGCATCGTGCGCCACACATGGCTTGCTTTCGACGATGCCCTGGCAGGTACCAGGCGGACCGAGATACGGCTCGCCCTGATAGGCGAAATCGAAGAGCGCGGTGTCGTCCGAGCCGTCATACCCTCCGGTCAGCACGTTCGCGCTGCCAACCTCCTGGGTCGCGAGCAACGCGAGCTCACGCGAGTTCGCATTGCCTTGCGTGTCGTAGCCGAAGGGCGGGGTCGGATCGTAGAAGTGCAGACGCCGGCCGTCGGTCGCGATCTGCAGGCGCACGTCCGTGCGGGGCATGGGGAGCTCGAAGTTGAGGTTCGCCCGCTGATAGATGCGTTGCTGGCGAGCGAGACCGCTGGGAAAGAAGACGCTGCCCGGCGCGCCGATATCGGATGCGTCGTTCTGCAGAAACGCCGACGCGTGCACCATGCCTAGGTGCGAGTTCAAGTTGAGCGTGGTGTCCTCAGTCTTCGTGTCGTCGTTCGTGCGGACGCCCGGCGGGTACAATTGGCCGTACGCTGGATAGTCGAAGATGTTTTGGCCTGATACGGTTTGCGCGTCCAAGCGCGCCAACAGATTCGGCGATCCGAACGTCACCCCAAGTCCGCGCGTGAATTCACCCTGGTAGCCCCACTGCGTGTAGAGGTCGACATTACCTCCGGTCGCCGGCTGCTTCGTGAAGATGTTGATCACCCCGCCCATCGCGGCGCTGCCGTAGAGCGTCGAGGAGCCACCCTGCACGACCTCGATATGGTCGATCGCGCTTGCGGGTATCGTCGAGAAGTCGAAATCGCCGGTGTCCGATTCGTTCGCCGGTTGACCGTTGATGAGGATCAGCGTCTCAGCCGAGCTTGCGCCGCGCAAGGCCACCGTCGCGAGCGATCCATAGACGCCGTACTGCTGCACGACCGCACCGGGAACGTACCGCAAGGCGTCCGCTGCGGTCATCGCTCCAAGACGCTCGAGCTCGGCGCCCGAGATGATCCAGGTCTGTCGCGACGAGCCGTCGATCGGCGTGGGATGCCGTTGCGCCGTCACCACGACTTGGCTGAGTTTTTTCGGCAGGGGGGTCGCTTGCGGCGTAACGCTCGGCGCGGGCGTCGCCGCGGCGAGCGCGGACGACGTGAGAGCGCCTCCCAGAACAAACAGCGATACCAGGATCACAAACGAGCGCACGATAGTACTCCCTTCACTTCGTGAGGCTAGGAAGGCAGATGAGGTAGCCGTCTTGGGGATGGCGATGGGTGGAGACAGGCACGCCGAACGCCTGCTCCAGCGCCTGTGGTTCGAGCACTTCTTCCGGTGGGCCGTAGACGAGTGCGCCGTTCGCGAGCAGCGCGACGTCGTCGGCAAAACGTGCTGCCAGCGTCAGATCGTGGATCGCCGCGACGACCGCGACGCCAGAACGGGCTAGCCGCACGAGTGTTTGCAGCACGTCGAGCTGGTAGCGCAGGTCTAAGTGCGTCGTCGGCTCGTCGATGAGCAGCACGTCAGCGCGCGCCGCCAAGGCGGCCGCGATCCAGGCGCGCTGCATCTCACCGGCGCTCAGGCAGCCTATGGGATCGGCATGACGGTCGTCGAGCATGCACTGCGCGAGCGCTGCGTGGATGCGCCGCTCGTCATCTGGATTCAAACCCCATTGCCAGAACTTTCGCTTCGCGCTCAGACCGTATGCCGCGAGATCGAAGGCGCACAGATCGCCCGGTGGATCGCCGGCCGGAGCGATAAGCGCTACCTTGCCCTGCTGGACGATGCGGCCAGCCGTCGGTCGCTGCACGCCAGCGAGCACGCGCAGGAGCGACGATTTCCCACCGCCGTTCGGTCCGACGAGCGCCACGAAGCGCGAGGGGAAGAGCGAGAGATCCACGTCAGCGAATACCGAGCGCCGCTCGTACGCGACCGCAACCTGTTCTGCTCGCAGCACGGGCGTCATAGCTCCACCGGCCGACGCGCGACGACCAAGAAGAACGGCACGCCGATGAAAGCGAGCAAAACGCCGAGAGGGATCTCCACGGGCGCAAGCGCGGTGCGGGCGATCAGATCCGCGATCGTGACCACGACGGCGCCACCGAATGCGCTCGCGGCCAGCAACCAGCGCGCGTCGCCTCCGATGAAACGCCGCAGCACGTGGGGCACCATCAAGCCGACGAATCCCACGATGCCGCTCACGCTCACGCAGGCAGCCGTGATTAGCGCAGCCGCGCCGATGATGCGCCAGCGCGCGGCGAGGACCGGTAGGCCGAATGCCGCAGCAGCCGGACTGCCCAAGCGCAACAGATTCAGCGCGTTCACCTGCGTAAACGCGAAGATGATGCCGGCGCACAAATACGGCAGCATCATCGCGAGGTCGCGCCACCCGCGCCCGCCGATGCCACCTGCAAGCCAGGATAAGATGTTGAGGCCGGTCGTCTGCTCGCGTTCGAGTAGGATGAGCGTGACGAACGCGCTCGCTAATGCCGACACGGCGACCCCCGCAAGTACGAGCCGCAGATTGCCCGTGGGGCCCTCACCGGCTCCGATCCATGCCACGATCGCGGCGCACACGAGACCACCCGCGAACGCAAGCGCGGGGATCGCCGCGAACGCAAGCCCGAGTGTGAAGCCTATGGCTGCGGTCAGCGCCGCGCCCGCCGAGACACCCGTGATGTACGGGTCGACGAGCGGGTTGCGGAAGAGCGCCTGCAACATAGTGCCGGCCATGCCAAGTCCCGCGCCGACCGCGATCGCAAGGAGCACGCGCGGCAGTCGCAGATCCCACACGATGGCGTGCGTCACCGAGGCTGCACCCGGATGCGCGAGCGCCTGCCAGATCGCGGTCACGGGTAGGGCGACGCTACCGATGGACAGCGCGAGGAGGCCAGCACACGGAACGGCGAGCACCAGCAGCAGCAGGCGCGCTGACCTCGTCTTGTGGTCGAGGTAGGGAAGCGGTGCGGCTCGGAGCTGACGGACGCTCGCGATCTTTCGCGGTGGCGGCCCGCCCGCGCCGGCGGAATGGATCATCGCTTGACCTCTTGTGTCGCGAAGAGGTGGCAAAAGCACGCGGCTCGGGCAGGTCTCCTGGCTCTCGGATCAATGCCTGGTGCCGGCGCCTTCCCTTCCGTTTGATAGGAACGTGGCGTCCCGGCGGCTCCCCGATCACAGTGGCGCGACCGCGCCGGATTTACACCGGCTTCCCTGTCGCCCTGGCCGTGTCGCGCATTTCGGACGTGCTGCGGGCGTGCCCTGCACGCCGGATAGGAACTCGCAAATACGCGCAGGAAGCACGGCCGCTCCCATGCAGTACTACGAGCCGAACTTCGTCGACGAAGCATTGGTCTTGCTCGATCGCTTCGGCGACGGCGCTACTCTGCTCGCGGGCGGCACGCGCGTCGCTTTCGCGGTGCGCGAGCATCCTGAAAAGACGGCCGCGCTCGTCAATCTCAAACGCATCCAGGAACTTACACGCATCGAAGAGCGCGAGGCAACTCTTCGCATCGGTGCGCTTGCGACCGCTCATGCCCTCGCCGAGGATCCCGCCGTCAAACGCCACGCCCCGATGCTGGCGGAGGCGGCCGGGTCTATGGGTGCGCGACAGCTGCGCTCCATCGCGACGGTCGGCGGCAACATCTGCTCTTTCGATCCTGCGTCCGATCTCGTCGTCGCGCTCGTCGCCTACGGCGCGGAACTGGTCGTCGCAACCTCCGACGAGCCGAGTCGATTTGAACCGCTCGAAAGCTGGCTCGTCCGCGGTGTCTCGAACCGTCGGGAGATCGTGGTCGCCGTGCACGTACCGGTGTGCGCGCGGCGGAGCGCGTTCGCCAAGATGACGACCCGGCGGGGCTTCGAGATGGCGATCGTCTCGGTCGCGGTGTGCGGCTCCTTCGAGAGCTCGAATCTCTCCGGCGTCGCGATAGCGCTTGGCGGGACCGCGCCCAGCGTGATCCGCGCGCGCACCGCCGAGCAAATCCTCTCGAAGGCCGCTTTTTCTCGCGAGCGAGCAAGCGCAGCTGCGCGTGCGGCCGCAGAGCGCGACGCGCAGCCGCTGTCTGACCTGCGTGCAAGCGCGGAGTACCGGCGTCACCTCGTCGCAGTGTTGGCCGAGCGGGCGCTCCTCAAGGCCTTCGGCGCAAGCGACGCGACCGGTTCTTAAAACCATGCAACGCGTGAAACTCCAAGTGAACGGTACAAGCCGCGAAGCGATGGTAGAACCGCAGCGCTCGCTGCTGCACCTGTTGCGCGAGCAGCTCGGCCTCGTGGGCACAAAAGAAGGTTGCAGCACGGGCTACTGCGGCGCGTGCACGGTGCTCGTCGATCGCGAGCCGGTGAACGCCTGTCTGTTCTTTGCGGTCGACGCGGATCATAAAGAGGTGACGACGATCGAGGGCCTAGCCCTGCCTGAAGGAGCGCTCCATCCACTGCAGGCGGCGATGATGCGCCGCGGCGGCTTGCAGTGCGGCTTCTGCACGCCGGGCGTCGTCATGTCCGCGCTCGCCCTGCTGCTCGAGCACGACGCGCCCGATGAGTCGGCAATCCGCCAAGCTCTTGCGGGAAACTTGTGCCGGTGCACCGGCTACCAGGCCATCGTGCAAGCGGTATCGGACGCGGCTTCGGCGGCGCGCGAACACGATGCACCGCACCCGCGCAAGCGGGCGCGCTCGCGAGCATGACGATCGGCTCGAAGATGCTCCGTCTGGATGCGGCGGCGAAGGTGCAAGGCCAAGCCACCTATGTCGCGGACCTCTCTATGGAGGGCGCGCTCTCGGCAGCGCTCCTGCGCTCTCCACATCCCTTTGCGCGCATCCGGGCGATAGACGTCTCCCGTGCAGCCGCGATGCGCGGCGTCGCCGCTGTCGCGCACGCTGCGAACACACCCTCGAAACCCCTGGACTTCGGGATCAAAGATCAGCATCTATTCCCGCGCGACTACGTCCGTTACGCGGGTGAACCCGTCGCCGCGATCGCGGCGGAGACACCGGAGATCGCGCGTGCCGCAGCCGCCGCGATCGAGGTGGACTACGAGGTGCTCGTGCCCGTGCTGACGATCGATCAGGCGCTCGCGGCGGACGCGCCGCTCGTCCATCCGGACTGGCGCTCCTACGAAAAGGGCGCGAATCGCATCACGCGCGACAACATCTGCGGCTTCTCCCACATCCGCCGCGGCGATGTCGCACGCGGGCTCGCGAACGCTGAGGCCGTCGTAGAGTCGTCGTTCGTATTCTCAGCCGGGATGCCCGGATATCTCGAGCCACGCGCCGCCATCGCGCGACGCGAAAAAGATGGCGGGCTCACGGTATGGTGCGGCTCGCAGTCGCCATATGGCAATCGCGACGAGCTGGCCGAGTTTTTCGGTCTCGATCCAGCGCACGTGCGGTTCGTCAACCAGTTCGTCGGTGGTGGTTTTGGCGGCAAGATCATCATGGCGGCCGAGTGGTATGCAGCCGCGCTGGCGCTGCAATGCGAGCGGCCGGTACGCGTGGTGTGGTCGCGTCATGAAGATGGGCTCCATGTCTTTCCGCGCCACGGGGGCACGGCCAAGTTCCGCAGCGGCGCCGACAAGGACGGCCGACTGCTAGCGATGGAGGCCTCCTTCTTCTTCGATACCGGCGCTTACATCGGCTACGGCGCAGGTACGGCGCTCATCGCCACCATGCTCGCGTCGGCGCCCTATCGCATCCCGAACCATGACCTTTCCGCCACGCTCGTCTACACCAACAAGCAGATCGCGGGATCGGTGCGCGCACCGGGCGGACCGCAGGCGACCTTCGCCAAGGAGCTGCACCTCGACGAGCTCGCCGCCGAGCTTGGGATCGATCCGTTGGAATTGCGCTTGCGCAACGCGTGGGAAGATGGCGACCAAAGCCCGACCGGTCAGCGCCTGAACGGCGTGAGCGTCAAGGAGACACTGCGTCGCGCGGCCGAGGCGATCGGTTGGCATGAAGGGCGGCAGCGCGACCGTGGCGTCGGGATTGCGTGCTCGTGGTGGTTCAGCGCCTGCGGGCGCTCTGAAGCAAAAGTCGAGGTTCGCGCGGACGGAAGCGTGCACGTCCAAAGCGGCAACCCCGAAGTCGGCACGGGCGCCGCAGCGGGCGCGCTGCCGCTCATCGTGGCGGACCGCCTCGGCGTGGATCCCGGCTCCATCGTCCTGACCCTTGGTGACACAGCCACCGACACGTATGACGGCGGCGTCGGCGGAAGCGCGTCGACCTTCTCCGCCGGCCAAGCGGTCAAGGCAGCTGCGGACGGCGTGCGCCGCCAACTGCTCGAGCGAGCTGAGGATGCGCTCGAAGCGCGCCGCGAGGACATCGAGCTGCGCGACGGGCGGGCGCACGTGCGCGGCGCCCCGAGCCATAGCATCGCTTTTGGCGCGCTCGCCGGACAGAACGGCGGCACGATCAGCGGCGAAGGCAAAACCGAAGAGATCAACGATCCAGAATTCGACTCCTCACTCGTCGAATCGCACGATTTTGCGAGTTGGATCGCGCCGTCGTTCGTCACGAGCGCTGCAGAGGTCGAGGTCGATCGTGCCACCGGACGCGTTGCAGTACGCAAGATCGTCACGGCGCAAGACGTCGGGGTCGCCGTCAATCCGAGCGGCGTCATCGGGCAGATCGAAGGCGGAGCGGTGCAAGGTTTGGGGTTCGCGCTTTCCGAGGAGCTGCGTTTCGGATCTCATGGGATCGAGACGACAGGTTTCCACGACTACCTACTGCCGACGATGCTCGACGCACCCGCGATCGAAGCAATCGTGATCGAGACGCCCTCGGCGGAAGGTCCTTTCGGCGGCATGAAGGGAGCCGGCGAGCCTCCGGTCACGACCCCTGCAGGCGCCATCGGTAACGCCATCCGCAACGCGGTGGGTACCGCGCCGCACACCGTCCCTATGACACCCGAGCGCGTCTGGAAGGCGATCAAAGATCGGGATTAGTCGTCGAGCGTGTATTCTTCCCGATCGAGATAGACACCAGCGCAGGCAACGCCGTCGCACAGCGCGGGGCGAAATTTCGAGCGGCTTATGCTCTGCACTTCCGCTTCGTCGATGTCCGGATTCTTGGACGAGACGACGACCGTCACCGCGGTGACGGCGCCGGTCGCGGAGATGTCCGCGCGCACGACCACAACCCCTGAAGCGTGCTCCTGCACCGCCTTGCGCGGGTAATCGACGGCATACTGCTGGATGAGCCGCGGCGCGTGGAAGGCGCCGACCGGCTGCGCGGCTCCGATGTATCCCGCGCGGGTCGCCGCGTCGCGATCGAGCGCGAGCAACTTGCGCACGCTGCCGTTCGCGAGTTGCAGCACGAGATAGTCTGCGCCGATCCGCCACGCGCCGACGGCGGGATTCGGCTCTATCACAGGGGTCGCGCCGGAGCGGCGTAACGTCGCTGCCGCGACTGTCACGCTCGTCTCAAGGAGTGGGAACTCCGGGGGCTGCACGAGCGGCGAGGGCTGGCCGTCGAGCGACACTGGCTGTGCCACGAGCACTTGACGCACGACGAGGCCATCATCCGTCAGCAGATCGACGTCCAAGCCGTTTTGATCGTACCAGCGCCACTCTTGGCCTTGGTCCGTCGTCTCGACAAGTCCGGGCGCTCCAAACGAGCTCACCACGGATCCGATCGGTTCGCCGAGGGTCACGCCGCCGATCGCAAGGGGTGAACTCGTCGCAGCGCACAACAGCGCGGCGAGCACGACCATGGCCGCAGTGCGAGCGCTCCTCATGGCGCGGCTGACTCTGCCGGCACGCTCTCCCATCCGGTCAGGAGATCCTGATCGCGCGCCCATGGCGGCGGCACTCCGAAACCTGTGGCAGTTGCGCTGCTGCGGCCCCGACTCAACCCGTAAGCGAGTGCACGCCGCTCTTCATCCAAATACATGGTCTTCGCACCGAACCGCGCGTAATACCAGGCGAACTTCGCGGTCTGCGACGCGCGCGAGGCGACGTTTTCGCGGATGATCAGTCCGTAGGTGCGCGAGAACGCCATCGCGTGTGAGGTGTAGATCCGTGGAAAACGTTCGAACGCGACGCCGCTGACGAAGACATGGTCGAAACGCAGTCCCTTACATCCGACGATCGTCTCTACTGCGACCGCGCCGACTGTTGGCTTAGCAGGTGCCACGCGCACGACCTCATCCTCGAGCAATTCTTCGATATCCGCGAACGAGAGCTCTGGCATCGCGCTTTCCGCGGTAGCGATCGCCCCTATGGTACGCTCGAGATCCGATGAGAGGCGCTCCCGTTCGTGCGCGTCGGCACCCTGCCAGCGCGCGACAAAGCCAGCGCTCTGTGCCAGATAGGCGAACTGTTCCGTCCGCGACATCGTGGCACAGATGCGACGCCAGCGCTCGAGATCCGCTCGAAGCGAACGGACCGCAGCGCGGGCGGCGTCGGACAGACTCGCATCCACAGAACCGTCGAACATGTTGCGTGCGAGCGTTTCCGGCGGCGGCCTGGTCCCCGCGCCTGACGCATTCAACTCCTCGCCGATCTCAAGCCGCAGCTGCTGGCGTTCGCCCGGCTCGCGACACATCGCCCGCAGGCTCGCGTCGGAGAGACCGACGAGGCCGGACGAGAGCACGCGCATGAGGTGTGCTTGGTCGAGTGGATCTTCGACGACGATCGCGAGAGCGAACAGATCGGCCATCTCCACCGGGCGTTCGAGCCTCGTCGACGGCATGAGCGCAGGGATCCCCAAAGACTGGAGGCGTCGCGCGTAGTGCGCACCCGCGTCCGCGTCGCGCGTGAGGACCGCGATCCGATCCGGCGCAACGCCCTCTTCGATGAGCTCGGCGATTGCGCCGCGCAGCCAGCCGATCTCTTGATCTTCGTCTTGGAACCTTCTAGCGGCAGACGGCGGCGCGATCGCTAGGGCTTGAAGCGAGATGCGCTCCGCCTGTTCTAATCCACGGAGCGCGCTACGCCGTCCGTGCAAACCGTCGATCCGCGCCGCATCCCAACCGGCAAGCACGACCGGCAGCGCACGCGCCGATCGCAGCAACCCGATGATGGCCCCAAGCGATGGCTCTCCGTCCTCAGCGTCGTCGACCAGCAACGCGCCGATCGAACCCGCCAAGCGCTCGCGCGCGATCGCGTCGCGCTCCAACCAGCTCACGCACGCATCTAACAGATCGTCCGTCGATCGCCACGCACTGGCGCGGGCTGCCTCGAGGTATTCGCGGTAGAGTTGCACGAGAATCGCGCCGACGTCTCGCTCGGCTTTGCGCTGACGGGAAAGCACCCGAGCGTCTGCGCGCATCGCCTCGCGTGCTCTCTTGCTCGTTCCTTGCTGCAGCGACCGGTCGGCTAGCAACGCCCAGGCGCGCTCTGTCTGCTCCCCGTAAAACGCCCCAAGACCTCGCGCGCACCCTTCTTCGAACTCCTGCGGGTTGACGCGCGAGCGCTGGAGCAACCGGAACAGCGAGGATGCTTCCTCCAAGAACGTGTCGGGCTTGCTCAAATACGGCAAGTCCAGATCGACGTCGCTGCGGGCGAACATGGGCCAGGTCATGTCCAGAAGGCCTCGCGCTGCCATCAGGACGATGGCCTGCGTCGCTTGGGGACCACCGACATCGACGAATGGCGCCGCGTCTGCGTCAAGGTAAGCATCACGCATCCAGCGAGCGGCATGCTCGCCAAGCGTGCCGATGTTAGGCGCGTTCGGATCGCAACCGAGTTCGTCGAGCGCCCTGCGAAAAGCCAAGCGGCCAGATTCGTGCGAGATGACGACGCATGGCGTTTTTCCGCTCGCGAGATTCTTCGCCGCGTATGCTGCGAGCGCCGTCGTCTTTCCCGACCCCGGCGGCCCCGTGACGACTGCCATGCCCTCGCAGCCGAGCACGCGCTCTTGGGCTGGTGAGAGCGCAAAGCGGGCGCTCAACGTATCGCTAGCGCGCAAAGGCTCGCTCTCCCTCGAGCGGCCGCTCGCGACAGGCCTGCGCATACTCGCAGAAGCCGCACGGCGGATCCGCTCCCGGAGGGAAGTGCGTGACGCCCTCGCGGGCGAGCATATCGCACCGGCGCAGCAGTGCGGCGAGCGACGCATCCAAGTCGGCAGGCGAGCAAACAGCGCGCACGACGCCGTTTTCGCGGTCACCAGTCGCACCGTTCGGAGAACCTGCGTCTGCCAGGTCGAGCGCTAATATCCACACTTCGTCCTTCGGGTCGCGCACCGAGACGAGCGCGATACGTGCGATCTCGTCCCCTGCGGCACGGCGCATCGCGTAGTAGAGGGCGAGCTGTGCTTCGTCACCGGCGCGTACTTTCTCGAGATACGCCTTCGCATCGGATTCGATCCGGCCGGTCTTGTAGTCGTAGATGGTGACAGGACCGCCGGCTTCCGGCCGGTCGATGCGATCGATATAACCGATGAAGTCGTACGCGCCTAGTCGGCGCCGCTCGAAGACCTCGACCGCGGAGATCTCCATCGGTGCGCGCTGCGCTTCGGCGACGAGCCAGCGCACGTACTGCTCCGCCATGCGCCGCGCGCGCCAGCGAGACGACTCGTATTCCAGTTGCGAGGCGAACTCCGCGCGCGCCGCGCCAAAGGCCGCATCGAGATGCCGCAACAGACGCTCTGTTATATGCGCGGCGTCGTGCTTGGCCGGCAGGCGGACTTCGCGATGGAGCATCTCGAGCGCGTCGTGCACCACGCGCCCGTAGGTCGCGTGCAAGGAACTCGAATCCTCGAGCGACTCGCACATGTACTCGAAGAAAAAGCGTCGCGGGCATTTGACGTACGAGTTGAGGCGCGACGCTGAAAACGTCATCTGCGGGGCGAGGATCGCCGTTTCAGTCTCTGGCTGTGGCCACGAGCGGCTCGCATCCCTGCGATCGCGCTGCCTGATGAACTCCGCAAGCGCGAAGCGGCTCGAGCTCGCGACCGTCGTTACCGGCCGGGGCCTGCACAGCTCGACAAAGGATGCAACGTCGACGCCGGCGACCCGCGCGAAACGCTCGATATCGAGCGGCGACGCGGCGTCTTGTGCAAATGCTATCGTGGCCTGCACTTCGGAGGAGCCGACGTATGGCACGAGGCGAAGCCCGTCCAGCTCGGCGACGCTCACCGCGTCTGCGACCTCCCGCGCGCGATCGCCAGGTTTCGTCGCCGGGGCGGCGCGATCGAAAAGCTGATCGGCTGTCTCCACGCTGTGGTTGAAGGCCTCGCTGTGCTTGACGCTCCAACCGCTGTCAAACGATGCGATCGCCGTCAGCGCCGCTTCGATAGCTCGGGCCAAGCCGGTGGTCGACGCGCCGCTCTCCAACACCGCATCGAGCACCTCGAGCGCGCCGATCGCGCGGTCCTTTGTCGCGCCCCCGTGCATCTGCACCACCGCAGCCGCGAGCGCCTCGCGAGGCGGCCCGGTTTGACCGCGAAGCGCAATCGCCAGATCTGCAGGATCAATGGAAAACGGCGGCATCTGAAGCGCCTCGACCAACCCTCCTGCATCTAGACGATACGCGGCCTGAACGAACCGCAAAACCGCATGGGCATTTTCCTGGCGTTCGCGCCCGAGCGAGTTCACGAGAGCACGTGGCGCAAACGCTGAGGATGCACCTAGCTCCCGCAACGTGCGCGCGGCGCCTCCAAGACTTACGGCGGCACGTGACTCTCGAGCCCCTGGCGCTCCCTGTGAAACGCGATCGATCTCAATCCAGGCGGCGCGCAGATGCAGCCGCGCCGCGTATGCCACGCGCGCGGCGAAGCTCGCGCCTCGATCGGGTTCCATGACAGCGCACGCGAGATCCGCATCGCTGGCGCCCGCCGCATCCGTCGCGTAACTCAGCGAACACAGGTCGTCCGCGAGCACCGCCCGCGAGGCCTGCGAAAAACTCGCAAACGCCTTTTGATCGGCTGCAACCTGGGCCAGAGCGATCGACACGCCGATGCGCCGCGCCACTGCCGCGTTTCGGCACGCTGCCGAGTCTGCGTTATCCACGAGTGTGTTGTTCGCTTCGGACGAGCGCCTGCCTGGCCAGCGAGCCCGTTTAGGCGGTCGCGTCCAAAAGATCGAAGCTCGCCTCGAGCCGTTCGATCGTGAGCTGCAGCAAGCTCGACATGTCGCCTGCGTCTGCTTGACGTAACCCGTCGTAATAACGCTCGCTGTCTTCGACACGGACGATGGCGGGCGGATAGCCGGCGGAATAGAGGATGAGGTTCTGCAGCAGCCTGCCGACGCGACCGTTGCCGTCCAAGAAGGGCGCGATGCTCGTGATCTTCGCCTGCGCGGCTGTGGCCTTAGCGACCGGGTCGGCGACCGATTCTTCCAGCCACTCGGTGAATTCGCGTAGCAATCCGGGAACGAGGACGCTCTCAGGAGGTAAGTAGTCTCGGCCCACGATCCGCGTGTCGATGCGCCGGTACACCCCAGCGTTCTCGTCGTCGATCGAGGCGAAGAGCAATGCGTGGAGCTCGCGGATCCCATGCTCGGTCAGCGGTGCCTGCGACAGGGCTAGCACCTCCGCGCGGTCGAGGGCGCGATTGAGATTCACGGCTTCGAGGTGTTCGCGCAGGCTGAGACCGCCGACCGTCGTGCCGCGCGACAACAGCTCGTCGGTCTGCTCTCGATTCAGACGGTTTCCGCGCACGGCGTTGGAGTGATAGATCTCGTCGAGCCGCAGCCGGGCGCGGGCGGCGGCGCGTGCTTGCGCTGCGTCCGCCCGGGCTCCAAAGACGGCCGCGCGGCGCGCCAGGCGTTCGAGACGTGCCTCGAGTTTGCCGTCGAAGCGCAAGCCTGTGGCTTCTTCTGCCTCGCGCGGCTGGCTGTCGAGGCCCAAGCGCGCGAGGTCCACCTCTTGTTCGCGCAGCCAGTCGAGCGCGATAGCTTCGAGGCGCCGCTGCCGATAGGCAAGCCACGAGCGCCGAGCTCGCGGATACGCCCCGAGAACCTGAAGAAACCGCGCGCCTGCGCTCGGACCCGAAGCAGCCGTTCGCAGCCGGTCGGCCAGGGCGCCGTCGGCAAGGGTCGCTATGAAATCGGTGACGATCGCGTGGGCCTCGGAGTGGGAGAGGGGCCTGATGGCTACGACGCCTGTGCGCGAGGACACGGCGGCGCCGCTCGGGTCGTCGGCCGCGTACGGCTCGACCTTACCGGAAGAGGCCACAAAAAAATACCGGAACTGCCCGCTTCGATCGTCCAGGGCGTCGGTGAGCTCTTCCAGTATGAGGTTGCGCACGATTTGGACGGGATGGTCGTTCTCCGCCCAGGGGGCGGGCATCATCCTTATAGCCAATGGCGGATTCCCGTCAGGTGGCCAGCTCCGTGGCCTAGCTCATATTCTTCTGTACCGATAAGGTCCGGGGGGCTCGGACCCGATATTTATGACTAGTCGACAAGCTCCGGGACCAGCTTGCGCATCCCGTGGGACCTGTCACATACCGCGCAGAGCACCGATTTTGGTGAGACAAGGCTCATGTTCGGACTCCCCCTCGCTGTAACAATCCTCGCGGCTATTAGGTCCTACCACCTAGAGCCGGTGTCGAATAATCTCGACGTCGAGCTCATGACGAAGGTGGCCAACGGGGACGGCGAGGCCTTTGCGGAGTTAGTCAAACGATACACCCGAATGCTCTACAACGTAGCGTATCGCTACAATGCGTCTGCGGCCGAAGATCTGGTCCAGGAGACCTTCCTTCGGGCGTATCAGCATGCGCGGACCTTTTCGGGCCGCAGCAAGGTGTCGTCTTGGCTCTACCGCATCTGCGTGAACGTCTGCCTCACCCATCAAACGCGAGCCGGTGGCCAGACCACGGATATCGACGAAGTGAACGAGGCGGAGCTGCTCACCCGCGAAGACGAGCGGCCGGAAGTCATGGCGCAACGCGGCGAGACGTTCAGAGCACTGGAAGACGGATTGCGGGCGCTGCCAAGCCAGCAGCGCATGGTCTTCATCTTGCGGGAACTCCAGGGACTGTCATACGGAGAGATCGCCGACGTTTTGGGTATGAACGAACAAGCCGCTCGAACCAACCTGTGCCGCGCCAAGCGCCGGCTGCAGTTGTGGCTCGATCCGCTGTTGGTTTGAGGACGACACGCTGATGGAATGCTCTGAAGCGCTCGACCTCCTCTACGAATCCTTCGATGGCCAGATCACGCCCGTGCAACAGGCGCAGCTGAACGGCCATCGCCGGACGTGCTTCGCATGCGCCGGAACGCTCGCCAAGGCGCAGCGCTTCCAGGATCTGTTGCGGCGGGTTCCACAGCTCACCGTACCGCGCGGCCTCGAAGCTCGCGTGATCGAAAAAGTTTTGCACCGCTCGGCGAATTCGCTGACGCAAGAGACGCGCGTGCTCCGGCCCTCCTTCTCGTGGCGCACTCTATTGCGCCCGGCATTCGCGACCGGCGGCGTGCTCGCCGCTGCGCTGGCAGTGTTCTTCATCGCGCACTCGATGCTTGGCGCCTCGCATCGCCCGACCGATCAGACGGTCGTCGCCACCGTGCAAGGCAGCCTGCAAGACGTCGGACCCGACAATCAGACGCGCGAGATCGATAGCTCGGATACGCCGCTCTCGACCGGTGAGGTCCTGCGCCCTGTCGGCGCTGCGGCCGCGATCGTCTCCATCACCCCGCACCTCGCGCTCATCATGTCGAGCGGCTCCGAGGTTCAGGTGAACAAGCTACACTACGACCAGAGCTCCGGACTGGCTGACGTCATCTACTTGAAGTTGCGGCGCGGCACGCTGCGCGTCAACGAGATCCTCCATCGCGACGTCTCGCCGGTGCAGGTCGCGACGACCCAAGCCATGTTCGTACCGACCGGCACGACCTTCGCGGTCACGGCCAAAGTGGGCTCGACGGACCTCGCGGTGACCGCGGGCAGCGTCGCCGTGCACATGCCGGGCCGAGTCTTCAGCGTCATCGCGGGTCACGGCGTCCACATCACCGGCACGGACGTGGTGCGCGACGTGCTGCTGGGCAAGCACCCCAAGGTCCAGACACTACCGCAGTAACCGCGGCGCTGACTCGAACTCCCGTGTAGCAGCGGACCTTCAGGTCCGCTTTCTTTATCCTTCAGATCCCGACTGCGGCTCCGTCACTGCGTGGGTCGCACCCGCCGGTGAGCACACCTTCCGCTCGGTCGATCCAAATCGCGCTCGCGTGGCCCATCGACTCTTCCCAATCCCCGAGAACTTCGACGTCGTGGCCGCGAGTGCGCAGACCGGCGATGCATGCCTGCCCTATGCGCGCCTCGACGTAGAGGCGCGGCGTTTTGTCGGGCGCGTCGCGCGTCCAGCGCCACCGCGGACGCTCGATCGCCTGTTGTGGATCCTCGCGATCGACGACGATGCGCGTTGAGATCTGCAGCCCGATCTGCGGCTGCGCGTCGCCGCCCATCGAGCCGTAGACCAAAGCAGGCTTGCCGTCGCGCACGAGCATGCACGGCATGAGCGTATGAAAGGGACGCCGTCGGGGCACGAGCTGGCGCACACCTTGCCCGCTCAAGTCGAACGAGATGCCCCGGTTATTGAGGAACATGCCGAGCTCCGGCACCAACACTGCGGCGCCGAAGTGATGGAACAACGACTGGATGAACGAGACGCAGTTGCCGTGTGCGTCAACGCAGGCGAAATAGCATGTTCCACCGCTATCCTGGCGCACAGACTTGGGACCCGACGTCTCGTCGGGCCTGATGCGCCGGGCGTGCGCGAGCGCGTTGTCCTCGCTTAGGACTCGTCGCCACTCTTCGCCGAGCATGGGATCTGTCACCACGGCGTCGCGATCGGCCACCGCGAGTCGCACGCACTCGGCTGCGGCGTGGACTTGCGCAGGGCTGCCGTCGGGGAGGTCCTTCTCGCGCGCGTACGCCTGATATGTCTGCTGCGCGACGAGCAACGCGAGTCCTTGCGAGTTGGGCGGTGTCGTCAGCGACTCGTAGCCGAAGAACTGCCCCCCGGCGGGCTCGCAATACAGCCCGCGATGGGCTGCGAGATCTTCCGCGCGCAAAGGGCTTCCGATGCGTTCCGCGTGCTTGCCGATCGCCTGCGCTCCCTCAGCCTCATAAAACCAGCGCCGTCCTTCGCGTCCGATTTTTTCAAGCGCGTCCGCGAGCCGGGGATTCTCCAACAGCGCCCGGCCTGCCGATCCGTCGCGCAGGACGAGTTGCGTCGCCGGCGGATCTGCTGAAAGCGCAGCGGCGAGTTCGCGGCAGGCGCGAGCCACGCTTGGGGCGGCCGGCACGCCTTGCCGCGCATAGCTTACCGCCGGAGCGAGGATCTGCTCCATCGATCGCGACCCGAATCGCTCGTGCAGTGCGAACCAAGCGTCGACGGTGCCCGGCACCGTGAGCGCAGCGTGCGGCCCGCGCTCTGGGATGTGCGTGTGACCGAGCGCGGCGTAATGCTCTTGCGTCGCCAAGTTCGCTGCGGCCCCCGACCCATTGTAGGCGTAGACCCGCCCTGAACGAGCGTCATAATAAAGGAAGAACGCATCGCCCCCGATGCCCGTCATATGTGGATAGACGACGGAAAGCGTAGCGGCTACGGAGAGAATCGCGTCGGCCGCATTGCCGCCGCCTTCGAGCATCGCCGCCCCGGCTTGGGCCGCAAGCGCATGCGGCGCTGCCACCATGGCTCGACGGCTTTGGGCGGCAGAACGCGTGAGCACGGCCTACGCGCGGCCCGGCAGGATGATCTGAGATCCGCGAACGGCGGCTGACTCTTCGTCGAACGCCGTCGCGCGCAGCGCAAAGAACTCGCTCAAGTTCACGATCCGCTCACTGCGCACGAAGGCGTGGTGCCGCGCCACGAGTGCTTGGCGAACATCGTCCAAGGCCCGCTCGCCAAATGTGACGGGCCAGCTCGCGTAGACGAACCGCGATGCGACCGGCAGCGCGCGCACCGCAACGGGCAAGCCGTCTTTGATCGCAGGTCCGGTTTCGAGCGGCATCACTTCGATCGTGGCGCCCTCTTCGGGGAGCTCGGGCCGGCATCGCGCGAAACCACCCGACCATTGCTCCAGGGCGAAGAGCCGCATGGTCACGTCCTGCCAGGCTGCCAACAGCGAGCGCCACTCTTCCGTAAGCAATGGACCACGCTCGGCAAGATATTCCGTAGCAGCATTGCGGGCGTACGAACCTGTGCGGTCGTCGAAGATCAAGTAATCGAGCAGTCGCGAGGTGCGCAGCCGGTCCAATGGCGGCTGCCAAAACGGAAAGCGCTCAGCGGCTATCGCCTCGGGCGACTTTTGCAGCCGTTGCGTGGCGAAGCGCCCAAGCTCGCGCAAAAGGGGCAATGCGTGTGCCTGCAGCTCGGATGCGAACTGCGCACGCGGCGCCTCTTGCCCCATGCAGCAGCGCTTGTATTTCCGCCCGCTGCCACACGGGCAGGCGTCGTTGCGTCCGACCGTTGCCATGTCGTCGGGCTTCAACCCTGCCGCGACGCTTTTCCCTCTGGCGTGAGTCCGATAATGAAGGTGTGAAGCCAACGCGCGTTCTGATTCTCTGTGCGGTCGGCCTCGTCTGCGGCACGATCGCGTGCGCACCGGCACGGGGAGCTGGCGCGTCGTGGCTCCTCGCGATGGGTTTTCAAAAAGGAGAGCAGATCTTCGAGCAGAGCTACGAAAACGACCGGGTCGATTGGAAGCTCCCCGAGCATCGGATGGAGCACTTCCGTGCGGCCGGTGTGATCATCAACGAGGAACAACACATCACGACCACCTTGACGGCGAAAGTCGTGTCGATCATCGGCGGTGTCGCCGTGTTGCAAGGCGTCGCCAACGTCGTCTCGCACGACGTGCCTCGTCAGACCACCCAGGTCTCGAGCGACCCGTTTTCTGCCGCGCTCGGCTCTGACAACCTGCCCGTGCCCGCCGCGGCTATCGACATCGACTCGGCTGCGATGGCCGGTCTCCCACGCCAACCGCTCTCTGTCGGCAAGCACTGGACGACGGCGCTTGCAGTCGACACCACGCTCGGCAGCGGGCACGCGACCTTCGATCACGTGCTCGTGGGCAGCGACAACGGACTCCTCGAGATCGCCATACGCGGGCAAGGGCGGATCACTGGCGCCGAGTATCACTTACCGAAGCTGTTGCCGGGGAGCATCTCGCTCTACGGCACCGCGTGGTACGATCCTGTGCACAAGCTCGTCGTGCAAGAGAGCTACGCCATCCATAACCAACTGCTCAAGCCCATGGAAGGCGAGCAAAACGGCTTTGACGAGCAGCTTTCCGTGGATACTTCAACGCACGTCACGCATCTTTAGGGGCGATTTGCAATCGCCTCCTACATGCCTCATGAGGCTGGGCCGGCGTCATAGAGCGTGAAGTTGCGAAACCACAGCGACCCACGCTCGCTTGCACCTTTGTCCGGTTCGACGGGATAGAATCTCGTCCAGGTTATCGGCCACGCGGCTTGCGGCGGAATCGCGACGCGGATGGTCCGCCAGCCACGCCAATCCACGTGGCGTGCGATCGTGAGGCTCTCGTCGTTCCCATCTGAGTTCTTGTAGCCGCCTCGCAGCCACTCGTTTTGCCCGTCGCCGTAGACATCGATCGAGAGCCCGATCGGTTGCTGCGGCAACACGATGGACGTCTGCGCATATGCGGCACGTGTGAGCGTGGTCGTGGAGAAGTCGTAGGTCAAACGCAATGCGGCGCTCCCGTCCGGCGCGCCTGTCGCGTCCACCGTGCCTGGCAATCCTGCTGGGCGTGAACCGAACGACCACTCCCCCGGAGCGGAGCCGGGTGTCAGGGTAGCCTGCAGCATTTGCGCGTGGTCGCCCACCAGTAACGTCGCGGAAGCGGACGAATTGGCGACCTGCGCTGTCACCGCGTCGCGCGATGCCGCAGCGCCCGACATGTAGGTGCCATCGGGAAGCAGCCGTCCACTGCCGCTCGTGAGCCTCCACGTGACCGCGCTCGGAGCGACCACGATAGGCTCGCCAGACTTCGTGAAAGCAGAGACGACGAGTTGCATCCGCGTGTTCGTCTGCACGGATTGATCGCCGCCCACGATCTCAAGGGAGTCGACGTGCGTCACGACCGCGAGCTCTAGCGTTCCTGTCAATTGCCCAAGACGCGCGCTCACGAGCAGTGGGCCAGGCTTTGTAGCGAGCAGGGTACCGTCACTTCCGATGGTGCCCGCATCGGCGGGGACGACCGAGAACGTGACGCTCGCCGGAGCGATTGGCACCGGTTGGTCGTTCGCATCGAGCGCGTGCGCCTGGACTTGTAGGGTACTTCCCACAAGGATCGCCGGGGTCGGGCGCGACGGATCGAGCAACAGCTTGGCGGCCGCGCCGATCGGAGCAGAGTTTACGACAAAGAGGCCGTCAGCGATCAATCGCTCCCGCCCATCCGACGGCGTGTTCACGACGACGGTTTGCGGCTCGCCCAGATGACGGACGACCATCTCGCTCGAGCCGCCGCTGTCGAACGCCATCGCAATGGACGCGCCGAGCACCTCGAAAAGCGCTGCGAACTGCCGACGCGTAAGGCCGATCGACCGCGCGGGCGCTCGCCCGTCGACCACCACGAGCCAGAGCGTCCGGCCGTCGGCCGAGATTCCGCCACCCGTCACGGGATTGCGGACGTCGGTCTCCTCCGGTGCGGGGGCCGCGGGATCGACGACGGGTTGTCCATCGCGCAAGAGCAAGGGACCGCCGCCGACCGCGGCGCTCACATCGTCCAACGCAGGCTGCGAGGCCTGCGTCATCGTTACGGCTTCGCCCGGGTGCAGCGCGTTCGAGATCGTAGCTGCCGCCTGTCCATGGGCGAGAACGCCGACCTGACCGGGAGCAAGGATCGCAAGCGACGCGAGGTCGGTCGCAGCGCTCTCAACCGTGTATGCACCGCTCGGTCCAGACGGTTGCAAGACCACCTCGGTCGCACCAAAGGCCTTGTCGCTGCCGAATTCCGGCGTCACGAGCGCGACATCTGCCGATTGCGACCAATCGTTGACACGGCCGATCGCAAGAACGACATTGGGCGCAGCGAGGTTGAGCTGGTACGTGATGGGCCCCATCAGGATGCCCGACTTCGAACTGACGGCGAAAACCGCCGCCGCATCCGGCGCATGCTGCACCCGGCCGCCCGAGACGACGAGGTTCAAGGGCGCACCGCTGTCGTTGATATCGAAGTAATCCGCGTTGATGCCGAGCTCAGCGCCAAGCCGGTCAGCCATGTGCGTTAGACTCTCGCCTGCTCCCACGATCGCGTTGCCTTGCGTCGCGACCTGCAGCGAGACGTACGGGTTACGGAGATCGACGGTCGCGATGCTCGCGTGCAATGGTCCCGCGCTCGTCACGAGACTCCACTGTGCGACCTGCACGCCTGGGCCAACCGATTCGACGCTCTCGGTCGACGTAAGGATCTGCGGCCACGCGCTGGGTTGCGGAAAGTTCGAGGCTCCCGGCGCTTCTGGTGCGGCAGCGGCGTGCGCGCGCACCGGACCTTGCAGGAACGCGAACGCGCTCAAGGCGGTGAGAGCGCACGCGACGCGGAATGACATCTCGCCCATGCTTTGCCGACCACGACCTTCTCGACCTACTGCGCGCGCACGCGCACTTTGGATTCCACTCGTTCTTGCGGTCTCGCCTCTCTTGCTCGGCGCGTCACCCACCCCGAGCGCGACCGGCGCGCACCTCGCGTGGCGTGCGCCGCAAAGCGGTTCGCATTGGGTCGGTCTGTCGACGGTCGACGTGACGGTGACGTATCAGATGAGCTCCGTCCTCAAAGCGATGGCAGGCCACCGGGCCGATCCGGTCTACATCATCGAGGACCGCACGCGCACTTTCGCGCCGGCCGACGTGGAAACGGTCGACGTCACGGATGTCTTCGCTCGGCGCCACGGTGGTCCAAACCCACCCGACACGACGGTCAAGACGCGCACGCGCAAACAGATCCTGCCGATCGACTCGTCTGGCCAGTCAGGCCTCGAACCCTACCTATGCAAGGACGAGCCGCCGCTCAACGACGCAGACCCGGATCCCAAAAGCTTCACCGCGTGCGCGCCGGCTGAAGCTCCGGCCGACCGACGCTATCAGGATGCCGGCGACGCCGCGCTCGCCGAGCTCCCGGCGGGGCCGGTAGCCCCCGGAACGTCGTGGAGCTTCACGCGCCCCGTCATCGTCAGCCGAGAGTTCGCGTCCGGCACGCTCACCTACGTCGATACGTTGCAGCGTTTCGAGCAACGCGACGGCCACGAGATCGCGATCGTCGATGTGGCTGCGACCGGGCGCGTGGATCTCGCGTCGGACTTGGAGGCGCGCGGGTTCCACACCGGCACGATGACGTTCTCGGGAACGGGAGAGTTCGACACGACGAGCGGTGCGCCGGGCACGCAACACTACACGGGGCATGCCGACTGGCACGCGAGCATTCTCGGCGCCAACATCGGTCTTTCGCTCGACGAAGTGTACGACGCGAAGCCGTGGACGACGGCCTCCTCGTGAGGCCGCAGGATTTCTCCCCGGCGCACGACCCCGATATCGATGCGACGATTCTTGAGGGCGTAAAGCTCGCAAATCTCAATGTCGGGGCGGCGGCATATCTGTGCGATCTGCAGTCCATGCGCTACGGACAGTGGCGCGCTCGCGAAGCGATCTACCCGGCGAGCGTCGTCAAAGTGCCGATCATGACCGAGGCGTTCCACCGTTACGCAGAAGGATCGCTCTCACCAGAGCACGCGGTCACGGTGAGCGCCCGCAATCAGACGGCAACATCCGGCCCGGCGCCATTTGGCGCAGGCAAGGCGACGAACGTCGGCGAGCTGGTCGATTTCATGATCGTGCATTCCGATAACGTCGCGACGAACGAACTCATCGATCTGCTGGATCGCGCGCGTGTCACCGACTACATGCACGCGCTGGACCTGCAGACGTTTCTTCTGGGTCGCAAGCTCTCGGGCGCGGAGCCGCTGATCGACGATCCGGAGATGATCGGTCGCAATCGCCTGCCGCCGATCGAGATCGGGCGTTTGCTCGGCCTCATCGCTTGCGATGCTGTGCCGGGCGCCGAACAACAGCGCGAGATACTCGCGCGCTGCGCAGACGATGAGAAATTGGTGCCAGGGCTCGCTACGGGCGACATCTTCATGCACAAGACCGGCGAAACCGAAACTGTGAGCCATGACGCAGGCATCCTTACGACCAAAGACGGCCTGCGCTACATCGTCGTCCTCTACTGCGAGGTGCAAGCGCGGCCCGATCATGCGGAAGCCGCATGGGTGAACCCGATGATGACGACCTGGATGCGTTCGGTGCGCGAACGTCTCTAAGGCGCCATAGGGCACCACCTAGACCCCGCTGAAGCAAACAACCGTGCAGACGCTCGTGCAAGTCGTGCTCCCCGAGATGGGCGAATCCGTCGCGGAAGGTTCGGTCACGAACTGGCGCAAGAAACCCGGCGATACCATCGCCGCGGGCGAGCCGCTCGTGGATGTGACCACGGACAAGGTCGATGTCGAAGTTCCATCGCCCGCAGCGGGTAAGCTCGTTCGCATCTTGGCAGACGAAGGTAAGACGGTCGCGGTCGGCTCCCCGCTGGCGGAGATCGATACGGCGGCCGCAACGGCCGGAGACGGTGCCGCGTCCGCTACCGCTGCGCCTCCCCCTGCTGCACCACCGTCATCTCAGCCGCCGCGCAACAACGTCGCAAGCACGGCATCACAACCAACATCACCGCTCGACCGTCCACGCGCTTCGCCGTCGGCTCGGCGAGCGGCGGCGCGACTCGGCATCAGTCTCGATCGCGTGACGCCAGCGGTTGCCGGCGAGACGATTCGCCGCTCGGACATCGATCGCGCGGCAGCCAAGCCGGCGGAATCTGCAGCGCCCGGCGGAGAGCGAGTCAAGCTCAAAGGTGCGGCGGCGTCGCTAGCCGAGCACATGGAACGCAGCTTGTCGGTTCCCACGGCGACGAGCTTCCGCACCATCGAAGTCGCCGTCTTGGATGCGCGCCGCCGCGACCTCAACGCAGCGTTGCGAACCGCCGGACGCACCGAAAAGATCTCGTTCACCCATCTGATCGCCTTCGCGATCGTCAAAGCGACAGTGAGCGTGCCGATCATGGCGGCAAGTTTCCGGCGCAGCGATGAAGGTCCCGAACGTATCGAGCGCGGCGTGCATCTCGGCCTCGCCGTCGACGTCAAACGCAACGACGGTTCGCGCTTGCTCGTCGTTCCCGTCATGCGCGACGCCGACAAACTCGATTTCGCCGCGTTTCATCGCGCTTACGAGCTGCTCGTCGAAAAAGCGCGGGGCAGTTCCCTTGCGGCCGCAGATCTCACCGGCGCGACGCTGACGCTGACGAATCCGGGCGGCATCGGCACCGTCGCATCCGTGCCTCGTTTGATGGCGGGGCAAGGCACGATCGTCGCGGCAGGCGCCATCGAGTACCCGGCGGGCTTGCGCTCGCTCCCCGAGACCACGCTGCGCAGCCTCGCCGTTGCGAAGATCATGACGCTGACGAGCACCTACGACCATCGCATCATCCAAGGCGCCGAATCCGGCGAGTTCCTCCGGCGCATCGATCAGCTGCTGTCGGGCTCTGACGGGTTCTACGAGTCGGTCTTCTCCGCGCTTGGACTGACGGCGCCAGAAAAACCAGCCGCTCCGGCTGCCCCACTTTCGCCGAGCGTCTCCGCCGCGGATCAAGAAATCGCTCGAGCCGCGGCGGCGGGCGTCGCGCTGATCATGCGCTATCGCACGCACGGCGTCAATGCGGCCCACCTCGACCCGCTGGCCGACGCATCGCCTTTGGACTCAGCGCTCGAACCGGCGAGTCTGGGGTTGGATCGCGCGCTCATGCTCAAGGTTCCCGCAAGCATCTTACGCGTCTACGCGCCCGGCGATAATCTGGCAGACGTCATCGAGCGCCTGCGCGACACCTATTGCTCAACCATCGCGTACGAGGTGGAGCACATCAGCAATCACGAGCAACGTTCGTGGCTGCGCAAGCAGATCGAGGAGGGCGCGCACCGGCTGCCGTTGTCGCGCGAACGCAAGCTGGAGCTTTTGGACCGGCTTACGAGAGTCGAGTCGTTCGAGCGCTATCTGCGCAAAGCGTTCTTGGGCCAGAAGACCTTCTCGATCGAGGGTCTCGACGTGATGATCCCGATGCTCGAGGAGATGCTCGTCGAACTCGCCGACGAGGGCACGCCAGAGGCGCGACTCGGCATGGCGCATCGCGGACGCCTCGCCGTGATCACGCACGTCGTCGACCGGCCCTACGAAGAGATCCTCGAGGAATTCGAGCACGCCCAAGAGCGCGGGCTCGTGCACCGTGAGGGCGATGTCACTGGTGACGTCAAGTATCACCAGGGGGCGAGCGGCACCTACGAAACGCCGGCGGGCAAGAAGATCCGCGTGGTGCTCGCCAACAACCCGAGCCACCTCGAGGCGGTGGACAGCGTCGTCGAAGGTCAGACGCGCGCGGTGCAGACCGACCGCACGCGCAACATCGCGACGGTCGACAGCCAGAAGGCCGCAGCCATCCTCATCCACGGCGATGCCGCCTTCGACGGTCAAGGCGTGGTCGCCGAGGTCTTCAACATGCAAGGGCTTGCGGGCTATGCGACCGGCGGCACACTGCACATCATCGCCAACAACCAGATCGGCTTCACGACGCTGCCGCCGCAAGGCCGCTCCACCCGTTACGCGAGCGACCTCGCCAAAGGCTTCGACGTGCCCATAATCCATGTCAATGCAGACGATCTCGAAGCTGCGATCGCCGCCGTGCATCTGGCCGTGGACTATCGGCGGAAGTTCCACCGCGACGCCGTCATCGACCTCATCGGCTACCGCCGCTTCGGCCACAACGAGGCAGACGAACCCGCGTACACCCAGCCGCTTATGTACGAGCGCATCGCTAAACACCCGACCGCGCGGGAGATCTTCGCGCGGCGGCTGGTCGACGAAGGCACGCTCTCGCAGGAAGAGGTCGATGCGAGCGCTCAGCGCGCGCTCGATCGCGTGGCAGAAGCGCACAAGGAAGCCAAGGCACAGGTCGCTGCGGCGCGAGAGACCAAAAGCCGGCCTCCGGAACAAAAACAGACGCCGCCCGTCCAGACGAACGTCGCGGCGGACGCGTTGCGCGACCTCAACGCGCAACTGCTGTCCGTACCGACCGGCTTCACCATCCATCCGAAACTCGCGCGGCAGCTCGAACGGCGAAAGGACTCGTTCGGACCGCAAAGCGAGATCGATTGGGGTTTGGGCGAGGCCCTCGCCTTCGGCACGTTGCTCGCGCAAGCCGTTCCGATCCGGCTCACCGGACAAGACACCGAACGCGGCACTTTCAGCCATCGCCACCTTGTGTTGCACGACGCCGAGACCGGTGACTCTTGGATCCCCATGCAGCACCTCGCCGCCGCAACGGCCTCGTTCGAGGTCTACAACAGTCCTCTGACCGAGTACGCGGTGGTCGGATTCGAATACGGCTACAGCGCCGAGGCCCCCAACGCGCTCGTGCTGTGGGAAGCGCAGTTCGGGGATTTCAACAACGGCGCGCAGATCGTCATCGACCAATTCATCGCCGCGGGCCGCGCCAAATGGCAGCAGACCTCGCGTCTCACGCTGCTTCTACCGCACGGCTACGAAGGTGCTGGACCGGAGCACTCGAGCGCGCGGCTCGAACGTTTTCTACTGCTGGCAGCCGAGGGGAATTTCCGCATCGCCAATCCCACGACGCCCGCGCAATACTTTCACCTCTTGCGCGACCAGGCGCTCTCACCCGACGCGCGGCCACTCGTCGTGATGACGCCCAAGAGCCTTCTGCGCCTGCGAGCAGCCAGCTCGCGGCTCGACGAGTTCGCCAAAGGCGGCTTCATGGCGGTCCTCGACGATCCGTCGGTGACCGATCGCGAACGTGTCCGTCACCTCGCCCTGTGCAGCGGCAAGATCTACTACGACCTGATCGCGCACCCCAAACGCGGCGAGAACGTCGAGCTCGCGATCGCCCGAGTCGAACTGCTCGAGCCCTTCCCAATCGACCGCGTGATCGCGCTCGTGGAGTCCTACCCGAACGTCCGCCAGGTGACGTGGGTACAGGAAGAGCCGAAGAACATGGGCGCGCGCGCGTTCGTCTCCCGGCGCATCCGCGAGCGCTTGACGCCGCGAGGCATCATCTTCGATTACATCGGAAGACCCGACCGCGCGAGCCCGAGCGAGGGCTACCCGGGCGCGCACGCAGTCGAGCAAGAGCGTGTCGTCAACGAAGTCATCCTGAAACAGTAAGGAGACCATGGTTATGCGGACCGTGACCATCATCGGTGTGCTCACTCTCGCCCTCGCACTCGCAGCCTGCTCCACGAGACACACGATCGTCACCTCCTCCGGCACGACGACGGTCGAGACGAACGCGATGCACGACACCGTGAAGCTCACGAGCGGGCACGGCACCGCTATCATCGGCAGAGGTGCGGTGGATGCGGCTGCGCTTGGCTTGCCGATCTACCCTGGGGCTCTCCCGAACGCGACCGGCGGGATGGCCGTGCAGAACTCGTCGGGCTCTTCCAGCCAGGTCTCGCTCCAGACCGACGACAACTTCGACCACGTCTATCAGTGGTATCGCCAGCGCATGCCGAACGGGTCCGAGCAGACGCACCTCGTCGTCAAAGGGGGCTCGGTGGCGTCCTTCGAGCTCGGCGCCCTTTCCGATCGCGATCAGAAGAGCGTGGTGATCACGGAATCAGGCGGCAAGACCACGATCTTGCTGACGCACGTCATCAAGAGCGACTGACCGCCCTTAGCGCTTCGCTGGTTCTTTCTTCTCGGCCGGCTTGTTCTTCGAGAACACGATCTCGCCACGTTGCACGTCGGCGGTCACCTTGTCGCCTGAGACGAAGTCGCCATTGAGGATGCGCAGCGCGAGCGGATCGATGATCTCCTTTTGGATCGTCCGCTTGAGCGGCCGCGCGCCGTACACCGGGTCGTAACCTCGATTGGCCAAGTACTCTTTAGCCGCGTCTGAGAGCTCCAGGCGGACGCCACGTTCGGCCAAGCGCGCCGCGAGCGAGCGCAATTGGATCTCGACGATCCGCTTGATGTCGTCGAGCTTCAGGTTCTTGAAGATGATGATCTCGTCGATGCGGTTCAGGAACTCCGGCCGGAAATGCGCCCGCATCGCCTCCATGACGCGCTCGCGGACCTTCTCGTCGTCGCCTGCGAACTCGCTGATCGCGGCCGAACCGATGTTGCTCGTCATGATGAGCACGGTGTTCTTGAAGTCGACCGTCCGGCCTTGACCGTCCGTGAGCCTGCCGTCCTCGAGGATCTGCAGCATGACGTTGAAGACGTCGGGGTGCGCCTTTTCGATCTCGTCGAAGAGCACGACCGCGTAGGGTCGCCGGCGCACAGCTTCCGTCAGCTGTCCGCCCTCTTCATACCCGACATACCCAGGGGGCGCGCCGATCAGCCGCGCGACGCTGTGTTTCTCCATATACTCGGACATGTCGATGCGGATCATAGCGCGTTCGTCGTCGAAGAGAAATTCGGCGAGCGCGCGAGCGAGCTCGGTCTTGCCGACGCCGGTCGGTCCTAAGAAGATGAACGAGCCGAGCGGACGATTCGGGTCTTGCAGCCCGGCGCGCGCACGGCGCACCGCAGCCGATACCGAACGCACCGCGTCTTCTTGACCGATGACGCGGACGTGCAAGCGCTCCTCCATCTTGAGGAGCTTTTGCACCTCGCCTTCGAGGAGTTTGGTCACTGGGATGCGGGTCCACTTGGCGACCACCTCGGCGATGTCGTGCTCGTCGACCTCGTCTTTGAACAACTTGGAGCCGGAGGGCCGTGCAAAACGCTCCTCTTGGGCACGCGCTTTTTTCTCGAGCTCGGGCAGCTCTTGGTATTTGAGTTTTGAGACCTGCTCCCAGTCCACGTTAGGCTCGTAGCCTTGCTCGGCGCGCGTGATCCGCTCCTTGAGCGCCTCGATCTGCTCCTTGATCTTGCTGACCTCGCCCACCGCTTGCTTTTCCGACTCCCACAACTGACGTAAACGCACCGCCTCGGAATCGAGCTCGCCGATCTCTTTTTCGATTTGGGCCAGGCGCTTGCGCGAGCCGGCGTCCGTCTCTTTGCGTAGGGCCTCGCGTTCGATCTTGAGCTGGTTGGAGCGCCGCTCGACCTCGTCGAGCTCCGCCGGGCGGGAATCCATCTCCATGCGGATCTTCGACGCGGACTCGTCGACGAGATCGATCGCCTTGTCCGGCAGGAAGCGATCGGTGATGTAGCGGTTAGAGAGCACGGCCGCAGCGACGAGCGCCGAGTCCTTGATGCGCACCTGGTGATGCGCCTCGTAGCGCTCGCGCAAGCCGCGTAGGATCGAGATCGTGTCTTCGACCGTGGGCTCGCCGACGAGCACCGGTTGGAAGCGCCGCTCGAGAGCCGCGTCTTTTTCGATGTACTTGCGATATTCGTTGAGCGTGGTGGCGCCGATCGTGTGCAGCTCGCCGCGCGCGAGCATAGGTTTGAGGAGGTTGGAGGCGTCCATCGAGCCTTCGGCGGCACCAGCACCCACAACGGTGTGTAGCTCGTCGATGAAGAGCACGATCTCGCCCTGCGATTGGCTGATCTCCTTGAGCACGGCTTTGAGCCGGTCTTCGAACTCGCCGCGATACTTCGCGCCCGCGATGAGCGCGCCAAGGTCGAGCGCGATGATACGCCGGTTGCGCAGTCCTTCGGGGATGTCACCCCGCACGATGCGATGCGCGAGTCCTTCGACGATAGCCGTCTTGCCCACGCCCGGTTCGCCGATGAGCACTGGGTTGTTCTTCGTGCGGCGCGAGAGCACTTGGATGACGCGGCGGATCTCTTCGTCGCGGCCGATCACGGGATCGATCTTGTTCGCCTTGGCAAGCGCGGTGAGGTCACGGCCGTAGCGCTCAAGCGCTTGATACTTGCCCTCGGGGTTTTGGTCCGTCACCCGCTGGCTGCCGCGCACGGCCGTCAGCGCGCGGAGGATCGCCTCTCTCGTGGCACCGACCGCGTTGAGCTGACTGGCTGCTTCGGATTTGCGGCCAGCGTCCGCGATGGCGAGCAGCAAATGCTCGGTCGAGATGTAGTCGTCTTTGAACCGTGTTGCCTCTTGGCCGGCGCGGGCCAAGATATCGCGCAACTCGCGGCCGAGGCTCGGCTCACTCCCGCCGTACACTTTTGCGCGCTTGCCGAGAGCGTCACTGACCGTGCGCTGCAGCCCGGCGACGTCAACGCCCAGCTGGCGTAAGACGGTATCCGGTACGCCTTCCTCGTCTTCCAGCAGCGCAGAGAGCAGGTGCTCGGCGTCGATCTCGCTCGCGCTGTGCTCGCGCGCGATAGCCTGCGCCCGCACGATGGCGGCCTGCGCCTTTTCGGTCAACTTGTTGAAATCGTCCATATCGCCCGAGATTTCGCGCCCGCCGCACTGGTGCCCCGCCCGGTCGAGCGCGCCCCGTACGTTAGCTAGACGCTCGACGATGCGCGCGTGATAGTGCGTCGGTGCGGTCCAAATCTCGTGCGGGTGTTCGCATTGACACGGAGGACGCCCGCCGCTACGATGAGTCCCACACGCGCTTTACCATAGCGGGGTGTTCGGTGCATCGTTTCTCACCACGCGATCGTCGGCGCTGGTCTTCGCGCTTGCTGCTGAGCGCCGCTTTGGTGCAGGCGTTCTTGGCCGTTGGGCTGCTCTCGCACAGCGAAGCCGCCGAGCCCCCGGGACCTACGGCGCCTTCCCTGATTCCAGCCTTTCGCGGCAGCATCGCCTATGTGGCGCACCCTGACGACAACCCGAGCCGGACGATCGAGGGCACCCTCGCGGTGGCACAGAGCGGCTGGTCGCTCGATGAACGCTCCACCTCAGGTGATCTGCACTTTTCCGACGCCCAATCTTGGATCGTTTCAAGCGGCCAGCGCATTTATATCGATGACCCGTTCGCGGCGCAGGGGTTGGCAAACGCTTGGGCTTTGCTGCTGGGCCGATCGGTAGGAGCAACGATCGGCGCGGATCCCTCCGGCCACTCCTGGACCGTAGGAAAGGATCTTCGCATCTACATCGACCCTGCAAATAGCCGCGTCGCAGGCCTTGTCGATCTGGCAGCGGACTCAAGCGCTTCGTATTCCTTCGACCAGTGGCAGCAGTTCGACGGCATTTCCTTGCCGTCAACCATCGTGCGGATGGATGGCGGCATCCCGGAAACAACCTATCGCGTCGACAGCTACACCGTGAACTGGGCCCAGACGGCTCAGTCAGTTCCCGCAACCAGGTGGGAGTCCGGTTCGGCGATCGCCAGTTCTCCAGCCGCGGTCGTAGCGCACCTCTCGGACACCGAACGCGCCTGGCGGTCGTTCGGTCTGCTCTGCTTGACGATGCTCGGCGCGCTCGCGCTGGCTGCCTGGACGCGCAGGGACGCGTTGACCGGCAAGCTCTGCCGCCGGCTCGCCGCCGATCCGCGCGGCTGGCGCGATGTCGGCACGAACGTCTTTGTGTCGCCTGAGGGGATTCTGTGGTACGACGGACGCGAATACCGCGTGGGCGCCGGTTTCTTCAATCGCCGCGTGATCGTGCAGTCCTCGTTGCTGTTCGTGCGCGTGAGCGCCGCAGGGACCGGCATGCCCGTGGTGATCGCGCGAAAGTTCCCACGTTTCATGCCACCCGGAACCGCGCACCGTTCTCCCGGTTTCACCCTGATCGAGGCGCTCGCCGCGACCGCCTTGTTCGCCTCCGTCATCGTGGCCGCCGTCTTTCCCACGCTCATCGTGCTGGCGCATGCGGATCGCGTAGCCGCGCTGCACGAAGCTGCCACGCAAGTCGCCGAAAACGCGCTCGTCGATGAAGAAGCTGCCCTCGAGTACGGCTCTTCTTCTATCACCGACACGCAGGCGACCTCACGTGTCGACGGACTCGACCTCACGGTCACGGTCGCGCCGAGCAATGTCAGTGCCATGCAGCTCGTGACCGCATCCGTCTCCGACCCGAGCGGTGCTCCGCTCGCCAAAATCGCGACCATGGTCGGTCCACCGGTGCCGGCGCCGCAAGCCCAAACAGGGCCGCCCTCTCCCCCATGAGTGCAACGCGAGACCAACGAGGCATGGCGCTCGTCGGCGCGCTGTTCGCCGTGGTCTTGCTCGTGACGCTGCTCGCCGTCATGGTTGACGTCGGCACGATGCGTCTGCGCCGCGCGACCGAGGAGCTTCACGCTCTCCAAGCGCTGGCGGCAGCGGATGCGGGAGCCGCCTGGGTGCGAGCGCTCCTCGTGCAGAACAGCGGCGATCCCACGGCCACCCTCACCGACTTGGCGCACGCCAGCAGCGCGCTGCGGGTGGCGATCGACGCGCACACGCACGCAATGGTCACGGTGAGTCTCGAGCTGCCGGGTCCTTCCGCGCAGACCGATCACCTGGACGTCAACGTGCAAGAGAACGCCCAGATCGACGAGACGCCGATCCAGGTCGTGGCGACGGCCTCCGTGGTGGCCGATGGCACGACCGTCGCGACGCGGACGGTGACGACGCTCTTGCGCGCCTTTCGACACGAACCGCCCTACTCGGAGGTGGTCGGCGTCATCGATGACGCGGGCCCAGACTCGATCGAATCCCCGGGCGATCCGGCTGGACAGGTAGGTGACGCCGTGACCACCGACCTTCGCATTTTCGCCTACACGCAGCAAGGCACGGCCAAACCGGTAGCTGCCGATAAGTTCGAGAACGACACGTGGTTCGACGGCAACACCGAGGGCACGGGACTGTTGCCATGACGGCCAAGCGGACCGAGCGAGGCGCAACGGTCGTCGAGATGACGATTGTCGCGGTGCTGCTGCTCGTCCTGGTCGGAGCGTTCGGCGTTCCAGGTTACAAAAGCTACGCTGCCTCGCGCGCCAGCGCCGACGCGGCGAGCGTGCTCGCTTCCGACCTCGCCTTTCTCGTGCGCGCGGCGCAGAACTCGCCCGGCGACGAAGGCGCAACGCTCGTCATCGAGTCGATGGCGCCGCTGCACTACCGAGGCTATGTCGGACGTCCGAAGCAGCTCGATCCGAGCGCGAAACTCGAGACCCTCCTTTTCGATCGTACGTTTTCGGGCGTCACTTTGGGCGAAGGGTCGATCGACACGTCCACGCCGCTGCTGTTCGCCAACAATGGCAGCGCGCAATACGAAAGCGCCGGCGCGGTCTCAGCCCAGCATGCCACCGTGCAATTCCTGCTGAGCGCGCCTGCCGGGAAGCCCGCAACCGTCGAACTCGACCTTTTCACGGGCGCAGTTCAAACGGGCGGCTGATGCGACAGCAGCGCCAACCGGCCGATACCCTAAAGGGAGGCGCAGTGTAAGATATGATCCGGCTTATCGTATTCGCCGTCTTGGGTTACGTGGTCTATCGCTTCACCCACAACTGGTACATCGCGGTCATCGCGGCGGTCGTGCTGTACGTCGTCTACGGCATCGTGGTCAACGCGATGAGCTCATCGCGCAATCGTTCCAGCACCACGAGCTTGCTCAACCAGAAGATGAGCGAGGCCGAGAAAACCCACTTCAGCCAGCAGGCTGAACACCAGCAAGCGATGGATGCTCACAAGGCGCAGTTCGATCCCGAGCTGCGAAAGAAAAGCCCGTAAGAAACCGGCTAGGTCATCACCGCCGCTTGCGCTGGTGGAACGTGATGATATTCCCCTCGCTGTCGTGGATCATCGCGAGAAAGCAATTCGGCGTTTCGTGCTGCATCATCACGGGGATGGCGCGCGCCTTCATGGCGGCTACCGCCGCATCGAGATCGTCGACCGCGAATAGGATCCCGTTGCTCGGCTGAAACGGCATGACCGCGCCGCCCCCGCCCCAGAGGCCGAAGGTCGTTCCATCGGGGAACTCGTATTCGGCCCCGCGATTGTCCGGATAGATCAGCGCGGGTTCCAAGCCCAAGACGTCGCGGTAGAAATCGATCGCTCGGCGCGCGTCCTTGACCATGTATCCGCTCAGGTCCATCCCCGTGATCGCAAACGCTCTTTCGGCCACGACATCACTTCTCGAACGATTGCCGTGCACGTCAGTCCTGCATCGTGTCGTGGCCAGGGTCCGCACCCGTCGCAGCCACCGCAAGACGCTTGAGGTAGTGCTCCCATCCGAACGCATGCTTTTCGGCGGCTTCGGCAGTGGGCAGACCGGAGTGGACGAGCCGCACGAGCGTGCCATTTCCGTCCGGCGTGAGCGTGATCTCGATCGTGCTCGAGCCGGCTTTGGTGATCGCGTCCTCGCCCTCCCACCCGAAGGTGAACACGAGGCGCGAGGGTGGCTTCACCTCCACGTACTTGCCGGAGGCGATGTCCTCGCTCGTGACTTGCCAGCGAAACGCGCCGCCGGGACGCGGGTCCATGGTGCCGCCGATCGTCATCCAGCGGCGAAGCTTGTCCTGATCGACGAGGTAGGAGAAAACGGTTTCAGGTTTTGCGTTGACCTTTATCTCGCGCACGACGCTGGTTTCGACTGATGGCATGACGGTGGATACTCCTCTCGTGAGCTTCAGCTGCTTGTTTGAGCCGCTGCAGACGGTCATCCCAGAACTGCTCCAAGAACGAACGCAGGTCCGCAAGCCCTTCCGGGCGCGCCCGGTACAGACGCCGGGTTCCTTGTCTGCGCTCGTGCACGAGGCCCGCTTCCTTTAGCACCGCCAGGTGCTGGGAAATCGCGGGGCGCGTCACATCGAAGTGCTCTGCGATGACGCCGGCAGCTAGTTCGCGCCTGGCGACAAGCGCGAGGATCTCCCGGCGACGGGGTTCGGCCAGGGCGCGGGCGGCGGCATCCATACGCGATACGTTAGCATATACTTACGTAAGTGTCAACTTAATATCGAGAACTACGATGCCAGCGCCGTGCGCACGTGGGCGGCGACACCGCGCAAGCTGCCGTCATCGAAGGGCGAGCGCAGACCAACGCTGCGCACCGCCTCGCCGAAGGGCGCTTCACCGCCCCGGCGGCACAGCGCGAGGTAGCTCTGTACCGCTTGCTTGAAATCGGCGCGGGACTTCGCCCAGAACTGCAGCGCGCAGCAGAGAGCGAGCGTGTAATCGATGTAGTAGAACGGCGCCTGGTAGATGTGCTGTTTCGCCTGCCACAGGCCGCCGGTGCTGACGAAAGGCAGATCGCCGTAGCGGCGCCAGTGCAGGTATTTAGCCTCCATCTGCTGCCACATCTTGTGCCGCTCCGACGGCGTCGCTTGCGGGTTCGCGTACACGAGGTGCTGGAAGTGGTCGATGGCGACGCCGTACGGCAAGAAGAGCATCGCGTCTTCGAGGTGCTGTTGACGATAGCGCTCGGCATCGGCGCCGAAGAAGCGCTCCAAGAACGGGGCCGTCAGAAACTCCATGCTCATCGAGTGGATCTCTGAGGTCTCCGCCGTCGCATTCAGGTAGTCGAGCGCCGGCAAGTTGCGGCTCTGCCAGTCGGCGAACGCGTGGCCCATCTCGTGCACGAGCACGTTGACGTCGCCGTGGGTCCCATTGAAGTTCGCGAAGACGAACGGCACGCCGTATTCGGCCAAGCCCATGCAGTAGCCACCGCTCGCTTTGCCGTCGCGCGTCTGCAGATCCGTCAGCCCACGCTGCACCATCATGCGGTAGAACTCGCCGATGCTGCCGTCGACCGCATCGAAGACGCCTTGCGCCTGGGCCACGACCCAGGCGTCGTCGCCTTGCGGCTTTGGATTGCCCGCCGACGAGAACATGTTCTCATCCCAGAACATCATCTTGGGGTTGCCCAGGCGTTTTGCGCGGCGCCCGATCACCTCGGCCGCGATGGGCACGATATCGCGCGCCACCTGGTCGCGATAGCGCTCCACCTCGCGCTGGCCATAGTCCGTGCGGTTCATGCGGCGGTACGCGACGTCGATGAACGTGTCGAACCCTAGCTTCTTCGCCATACGATCGCGCAGCTTCACCATCTCGTCGAAGATCGTGTCGAGCTCGTCTTGATGCTCGGCGAAGAACGTCCATTTCGTACGCTGGGCGCGGTAGCGCACGTCGCGATCCGCGCTCTGGGTGAAAGGTTCGAGGCGCGGGAGATTCAACGGCCGTCCTTCGAAATGCAGCTCGGCGCCCGCGATGAGCTCGGTGTATTGCGCCTCCAGCTGCGCCTCGCGCGTGAGGTCGGCCTCGATTTCCGGCGTGAACGTCGACAAGTCAGCTTCCCAGAGGGCGAACAGATGGCCGCCGGTCTTGCGCTCGACGTCCGAGCGGCCTTGCGCCATCATGAGGCGTTTGTGGTCCGTGTCCAGGGCGGTGAGTTGCGGGCGGACGCGGTCGAGGTGCTCGCGCGCGTCGCGGCGTTTCGAGTCCCGGGTGTCCTGGTCGAAGCGCAAACGGGTGAGCGCTTGCCAGGTCTGCAGCCTGCGGCGCAGACGGTCCCAGCGCTCGAAGGCATCCCAGCGCGGCGCCTCGGCGCTTGCCTCTTGCCACTCGGTGGCGAGCCGCTTGTACTCTTGGGCGACCGATGCGATGTCGGGCGTCTCCGCCGACATCTTGGCGAAGGGCAGGTCGTCGTTGTGGGTTGCCATGGACGTGGCGATTTCCGCAGGCGCGTGGTGCCAGACCTCTGCCGGCTTAGTGAAAATCGTGCGAGACGTGCCCGGCGGCAAGCGTGCCTGTGTCGAAGCGCCAAAAACGGCGCGCGAGCACGTTGATCGTGCCGTCGTGCTTTTGCAAGACGCCTTCCACGATGACGGTCGCCTCGTCGCGGGCGATCGGCCGATAGCGCTGGTAGACGTCTGGGCGGATGATCACATTGATAAGCCCCGTCTCATCCTCCATCGTGGTGAAGACGTACCCTTTGGCTGTGCCGGGCTGCTGGCGCGTCGTCACCAAGCCTGCGACCTTCAAGACGAGCCTGTTCGGCAGATCTTTGAGCTCGCAGGCGCGCCGGATGCGCAGCGCCGCGAGTTGGGGACGGAAGAACTCCATGATCTGGTAGCGCGTCGACATCCCGAGCCCGCGCAAGTCCGCCTCCGCTTCTTCGGTTTTGCGCATGGGCGGCAACGCGACTTTTGGCTCGTCCACCGTCATGCGCCGCTCGAGCTCGCCCGCGGCGACGAGCGCGCTCAAGCGCTGCACTTCCCAGACCGCTTCGCGGCGGGCCAAGCCGAAGCAACCGAACGCATCGACCGAGGCAAGCGACTCCAACACGTCTTTCGACAACTGCGTCCGCAGCACGAAGTCGCGCACGTCGGTATAGGGACCGCGCGACCGTTCGGCGTCCAGCGCCGCTCTGTGCTTCTCACCGATGCCGCGCACTTGGTTCAGACCGATGCGCAACGCGACGGGGTGCTTCCAGCGGTGCGTCACGATCGTCGAGGCGCCCCAGTCGTCAGATGCCTCGCGGATTAGTTGGTCATCGATCGGCTCGACCGAGCAGGCGTAGCGCGAAGCGTTGACGTCCGGCGGTAAGACCGTGACGTTATGCCGGCGCGCGTCGCCGATCAGAGTCAAGGGAGAGTAAAACCCCATCGGCTGCGCGTTGAGCAGCGCGGCGTAGAATTCCGGTGCGAACACCCGCTTCAAATACGCCGATACGTATACGATGAGCGCGAACGAGGCGGCGTGCGATTCCGGAAATCCGAAGTCTGCGAACGCGCTCAGCATGTCGAAGAGCCGGTCGGCGAGCGCACGCTCGATGCCGTTGCGCCGCATGCCCTCGAGCAACCGGCCGTGGAGCTTCTCCATCTTCTCTCGCGAGCGTTTGTGCCCCATCGCGCGGCGCAGCTCGTCCGCCTGGCCCGGCGTGAAACCGGCCGCCTCGATCGCGAGGCGCATGCCTTGCTCTTGGAAGAGCGGCACGCCAAGGGTGCGCTCGAGCACGGGTTGCAGCTTCGGATGCGGGTAGGTGATCGGCTCCAAACCGCGGCGCCTGCGGATGTAAGGATGGACCATATCGCCTTGGATGGGTCCCGGACGGATGATCGCGACCTGCACGACGATGTCATAGAAACGCCTGGGCCGCAGTCGCGGCAGCGTTGCCATCTGCGCGCGCGATTCGACTTGAAACAAGCCGACGGTGTCCGCCTCGCAGAGCATGTCGTAGATGCGTGCGTCGTCGCAAGCCCGCAGGTCTTTGAACTCGATCGTCTGACCGCGGCTGCGTTGGATCTCCGCGAGCGCGAGCTCGATCGCGTCGAGCATGCCGAGGCCGAGGATGTCGATCTTGATGAGCCCGAGCGTGGCGCAGTCGTCTTTATCCCAGCACAGAATCGTGCGATCGGGCATGGCCGCTGGCTCAAGCGGTGCGATTTCGATGAGCGGCGAGCGTGTGATGACCATGCCGCCGACGTGCTGGCTGAGATGGCGTGGGAAGCCGTCGATGCGCCGGCACAGTTCGTAGAGCTGGCGCGCGACATCGCCGCCTAAGTCCATCCGTAACGCCGGGGGCAACGCATCTACCGCGTCTTCGACCTCCGACGCCGACAGCGCCGTGCGATCCCCGTGCGGCGCGCGTTCTGCCTTGTTCCGTCGCGTCTCGTCCTGCGCACCGACCGCCGCCGGCGTGAGATCCTTAGCGGAATACGCGTCGAGCGATTTCGCCAAAGCATCGACCTGGTCGAGCGAGAGGCCAAGCGCTTTGCCGATGTCGCGGATCGCGCTGCGCGCGCGATAGGTGATGACCTCTGCGACCATGCCGGCGTGCTCGCGCCCGTAGCGCTCGTAGATATATTGGATGATGAGCTCGCGTTGGTCGCCAGACGGCGTGTCGAGGTCGATGTCGGGCGGCTCGTCGCGCTCTTCGGACAGGAAGCGTTCGAAGAGCAGTTGCAGGCCGACCGGATCCACGCTTGTGATGCCGAGCGCGTAGCAGACCGCCGAGTTCGCGGCCGAACCCCGGCCTTGCACCAAGATGTTGCGTTCCCGCGCAAAGCGCACCATATCCCAGACGATGAGGAAATAGCCGGCAAGCCCGAGCTTTTCGATGACGCCGAGCTCGTGGGCGATCTGCGCGCTCACCGCGGAAGTCACGGGTTGATAGCGATGTTGCACGCCTTCGTGCACGAGCTTATAGAGATAGGAAAATGCGGTCTCGCCCGCGGGCAACGGGAAGTCGGGGAACTCATTTTCGAGCCTGCCCAAACGAAACGTGCAGCGCTCGGCGATCGCCACGCTGTTGTGCACCGCGCGCGGATGTTCGGCGAACCAGCGCAGCATCTCGTCGGGCGAGCGTAGATAGTACTCGCCATTGGGCCGCAGCTGCGTGCCCGCTTGGTCAAGCGTGGTCTTCAAACGGATGCAGCTCAAGACGTCGGCCAGTGCCCGATGCTCAGGACGCGCGTAGTGGACGCCGCCCGTAGCCACGATCCCAAGTTCGAGCATCTGCGCTAGACTCACGAGCGCGCGGATGCGTGGACCGTCGTCCGGCAAGAGATGGCGTTGCAGCTCGATCCAAAGATTGCCCCAGCCGAAGATATCGCGCAAGCGGGTGGCAAGGTCGCACGCGGCGCGCATGTCCCCGCGCTCGAGCGCGGCCGGCACGCCCCCGTGACCGCAGCCGGAGAGCGCGATGAGCCCGCGCGCGTGGCGCGCCAGCGTCTCGTAGGTGGTCGCGGGCTGGCCGCGCGGACGATCCAGCCGCGCGCGGCTGAGCATGCGCGAGAGATTCGCGTAGCCGGTCTTGTGGGCGACGAGGACCACGAGGTGGCTTGCATCTTCCATCGTGAGCTCGGCGCCTACAATCGCGGCGACGCTGTCTTCTCGCCCGGCCTGTGCGAAACGCACCGTGCCGTAGAGGCCATCGCGATCGGTCAACGCGATGGCGGCAAGACCCAGTTCGCACGCGCGCGCGATCAGCTCCTCAGGATGCGATCCGCCTTCGAGGAGAGTGAAATTGGAGTGCGCGTGCAGCTCCGCGTAGCCGGCTTGCATGCGAGGTCAATCGAACACGCCTTGAACGTACCAGCTGCCCTCGCGGATGTCGTGGAACGCGAGGACGAGCGCGCCATCCACATCGCGCAGCTGATAATAATCCCGCTCGACGGCGCTCGCCCACCAGCTCTCGCTCAAGCGAAACGGCCCGGCATAGGTCGCCTGCACGTGCGGCGCGCGCATGGACCGCGGCGGGTCGATCAGCCGCAGCGCCGGCGCCCAAGCAGGTGGTGCTTGCGCAATGGCGCGTTTCGGCGGAGCGAACTGTTGCGGCGACGACACCGGCAGCGCGCGCTGCATCCGCTCGGGTAGCCGCGAACGCTCTCGTTGCGCCACCACGGTCACGACATCGTCCTGGGCCAGCGCTGCGTGCAAGCGCGCGAGCGTGGCCGCGAGCGCCGCGCCGCGCGATCCGCGGGCGCCGTCGAACAATCCAAGCTGCGGCGGCGGCTGGCCGCAGGCCATGGCGCGCACGATGATGGCTTCGACCGGTCCTAGACGTTCCTGCGCCTCGAGCGCCACGCGCGCCAAGTCGAAGATGACGACCGGCGACGAAGTCGGCTCCGCGAGCTTGACCGGAATCGTGAAGACGGTGGGCGTCGCGCCATCCTCCTTGCGCATCGCATCAAGGTTCGTGGCGTCGAGGATGACGATGACGTCCACACGGTCGCATACGGCTGCGGCGCCCGCAAGACGCCCAGCCACGTTGCCCACGCAACCGCGCAACGCGAAGAACAGCGGCTCGAGCTGCGTGACAGTGCTTTCGAACGCGAAGCGATCCTCGTACACCGTCTGCGCACGGTGCGGGAAGAGCGGCTCTGCGTCTTCGCCGCGCGCCAAAGCGGCATAGTGCCGCGCGCGCTCGCCGAACCGCGCGGCGAGCGGCGCCGTGGCGAGTGCGGCGATCTGACCGAGCACGCGCAAGCCGAGCAGGTCGAACCGTTCTTCGTCGCCAGCGGCGAGCGGCAAGAGCGAGATGGGCAAAACAGCCAGAAACGCGGCGCTGCCGCCAGACGGCACGATACTGCAGCCGCCGCCGGTCAAGGCGGCACAGCGCGCGGTGAACTTGTCGTCTGCGATCCCTGCGGTTGCCGCAAATCCGAGTGCGTGCACTTGCGCCATCGCAGTGCCGAGCGTTTGTGTCTCCCCATCCGCCACGCCGGTGACATCCAGAAAACAGATGCCCGGCGTCAGCGCTTCGATATCCGGGCCGCAGCACTCCAGCGCTTCGAGCAGTTCGCCCACCGCTTCGCGTTCGTTCTGCTCTTCGCGTGCGATGACGACGAGCCGTGGACACGCCGAGCGTGCCTGTTTCGGCGTCATCCCAAGCGCCACGGCAGCGGCCGCGCGATTGCGCGCCACGATCTCTCGACGCGAGACGCCGTCCGCGATGGCGATGGCGCGCCCTGCAAGCGAGGGGTTCGCGCGCACGCAGACGTCGGTGAGGAACTCCGGAATGACCAGGCACGCGATACGCCGCTGCACAGCCGGTGCGCTCGACCGCAGGGCCTGTCTACTCTCACATCGCGCAGACATGATCGACTTGCACCGCGCCCTCGCGCGCGGGCGGCAGCGGCCAGCTCTTAGCCACATCGGCGAGCATGGCGTCGAACGACGCGCCTTGCCCCGGCGCGCACAGCTTCGACTTGACGACGTCGCACGTGATGCGATAACCGGCGAGGCGGCGATCGCCGATACTTCCCGCCGCATCATCGCTCTGTCCTGATTGCCAGATGGGCGAAACCTCTTGCAACCGGATGCGCAGCGTCGCAAACGATGCGAGCGGCTGGCTGCGACCGCCGGAGAGCACGAGCAACGTGGTAGCGGTCTTCTCCGCTTGCGCCACGAGTCGAGCGCAATGATAGGTCTGCAAGAACTCAGCGCGCGCATGATCCAGGACGACGATCGCGCATGCGCCGCTGCGGACGAGCGCATCGGCTGCGCGGCGATAGGATGCAGCATCGCGCGGGCGCACGACGATGAGCCGCTCCAAAAGCACGCCGGCCGACTCTGCCGCCGGGGCGAAAAAGCTTCGCTCGGGATCGATGAACGCTCCGACATCGCCTCTGGCCGTGCACGCAGCGAGCAGTCCGTACGCCAACGTCGTCTTGCCGCACGAGCGCTCCCCGAAAACCTCGGTCAGCCGCCCCACGGGGATGCCTGGAGCACCGAGAGCGCGATCGAGCGCCGCGAGCCCGGTGGCAAGCCCTTGCACCCCCTGCCCGTGCCCGTAGACGGGGGCGCCGTGCCAACGGGTTTCGAGCAAACTTTTCAAAGCTGCGACGGACATGGTGGACTGTTAGTATAATCGAACATATGTTCGCCCCGCAAGGGGTCTTTCCTCACAATCCGGGAAGCCAGCCCCATAGCGGCACGGGCCGCTTTTCGCACGCCAATCGGGAGCGGCCACAAACGAAATGAGCGATTTTCAAGCCACCGCCCGCGCGATCGTCGACAACATCCTTGCCCACGAGCCCATCGAAGCCACCTGGGCCGGCATCCACACCTATGACGCGGAGTACCCCGACGTCTCGGCAGACGGATTCGCGCAACAGGCTGCGCGCGCCAAGCAGCACCTCGCCACCCTGCGAGGCTACGATCCGCGCCAGCTCAATCCGCAGGACAAGATCGACTGGCAGATGCTCGTCTCCAAATTCGAAGTGCAGCAGCGCGAGTTGGCCGACCTCGAACCGCACAAGCACAGCCCCTCGCTGTATCCGAACGTCGCGGTCGAAGGCATCTACTGTCTCTTGGCTCGCGATTACGCGCCGCTCAGCGAACGTTTGCCCGCCCTCGTCAGCCGGCTTTCGAAGATCCCGCAAATCCTCGAAGCTGGTCGGACGAATCTCGAACGCGCCCCCGCAGTCTGGCGAGACATCGCGCTCGAAGAGGCCGGCGGCGCGGCCGCGTTTCTGCGCGAGACCGTCGGACCGCTCGCGCGCGAGTATGGCGGGAGCCTTGCGACCAACCTCGACGCAGCCATCGCCGCGGTCGAATCATATCAAGAATTCTTGCAGGACGATTTCGCGCACCGCAACGGCATGTCGTTCGCCTGCGGACGCGAGTTCTTCGATTTCAAGCTGAAGCGCGAGCACTTGTTGGACATCGACGCTGTAGGCCTGTTGCGCTTCGGCGAACGCGCGGTGCAGACCACGCTCGACCAGCTCGCCGACGTGGCGCGGGGCATCGATCCCAAGCGGACCTGGGGCGACCTCGTCGACGAGGCGCGTAAGGATCTGCCCAAAGAGCAGGCCCTGCTCGAGGAATATCAGGCGGGTGTGACGCGAACGCGCAAGTTCGTGGAGGATCGCCGCCTTGCGTCCATCCCGAACGGCGAATCGCTGAAGGTGGTCGAGACGCCGTCGTTCATGCGGCCAACGATCCCGTATGCCGCCTACATGCCGGCTGGCGGATTTGAGCCTCGGCAGATCGGGCTCTACTACGTCACGCCGATCGACGAGCAACTCCCGCCCGCGCAACGCGCTCAACAGCTGACCGGTCACAACCGTTACGGCATGCTGCTCACAAACGTACACGAGGGCTATCCCGGCCACCACCTGCAGTTGGCCGTCGCCAGCCAGGTCAGTTCGCCCGTGCGTAAGCTGTTGTGGAACACGGTCTTCTGCGAGGGCTGGGCGCTGTATTGCGAGCAGCTCGTGCTCGAAGAGGGCATCACAGACGACTTGCGTCACCGGCTCTTCCAACTCAAGGATCAGCTCTGGCGGGCGTGCCGTGTGGTCATCGATGTCAAGCTGCACACGGGCGAGATGACTTTCGAGCAGGCTGTTGATATGTTGGTGGAGGTCGCGCATCTCGAGCGAACCAACGCCATCGGTGAGGTGCGGCGCTACACGCAAACGCCGACGCAGCCCATGTCCTACCTCATGGGCAAGCACCAGATCCTGGACCTGCGCGAACGCGAGCGCAACCGCCGCGGCGATACCTTCTCCATCCGTGAGTTCCACGACCGCCTGCTCTCGTACGGGACCATCCCCCTCGCGCTCATCGAGCCTACCTTCGCGGCATGATCTATCTCATCTGGAAGCTCGTCCACGTCCTCGCCGCGATCGTCTTTTTGGGTAACATCATCGTGGGCGCGTTCTGGAAGCAGTACGCGGACCGGACGCGCGATCCTAAGATCATCGCGCACACGATCGCGGGCATCATACGGGCTGACCGCATCTTCACAATCCCTGCGATCGTCGTGCTTCTCATCGGCGGGTTCGGAGCGGCCGCGGCCGGACATCTCTCGGTCCTGGGCACCGGTTGGATCCTGTGGGGCCTCGCACTTTTTGTCATCTCCGGCATCTGCTTCGGACCGATATCGCGCGCTCAACGCGCGCTTCACGCGCTTGCGCAAGCAGGCACGCAGAGCGGCAACATGGACTGGACGAGTTACGAGCGCGTCTCAGGGACGTGGAACGTTTTCGGGATCATCGCCACGCTTGCGCCGATCTTCGCGGCGGCTATCATGATACTGAAACCGGCGCTGCCAGCGATCTAAGAAAAAGGGGCGATTTGCAATCGCCCCCTACGCGGGTCCTGTGAGAGGGAGCGGTTTTTCAATCGCCCCCTACGCGGGTCCTGTGAGAGGGAGCGATTTTTCAATCGCCCCCTACGTGCGCTTAGTGGTCCTACGAGCCGTCGCCCAGTGGCAGCACGTTGCGACTGTCGAGCGCCCGAGAGATCATCACGTCGAGATTCGCAAGGTGCGCTTGCGTCAACTCGTCGAGCCTGGATCGCTGCGCGTAGTGCACCGAGGACTGCTCGTCGACGAGCTTCGCCCGAGCGAGCGACTGCGCGTCGTACGGCGTTCCCGGTTGCGGCTGGAGCCAGAGCGAGATGAGCTGGCGCGTGTACCACTGCTGCAGGTTACGCCGCACTTCCGTAGGCGCATAGTGACCCGAACGCATGTCGCCGAAGATGCTCTGCTGCGTCCAGTCGAACAGGTCGGTGAGACTCATCGTCTGCCCGGGCCTGGACTTCATCGCAAGGTCGTCGAGTCGCTGCAGCATCGTCGGTTGGAAGATCGTCTCCAACAACGTCGCCTGTTCGGCAAGCGCGATCTGCGCGATCGGCATGTCGTGGCGCGTCGGCGGATTGTAGGCCCAGTTCCCGCCCCAGATCGGCGCCTGCTCTTGATAGACCATCGAGTTGAGGAGGCTCGGGTTGTAGTTCCACGCGCTCTGCGAGAACACGTATTTGTCCATAACACCGAAGGCCCGGACCTCGTCAGCACGGGCCACCGGCGTCAACGCAGGCCCCGCTCCCGGGTCGCCCTTGTGGGCGCGAGAGAGATACTCGCCGCCGATGAAGTGCTCGGCGATATCCGAGCAGCGCAGATAGTGCACCATCAGCCAGCCGAACGCATTGTAGCTCTCCTCGGAAGGATGGCTTGGTTTGGGCCAGCGCTGATCGACCACGCGCATCAAGTGCCCGGTCAGGTCGAGTTGGGTCGTGCACCAACCGAGCGTGTCGTTCGTCAAGTCGAACCAATTGACGCGCGGGTCGATCGCGTGAGCGTTGCCCCACGAGACATCTTCGTCGCTCGCAAAACGCGTCATCGGATTAGCCCAGCCAGCGGCCGCCCAGCGATGCAAGGTCGGCAGCTCGTCTTGCGGGGTGCGGGCGCCCGGGATGCGCGCGTATCCCCAGTGGATCGCGTAGTAGTCGTACGGACCGAGCGTCGTCTGCCAGTACTTGCCTTGGCCCGTGCCCTTTGGCCAAAGATTGACCGGCGCGTACTCCATAACGGATGACGCGATGCCCATGCGGCTCGTGAAGGCTGTGCTCTGCAGCTGAGCAGCTGTGTACGCCTCCGATCCGATGAAGTTGTGCTGGAAGCCCATGTCATGGCCAGACTCGTGGAGCACCGTCGATGTGAGGGCATCGACGCGGTATTGCCATTGGTCGCCTGGGCCTTGGTCTTCGTCCATCAACTGTAGAGCGACGCTTCCAAAGGTCGTTTCTGCGTACTTGTCGGCACCGTAGCCGAACTGCGGCATCTCGAGGCGGCCGCTCGCTGTCCGCGAAGGCGTGATGAAGTATTCCCACGTGTTCGTCGGGCCATATCCCTCGACGGCATCGATCAAAATGCCGCTATGGAAGAGCTCGCCCGTGCGCGGATCGTAGACCCATTGCGCTTCTGCGCCGAAGCTCGGATATGCCTCGGTCACCCAACGCACCACGTTGTAGCGGATGTCATCCGGGTCCCAGTTGGGATCGTTCGGCTGGTCCTGCACCTGGATCGCATCGGAAATGCCGACCTGCTCGAAGGCCTTGTTCCACTGGAGCAGGGCCGCTCGGATGACCGGACGGTATTCGTCGGGGATCGTATTGCTCAGATAGAAGACGACCGGTTTCTTCGCCGGCGAGATGGATTTCGTCGGATCCGACGGCTGCAGATTCCAACGCACGATGTAGTTGAGGTTTCTGTTCATGTCGAGGTCGTTCGTGAAATCGAGGTAGGGCGACGCCACGAAGCCCACGCGATCGTCGAAGATGCGCGGCATATAGTCTTTGTCGTCCGGCGGCTGCGCCAAGTTGTAGACGATGCGCAGCTGGATCGTTCGCGCGTCGGGGTTCGTGTCGACCACGTTCGGGTTGTCGCTCGCCCACGTCTGGTCGGCGTCGATGATGACGTTTTGCGGGAAGGCTTTGCTGGGCCCGAAAACTGTGCGCGAGGGATCGAGGCGATAGGCGTGATCCGGCGAGGTCTGCAGGGACTGCTGCAAGACCGCCTGCATGCCGAGGACGTCGCCAAGGAAGGGCGCGGCGTCGAAGACGATCTTGCCGGTGACGGCGTCTTCGGCCACGATCGGCGCCGTGGCTACGACTGACGGCGAAAACGATGCGTCGATCGAGCGCTGCCGTGCGCTCCCTTCGGGCGCTTTGAAGAACGTGTTCGGCCAGGTGATCACGATGCGATCGCCGTTACGGGTGAACTGGATGAGCTTCGTCTGCGTGAACATCGCCTCACCCCAGACGACGCCCCAACCGCCAAGGCCATTTGCGGGCGCTGCGCTTTGGATGTAGTCTTGGCCGAGCTGAGAAGCCGTCAGCTCGACGTAGACGTGATCGTTCTTGCGCCAGAGGGTGAAGAGGCCGGGCTGGCTCGTCGCGCCTGCGGTCCACTGCGCGTACGGCGCAGGTCCCTCGTCTGCCCGCGCGACCCAACTGCAGCTCAACGCTGCGATAAATGCCACGAGAAAAACAAAGCTCAATCGACGCATACCGTTCGTCTGTCTCCTTTTAGACACAAGGCACGCAACTAAGGATGCTCAAGCATTCAACCGGCAACCGGCGTTTCTCCTCGGCTTGAGCACAAAGCACACTTGCGTTCGCCCGCGAACAATGCGAACGTGAAAAAACTTGCCTTGGCCAGCGGTCTGCTGCGGCGCGGCTCGACCTTGCTGCTCGTGCGCAGCCGCTACCCAGAGGAGCCAGAGCCCCTGTGGACGCTCCCTGGCGGACGGCAAAAACCGGGCGAGATGCTCGTGCAAACCCTTGTCCGAGAATTTCAGGAAGAGACGTCCTTGTCGATCCGCGCTGGCGACCTCGCCTATGTCAGCGAGTCGGTCGACGACGAGGCGGCCCTTCACGTGGTCAACTGCACCTTCTGGGCCGCGGAGCACGATAGCGCTGCCGTCGTTATGCCCCGGGATCCGAAGGTGGTGGAGGCGCGTTTCGTCCCCGCCGACGAGGCGCTCGAGCTGTTACGCGCTGATGTGCTGCGCATTCCGGTGAGCGCAGCGCTTCGTCGTGGCGCGCACGTCCGTTACTACTCCTTCAGGTCTGAGGACATCGCGGTACCTTTCTTCCGCGATAAGAACCGCACGCCGAGGCGCCACCGAATCTCGTGAGCGATCTCGTCAACGAGTTCGCGTTCTCGTGGTCCCGGCACAGGACGTTCTATCAGTGCGCTCGCAAACTGTATTGGCAGCACTATGGGTTCTGGCAAGGCTGGGAAGCGGAAGCGCCCGCGTCCGCCCGATTGGCATACCGTCTCAAACAGTTGAAAAGCCTCTCCATGCTCGTCGGCGAGACCTTCCACGTCGAACTCGCCGAGATTCTCCGACGGCGCACGCCCGCGCCGATGAGCGTGCCGGACAAGCAGCTCACGGCCGATATGGAGCGGCGTCTCTTGGGCCGGCTCCGCCAATCGCGTAACGCGGATTGGGATCGCTACGGCGATCCCAAGAACTACACGATACTCTTCGAGGATTATTACGGCACCGGTGTCTCAGGCGAGTTAGAGCACGAGGCTATCGAAACGCTTCGGCGCTGCGTCGACGGGCTCAAGTCTGACGGCTTCGGACGCCGCGCTTTCGGTGCTCCCGCGGACAAGCTCAAATACATCGATCCGAAAAGCCCGGCCGAAAAGCGCGTGACGATCGACGGGCTCGTCGTCTACGCCTCGCCCGATCTGATCGTCGAAGGCAAGGAAGGTGGTCTGCACATCGTTGATTGGAAGACCGGCATGCCGCACGTGCACGACGTCAACGCCGCCCAGCTTGCGATCTACGGGCTCTTCGTGCAGCAGAAATTCGACATGCCGTTGGACCAGATCACCGCGCACTTGGTCTATGTCGGCGCGGGTGAGCATCGCGCGCAGAATGTCAGCGAAGGTGAACCAGAAGCGCGACGGGTGATCGCGACGTTCGTGGCGGACGTGACCAGCCGTTTGACCGATGCGGCAAACAACATCGCGGGGGACATCGAACGTTTCCCGATGACGACCAATCGCGCCACATGTCGCAGCTGCAACTTTCGCGAGCTCTGCGATCGGCTCGAGGATGCGCCACAGGCGCTCGCGTCAGACGAGGACTGATCTCACTCGGTCGGCGTGGCGTTCGGGCGCGGGTTTTCCGCCAGGCCAAGCTTGAGCAGCTCGGGCACCGTGACGAACCGATAACCCTGTGCTTCGAGCGCTTTTACGATGAGCTTCGTCGCCGCCACAGTGGCCGCCCGATTGCCCGGCCGTCCGCGATTGCCGTCGTGCAGCACGATGATCGACCCGTCGCGCACGTACGGCAGCACCCGGTCGAGGATCAGTTCCGGCGGGGGATTTTGCCAGTCGCGCGATAGTGGCACCGACCACATGATGACTTCGTAGCCCATGCGCCGGGCGACGTTGATCACGTAATAGTCGCGTGCCCCGAAGGGCGGGCGGAACAGCCGCGTGTGCACGCCGGTGGCTTTGACGATGGCCGCATCGGTCATCAGGAGCTCGGCTCGGATGTGGCGCGGGGTCTCGAGCACGAGGTGCGCATGATCCCAACTGTGGTTGCCGAGCGCGTTGCCGTCGCGGACTTCCATGCGTACGACCTCGGGATGCGCTGCGACCGCGCGCCCGACGACGAAGAACGTCGCCAATACATGCTGTTGGTGCAAGTACGTCACGATCTCGTTCGTGTACGGCGGATTGGGGCCATCATCGTAGGTGAGCGCCACGATTTTCTGTTGGAGGGGAACGCGCGTGACGGTATTGCCGAACATCTGGCTCGCCGGGTTTTCGAGGAAATACCATAACCCGGCAAGCAGCAGCAGGATGATGCCGACCACAAGGCCTACGCGTTGCCAGGAGATCGCAGTCATCAGTGCCGGTGCGCTCGTTTCGGAGCGGCGTGTTTGAGCAACCGCTGCGCGCTCTGTTGGGTGGGCATGGTGGCGAGCTCGGAGCGGATCAACGCTTCAGCCTCGAGCACGCTTTGCGGGCCGAACGAGCGGATCTCATCCACGATCTTCAGATAGCGGGGATCGCGCAGCGGCTGCGCGGCCGACGCGACCTGCGTCAGATTGAACGGCTTCATCGACTTAGCCGGCAGGCGAACTTCGATCTCCTGCGCTTTTGTCGTGGCCCAGTAGCGCGGATCGGAGAAGCCGAAGGCGCGGCTGCCGCCCTCATCCCCGAGCGTCTGGTCGACTTCGATGATGTATTGCTCGGTCGAATGCGGGCGCACGGGCTTATCGTCCAGATCCCAAATGCCGTCCGCGCGGAGCTGCTCGAACAGGAACGTGCCGCTCGGGCCTTCGAGTGGCACATCGAACTGCTTGGTGACGCTGCCGTCCTTGTTGGTCGCCGAGAAGAACATGTGCACGGCACCGTTGTCGTTCGCGACCCGGTAGGTCTCGGCCGAAATCGGCCCGGTTGACTTGTAGACCTGCATCGTCACGGTCCAGGTGCTGTTGGCGTAGAGCACTTTGTCGAGCTGCGGCTCCTCGGAGACGAAAGGCCGCAGAAAGAACACGTAGCCGGCCGTCGCGAGGACGACGCAGATCAGCACCACCAGCCACGATCGCGTCCGCTCGTTCACGACTCCGCGGACGCCCCCACGGGGATGAGATTGACCAGCGCCCGATAGACCTCGCGCATGTCATCCGCTGAGAAGGCGACAGTTCTCTCCGCCGGACGCGTGAAGCCTGGCAGTCGCGCGATGGCATCCGCTTGCGAAGTCTTGAGGGTATCTATCTCGAGCGCGATCGGCTTTGGCAAGGTGAAGAGCTGCATCTGCGCGGATTGTGCGAACGCAGCCTGCGCGCTCTGGCGCAGTGCTTCTTGCACCTCGTGTGGAGAGAGGCAAACCGCCGCATAGTAGCCGACGCTCTGCTTGGTCTCGACGCATTGCGCCCAGGGCACGCTCGCCTTTGCCTCCTCGCACGTGGTACGATCGCCCGAAACGAGTGCGACGGGCACTCCGTAAGCGCCCGCGAGCGCTGCGTTGATCGTGAGCTCCCCGACCGGCCGGCCGCCCAGGCGGCACTCCCAGATCACGCGTGGACTGTATGTATGGCCCATCACGGCGTCGCGGTCTCCGATCGCCCCGTGGTAGCCGACAAAAAAAGCCAACGCGTTCGCCTGCGCATCGATCCCCTCAAGCATATACCCAGGTTTACCCCTCCCGGTGACAAGCCGGGCGCGCTGATCGAGACCATCCGTGACGAGATTGCGCATGCGCGAGTGCGCATCGTTCACGCACGCGGCCTGGGCGCCGCCCGCGAAGGCGCCTGCGAGCGCGGCATTCACCTCGGCGACGAGCAGCCGGCGCGCGCGTTCATACGCCGCGCTGCTGCCCGGCATAACTTCGTCCCAGTGCACGAGGGTCGCGCAGCCTTCGATATCGGCGGATACATACACCGCCGTCGCTTTGGAGCTGGTCATGCGTCTGCCAACCGTTCGGGCAGCGGCTGAGAGCATCCTAGCCTCAGGGGCTGCAGGGGTCGCCTTCGCGGGTGAAGCGAAAACGCACGTGTGGTTGACATCGTCCGCGCGTGGGATACGCAGGTGCTCGTCGCTGACGGAGCGATGGGCACGCTCCTGTTCGCCCGCAGCCCGGTCGCCACGAGTTGCGTCGAGTCCCTCAATCTGATCGCGCCGGACATCGTCGAGCACGCGCACCGTGACTATCTCGAAGCCGGCGCCCGCGTCATCGAGACCAATTCCTACGCGGCGAACCGCCTCAAGCTGGCCTTACACGAACTGCGCCCACGCCTAGCCGACATCAATCGCGCGGCGGTGGCGATCGCACGAAGCGCGGCCGGACCCAACGCCTTCATCGCCGCATCCGTTGGGCCGCTCGGCGCTCCGCTCTGGCCGCTCGGTTTGACGAAACACGACGAGGCACGCGATGTTTTCGCAGAGCATGTCGCTGCACTCGCGGATGCGTCGCCCGATCTTCTGCTGCTCGAGACGTTCGGCGGCGTCGCAGAACTCGAGCTTGCCATCAAGGCCGCGCGTGAAGTCGCGCCGAGCATTCCGCTCGTCGCTTCGTTGTCGCTGGCCGAAGACGGGCGCTCCATCGCCGGAGACCCGCTCGACAGCGCCTTCGCGCGGCTTATAGATGCCGGCGCGAATGGGGTGGGCTTGAACTGCGCCGTCGGCCCGCACATCATCTACGACGCGTTGACAGCGATCGCCGACCGAATCACCTATCCGCTTTCGGTGATGCCCAACGCCGGTTATCCGCACCGCCAAGACGACCGCGCGGTCTACGGATCGCCGCCCGAATACTTCGCCCGCTACGCGCGACGCTTCGCCGATCTCGGTGCCCGCATGATCGGTGGCTGTTGCGGCACGACACCCGCCCACATCAGAGCGATCGCGGAATCTTTGGCCGATTTCCGACCAAACAAGAGCTCTAAAGCCCAGTCGCAGTCACATGCAAGGTTGAGCACACCCGCGGCGCTCTCGCCTGTCGCAGACGCACCGGTGACCGCGTTCGAGCGCGACCTCGGCCGGCGTTTCATAATCACCGCGGAGATCTCCCCACCTCGAGGTACCGACGCTCGCGACGCCGTGGCCGCCGCCAAACTCCTCGAGCGCGCTGGCGCCGCTGCGGTGCATATCCCGGACAATCCCACGGCGCGCTTGCGCATGTCGAGCGCCGCGCTTGCGCACCTCGTGATGCGCGAGACCAAACTCGCGACGATACTCCACCTCGGCTGCCGCGATCGTAACCTGCTCGGCCTGCAAAGCGAGCTGCTGGGCGCTTCCGCGTTAGGAGTGAGCGCCATCTTGCCGCTGACCGGTGATCCCGGCAACGCCGGCGACTTTCCAAAAGCGACGTCGGTTTTTGACGTCACTGCGCTTGGACTTACGCAGATCGTCGGAGCGCTGAACCGCGGCGAGGATCACGCGGGCAATGCTATCGGTTCGACCACGCGCTTCCGCGTCGGCGTGGCGGTGAATCCACGCGCGAAACCGTTCGCGGCAGAGCTCGAACGAGTGGAGAGCAAACTTGAAGCGGGCGCGGAGTTCGCCGTGACGCAACCGGTCTTTGAGGTCGAGGCGCTTCAAGATATCTTGCGTTGGGCCAGGGAACGCGGTGTGCCTGTGCTTCCCGGCGTAGTGCTGCTCCGCGACTACGACAACGCAGAGTTCCTCCACAATGAGGTTCCAGGGATGCATATCCCTGAAGCGATGCGCAAGCGGTTACACGAGGCTACGGATCAATCGGCCGAGGCGATTGCGCTTGCACAGGAGCTCATCGACGAGCTCATCGCAACGCCCGGCGTGTTCGGCGTGTATCTCATGCCGCAGGATCGCTACGAGCAGGCGGCGGCAGTCGTCGCCCGCGCCGCGCGCACCCTTGAGGGGCGGATTACTCGCGGCGCAAGCGCTCCGTAAAAAGATCGCGCTCGGTCAGCGGTTTTGCATCTTTGCGCACGCTCGGAAAGCTGCGATCCTGCGCAAGGTCAAGCGCCTCGTCCATCAACGAGCTGTCTTCTTGGGCGGGAGCTTCCGGTTGCGGCTTCGTCTCGACGAGCCCTGCGAGGAAGATGAGCACGCCAGCATCGCGAGGTTTTTCCACCGTACCGAGAAGTTCGCCAAGGGGCGTGTACGTACGACCCCAAGCGTCGACCTTGCCGACGTTCTCGTAGTACATGTCGCTGATCGTGCCTGCGCCATCGACGAGGCCGACTTGATGCACGCCCGCATCGTCGTCATAGACCTGGCCGCCCTCCCCGATCTTCCCGACGATTGGTCCCGGATCGGGCCCGAGCGTGACGTTGCCGGATGCGTCCACGCGTGCAAGGATGAACCCGTTGGCTCCCTTGACGTTTCTCATTGTTGAACCTCCCGGAGCGAGCGCTCCCGCGCATCCAACACCGCGTTTACGAGTTCGTCGGCTCGCTTGTTCTCGCTGCGCGGCACGTGCGACACATCCCAGGCCGCGAAACCCCGCAGCACCTTCTGCACCCGCCCGTATAATTCGCGCATCTTGGTGTCTTTGACTCTGTACGAGCCGTTGAGCTGCCTCACGATAAGCTCAGAATCCATGCGGATGGAGACTCGCTCGCAACCGAGTTCCCGCGCCCTCGCGAGGGCGAGCAGGAGCGCCTGATACTCGGCCACGTTGTTGGTCGCGGTTCCCAGGTATGCGCTGATCTCAGCCACGGTGCTGGCATCTTCACCGATGATGATGCCACCCGCGGCGCTCGGGCCGGGGTTGCCCCTCGCCCCTCCATCTGTATAAATCGTGCAGGTTCTGTTCCGCAATGCGAGCGTCGTGCTCCATCTACTAAAGATGCTTTGAGAGCTAAATGCGGCCTTTCCCAGCCTCCGGCAAGGGCGAGCCGCACACCCTGCCGTAGCATTAGAGTTCTAGCAGCGAAATTGCTGCCGCGTGCAACACAGGCGCGAGGCGCAACGTTCTACTTGGGGTGGGAGTCATCTGATCGCACATGAGAAATAGTTGGCGCTTCGTTCTCATCTTGGCCGTGCTCGTCGCCGTCGCCGCGAGTGGCATGGGCACACACGGGCTCGCGGGAGCAAAACCACAACCTTCTGCGTCGCCGACCAACCCTCCGACGCCGTACATGCCACCCGACCAAGCCACCAACGGCATTTGGGATGTCATCTTGCAAGGCACCCAGATCTCATATTCGGTCATGAAGCTCAAGGATGACGGGAGCAACGTGACTGGTGTCTGGCTCTACGACAAGAGGACGGTCTACGCCATTTCCGGCACGCGCGACGGCACGCATCTCACGCTGACGCTCACCACTCAGGCCACGCCGCCTGCGACCGTCGGATCCATCGACGCGACGATCGACGGCATCGCTGACATGGTTGGCACGATCACGCTCGCCGGCGTGGACACGCCCTTCCAAGGCGCGCAGCACGCCCGCGTGCCGCCCCCGCCCGTGTCCACGCCAGGACCGCAAGCCACCGAGACGCCGTACTAGGATTCACGCGGCAGCGTGATATTCTCAAGAATTGTGGTTCCGGTCGACGGCTCTGAGCCGTCCAACGCCGCAGTGGCGCTCGCTGTAGAGTTGGCAAAGCAGATCAAAGCAGACCTCGTGTTCGTGCATGCCGTCGAGCTGACCAAAATCGCGGCGATGGCCAGCCCAAGCGCGATCGACCCTTCATTTGCGGTCGAGGCGGCCTCAAGCGCGGGCGAAGAGATCCTATCCGCGGCGAAATCGGAGGCTGACGCCGCCGGCGTGACTGCGACGTGCGAGCAGCCAGAAGACGATTCCGTCGCAGCTGTCCTCGATTCGGCGCAGCGTAACAAAGCCAACCTCATCGCCATGGGAAGCCACGGCCGCAGCGGTGTCGCCCGCCTTCTTTTGGGCAGCGTGGCCGAGGGCGTGTTGCGCCACGCGACCATCCCGGTGCTCATCTGTCACGCACCAACAAAGCCGGGATCGTCTGCCTGAGACCATTATCGCGATAACCGCGAAGAAACAGAGCGCTCCCTGCGAAAGGTGCGTCAAGCAAACCCACCAGCGTGCGCCTATGGAGGCCATGTGATGTCTCGATTCGCCGGCGTTTTACCGATGGTCGTGCTCGCGTGCTTTCTCGCGGTTCTCGGGTTCGCGAGTGCGCCAGCCGCAACAGCCGCGCCTGCGCCCACGCCGATGTCGATGTCCATGCCCACGCCCGCGCCGACCCAAGAGAGCGATCGCGCCCTCGCGCTTACGCCGGAGAGCGGCCCCGCGAGCCCGGTGACGGGCACCGAGTGGTCTGTCTTCAATCATCGCGGCGCTGGGTTCTTCCTCTTGCTTTGGGGTCTCACAGCGCTCATCGCTGGCTTGCAGTGGCCGCGGCAAACATGGTTCCGTTTCGTCCCACCACTCACGCTCTTCGCGCTTGCGGAGTTCTTGATCTTGCGCAACGACCCCAAGGCATGGCCGACCGGGCCGATCGGTTTTTGGATCAGCTTCCAAGACCCGGCGGTGGTGCAGCATCGCATCTTCGTGTTGCTCGTGATCGCTATCGGTCTTGTCGAACTCTTGCGTGCGGCCGGCAAGCTACCGAAGAGCATGCAGATCTTCGCGCTTCCTGGGCTCGCTGTGTTCGGCGCGATCTTCCTCTTCTTCCACAAGCACGGTGGTCTCGCAACGCAGCTCATGATGCAGCACGCCTCGGATGCGGGCATGGCGAACAATCCCGCGATGCAACAGATGAAAGCCTCGATGGCGACCGTCAAGTACGAGCACTTGTGGTTTTCGCTGTGCGGGTTCGGCTTGGCCGCGGCAAAGCTGCTTGCTGACGGCGGCGTTCTGAAGGGACGCCTCGGCGCGACCTTGTGGTGCGTTTTCGCGATCGTCCTCGGCGCCTACATGATGACCTACACCGAATGATACGCTAGACCCGAGGCCGGGTAGATACACGCCATGGACCATCTCTTCGCCGCGCGCACCCAGTTCGCGATCTCGATGGTCTTCCACATCATCTTCGCGGTCTACGGCATCGGTTTGCCATTGCTCATGGTACTGGCAGAACGGCGTTGGCTGCGAACGCACGACGAGGCATATCTCGTCCTCGCACGGCGCTGGGCGCGGGCCGGCAGTTTGCTCTTCGCCATCGGCGCGGTCTCGGGTACGGCGATCTCGTTCGAGCTTGGCCTGCTGTGGCCGCGCTTCATGCAATTCGCCGGCGCGGTGATCGGAATGCCCTTCAGCATGGAGGGTTTTGCCTTCTTCATCGAAGCGATCTTCTTCGCGCTGTACTTGTACGGTTGGGACCGCCTCTCAGCCGTTGCCCACTACCGCTGCGGTATCGCGGTCGCGGTCAGCGCGGTGCTCTCCGGCATTTTCGTCATGGATGCCAATGCCTGGATGAACTCGCCCACCGGCCTCGTGATCCAAAACGGCGTCGTCGTCGGCGCGCACCCGCTCGCCGCCATGCTCAACCCATTTGCGACGAGCGAGGCCATCCACATGGTGCTCGCGGCCTATCTGACAGTGGGCTTCGGCGTGGCTGCGGTGTATGCCCAAGCGTTGCTACGAGAACCCCAAAACGCGACGTGCCGGCGCGGCTTTGCACTCCCATTTGTCCTGGCTGCGATCGTGGCACCGTTGCAGATCGTCAGCGGCCATCATAGCGCGCTTGCTGTCGGGCACTTGCAACCGCCGAAGCTCGCGGCCATGGAGGGGCTCTTCCACACGACCGCCTGCGCGCCAGAGACGATCGGTGGCATTCCGGACACCGCGGGTCAAACGATGCGCTTTGGCTTGCCCCTCCCATGCTTGTTGAGCGTGCTCATGCACGCAAACCCCAAGGCAGTCATCCAAGGTCTCGATGCGTTTCCGCCATTTGAGCGTCCAAATACCGTGGTGGTGCACATCGCATTCCAAATCATGGTCGGCTGCGGCTTTGCGTTCTTGGGAATCGGGTTGTGGGCGCTCGCGTTGCGCCTGCGTAGGCAAGACCTGTTCACAAACCGATGGTTCTTGCGTGCCGCGACCGCTTGCGGCTATCTTTCGATCCTCGCGCTCGAAGCGGGGTGGTTTGTGACTGAGGTCGGCCGCCAGCCCTGGACCGCCTACCATCTCATCACAACCGCACAATCGGTGACGCCGGCGACCTCCACGATCGTGCCCAGTCTCGTGGCCTTCAGCGCGATCTACGTGTTTCTCGGGTGCTTGTTGATCTGGCTCTTGCTCGGCTTGGGGAAAGAGCATGACGTCGCCGCTTGAGCTGTTCTGCGCGTCGCTCGTCATGTTGGCGCTCACTGCATATGTGGTGCTCGCCGGCGCGGACTTCGGTGGCGGCGTTTGGGATGCGCTTGCCGGCGGTCCCGAGGGCAAGGCACAACGCGAGGCAATCGCGCGAGCAATGGGCCCTGTGTGGGAGACGAATCACGTCTGGCTGATCTTCGCGATCGTCGGCACTTGGACTGCGTTTCCCACGGGTTTTGCCGCCATGTTCACCTTGCTCGCGGTGCCGATCGTCATCGCTCTTGCCGGAATCGTCCTGCGCGGCGGTGCATTCGCGCTGCGCGAGCGAGCCGCGGAGCTCGGCCGGAACCATCCTGGTTTGAGCGCGCTGTTCGGTGCGACGAGCGTAGTGGCACCGCTGTTCCTCGGTGCCACGATCGGAGCGTTGGCGTCAGGGCACGCGGGCGAACCCACAGCTGCGACCGACGCCTGGTTGCAACCGTTTCCTGTCTGCGTCGGCGTCTTCGCGCTCTGTATGTGCGCGCTGCTCGCGGCCACATTCCTCACCCTCGAAACGGAGGGCGAGCTGCGCGACCTTTTTCGTGAGCGTGCGATCACCGCGTGGTTCGCGACGGCGATCGTCGGGCTCATCACCCTGGCCGTGGCGCGAACCAGCGCCACGACGATTTTCAGCGCACTGGCCCAAAGTCACGCACTGATACCATTCGTCGCCGCTCTCTTGACGGGACTTGGGACGCTGGCAATGCTCGTCTGGCGGCGTTTCGCCGCTGCCCGCGCATTCGTCGTCCTCCAAGTCACCCTCGTCTTGTGGGCTTGGGCCGTCGCACAGTATCCGTACGTGGTCGTGCCGACGCTGACGATCGCTCAGGCGGCTGCTCCGCAGCAGACCCTTCAAGCGTTCGCCATTGTCGCGTGTGTCGGGCTTGCGGTCCTCATCCCGTCGCTCTGGTATCTATTTTCGGTCTTCAAGAACCAGTCGACAAAGGTAGGCTGAGACGTCTGCTCTCGAGGTCGAGCAGGGTTTGTTTACGTTTGAGACCACCGCCGTAGCCGACCAGGTTGCCGTCGGCGCCGATGACTCGGTGGCAAGGAACGATGATGGCGATCGGGTTTGCACCATTTGCAACGCCGACAGCTCGTGCCTGGCCTGATGAACCGATCCGCTCGGCTAGTTCACCGTACGAGGTTGTCTGTCCGTACGGGATCTCGAGCAGTGCCTGCCAGACCCGGCGATGGAAATCCGTGCCGCGAAGATCGAGCGGTAAATCGAACGTCGCGCGCTGGAGGGCAAAGTACTCGGTTAGTTGTGCCTTCGCGTTCTCCAAGACTTCCTGGTCGCGGGGATCATTTGGCAGATGGGGATCGCCCGAGCAGTGAAAGCTGAGTTTGACCAATCGCCCTTCGCTCGCAGCGAGAAGCAAGATTCCGACGGGCGACTGGACGAGTGAGGTAGCGACGTTCATCATTTGAGAGCTGCGCAAGGCGGCGCTTGAAACGCTGCTAGAGGACGCCGTCGCTTTGCGCGGCGACTTCTTCGATCCGTAACGCAGCCCGCAGCCGGATAGTCTAGCAATCTGAATCTTGCCCATCAAACCTTGGGTGACGTCAAACCGACTAACGACACTCCGACGCCGACTCAAACGTAGGTGGGAAAATAGCAAATCAGGCGAACAAGCGTCCAGGGGACTAACAGGAGTGCAGGACGTGCTTTGCGTTTTGCACTTTCCTCCGCATCCGAGCTCGTTGGGGAGCGTGAACTATGACAAGGCCAACCCTCTATTTCCGCTGTGTAATCCTCGTTCTTGCCTGTGCTCTCACCATGGCGCCGAGTTGCTCAGGATCGCAATGCAATACGGGCACCCAGCAACAGTTGGCAAATCCAACATCCGGTCAGTCCGGCGTTCAACCAACGATCGGTCAAATCATCATTGTGGGCAACGGGAACAACAACGCCCTGTACACGGGATACAATCAGTGGGAGATTACCCTCACCGATGCCAGCGGGCTTACCATAACCGGCGGTCCGCTACAACTCGTTCCGGACCCTGGCGGATTTCATCCGTATTCCTCGGACTTCTTCTACGCATCTCCGGTCCCAACGCTGCCCGTGGGTCAGACTTGGAACGCTACGCTTAAGCGCCTCGATGGTTCATGCTCTGTTTCAGTGGGGACATTCTACACGTAGCCTAGACGATGGCTGACTTAAAAATCTGTGGAGTCAATCGGGCCGACTGGATTCGAACCAGCGATCTCCTGCCCCCCAGACAGGCGCGATAACCAGGCTTCGCTACGGCCCGTTAATTCAGAAGTTTTGTCCTTCTTTTTTCTTGGTGCCGCCCCTTGTTGAACCCTAAAAAAACTCGGGGTGTTTGCGCCAAACGGTTTCAAGTCTAGCGTGGCCGGGAATCGGCTAGCAAGACCGACCCTGAGTCGCCTGGCTACATGGCAAGCTTCAACTTTTTCTGAGACTCCCCAGTCGCCCGGATCAACCGCCAAGCCAAGATAGGAGCAACACGTTATTGTCAACAACTCTACGCGTCCAAAGATAGGAGGGTCCACTATGACTACTGCAACTTGGCAGCCCCATGAAAAGCACGGTGACCTCACATCGCAGAGCGATCTCCCGGACAGCGTTTATGCGTTTCCGAGGCAGCGCAAAGAGCCACTAACCGACGCCAGCCATGTGCGCAATGCAGTGGCTCGTTTCGATCAGGTAATTGACGTGTCTGATGCTGACCGCGAGTTGGCTTTCGCAAACATCAGGAAGGCTGC
>DASPVP010000003.1:0-4203 GCA_035622315.1 Candidatus Acidiferrales bacterium | reverse complement strand
GCCATATCGGCGGCTTTGTCGTGCATCACCGTCGCGCCATGCTCGGACAGCTCAGTGACCTCCTCGAACGTGAGCGCGGGGATCGTCTTCGCACCTGCCACCCGCTTCGGGTCGGCCGTCATCACGCCGTCGACGTCTGTGTAGATCTCGAGCGTCGCACGGTCGAGCGCCTGCGCCAAGACCACAGCCGTGAGGTCGCTGCCACCGCGCCCGAGCGTGGTCACCGCGCCGTCTTCCGTCTGTCCCTGAAAACCGCTGACGACCGGCGTCACGCCCGCGTCGAGCAAAGCATGCAGCGGCGTGAGATCCACACCCAGAACTTTGGCCGCCCCGAAAGTCGCGTCGGTGAGGACGCCTGCCTGGCCGCCGGTGAGCGCGCGTGCGGGGATACCCTTGCGTTCTAAAAGTTCGGCGAGCACGACGGAGCTGATGATCTCGCCGCACGCGAGCAGCAGATCTGCATTCGGGCCTGATTCAGGATGGTCGATCAGCCCGAGCAGCGTGTCGGTGGCGTAGGCCTGCGGCTGTCGGCCCATCGCAGAGGCGACGACGACCACGCGCTGACCCGCCTGCAGGGCCTGACCGATGCGCGCCGCCGCTGCCTCGCGCAAGTCGTTTGAGGCGAGTGACGATCCGCCGAACTTCATCACGACCGTGGTGCCCGCTACTTTGGGGCTTTTCATACGGGTGCGTTCGCGCGCAGCGCAAGCGCGGCCTCGGCGATCTGGACGGCATTGGTCGCCGCGCCCTTGCGCAGATTGTCGCAGACCACCCAAGCGAGGAACGCTCCCGGGTGCGCGGTGTCCGGTCGTAGGCGGCCGACGAACACCGCATCGCTGCCGGCCGCGTCAAGAGGCGTGGCGTAGTCGGCGCCGTCCATGAACGTGACGCCGGCGGCTTCGCGCAGGGCTGCGGCGATCTGTCCTCGCGTCGCGCGATCGCGCGGTTCGAAGGCCACGGCTTCTGCATGCGAGATAGCGACCGGCACGCGCACCGATGTCGCCGACACGGCGAGCTGCGGGTCCTCGAGGATCTTCGCGAGTTCTGCCGCGATCTTGCGCTCTTCTTCTCCGTAGCCCGACTCGTCGAACGGCCCGTTCTCGGGAAAAACGTTACCTTCGATCCGGCGCGGCAGGGCGTGCGCTGCGGCTCCATCACCAGCCTGTTGGCGCTCGAATTCTTCCAGCGCATCCTTTCCAGCGCCGGAGACGCTTTGGTACGTGGCGACGCTGACCCAACGCAGGCCGAAGCGGCGGTGGATCGGTGCGAGCGCCACGGCGAGCGGGATCGTCGCGCAATTGGGGTTCGCGATCAGCCGAGTGCACCCGAGCGCGTGCTCGTTGGCTTCGGGCACTACGAGCGGAACCTTTGGATCGAGCCGGAAAGCCGACGACTTGTCGATCACAAACGTGCCCCGCGCGGCGCACTCCGGCGCGAACGTGCGACTGGTCTGGGCGCCCGCGGCGAAAAACGCGACATCGAGCCCTTCGAGATCCCGAGCGCTCTCGCGATCGAGCGCTCGCACGACGTTGCGCGTGTCGAAGGCATCAACATGTGTGCCGCTCGAGCGTTCGGATGCGAAAAGCCGCAGTTCTTCGACCGGCATTTTGCGCTCTTCAAGCACGCGTAGGAGCGTGGTGCCGACGAGGCCGGTTGCGCCCACGACGCCTACGCGCAGCTGTCTCATCGCGTGTCGTCTCCCAGGCCTTCGACAAAGCGATCCAGCCCTGCGGCAAGATGCACTGCTTTGATGACGCCGGCGACGAAGGCCGTGCGCGTCGAGGTGATGTGCCGGATGACGAGCATCTCGTCGTCGTTTGCGAACACGACGTCTTGCCCCGCGATTGCTCCGGGGATGCGGATGCTGTGGATGCCGACGCCCTCCACGTCTGCGCCGCGCGCGCCTTCCGCGCGGATGAGTGTCGAGGGGTTGCGCTTGGGATGTCCGTTCTGCGCGATGAGGTGTGCCGTTGCGAGTGCGGTTCCCGAGGGTGCGTCCTTCTTCGCTGGGTTGTGCGTCTCGATGATCTCTGCATGGGTAAAATAGGGAGCAGCCGTTCTGGCGAATTGCATCGAGAGGATGGCGCCGATCGAGAAGTTCGGGGCGTACACCGCGCCGATCTTCGTCTTCGCGCAGAGCGAACGCAACTCGTCGAGGTCCGCCTTCGTGTAGCCTGACGTGCCGATCACAGCGCGGATGCCGAGTCCGAGCGCCTGTAACGCCAGTGTCTTCGATGCCGGGAACACCGTGAAATCGACCAGCACGGCTGGCTTGCGCTCTACTGCGAGCTTGCGCAAGTCGGAGAACTCGTCAGGCCCTAGCGCCCCATCTTGGCGCACGAGCTTGCCCACGAGATCGATGCCCGGTGCGTGCTCTAGCGCCACGGCGACAACGCTGCCCGTTTTGCCCCGGGAGCCTGAAATCGCGACCCGGATGGAACTCTCTGCCACGCTCTCCCGGTTCGCGTGAAATGTAGCGGCCGACCTTTAGGTCGGCCACGAGTTTGCGGACGCACCCAAGGCGCGCCGCCACATTTCCTCTGAGTGCGGCGTCAGACGGGGTCTTCGATCTTCTCCAGTTTGGCGTAATTGAGCATGATGCTCTTGCGGCCCGCGGTGTCGAACTGCACCGTGACGAAGGCGTCACCGCCCGCGCCGCGCACATCGAGCACCGAGCCGCGCCCGAACTTCTGATGCATGACCGCGTCGCCTACAGCGAGATCCACGGCGGTCTCGGTCGCACGGCTAGGCAGCGCGACGTCTTCCCAACTCCCGCCCGAACCTGCGGCCAAGACCGGTGGCGCGTTGAGGTATTCGAGGCCGCTCATCTCACCGAAGAACCGCGAGGGCGGATGCATGTACGCACTGCCGTAGGTCATGCGCCGGCGCGCGTAAGTGAGGTAGAGCTCGTCTTGCGCGCGCGTCAGACCCACGTAACAGAGCCTGCGCTCCTCTTCGATCTCGGACGGGTCGAGCAGCGCGCGGTTGTGCGGGAAGATGCCCTCCTCGAGACCGCACAGCGTCACCACGGGAAACTCGAGGCCCTTCGCCATGTGCAACGTCATGAGCGTGACTGCAGACGTGCTCGCATCGAGCGCATCGAGATCCGAGACGAGCGATATCGTGGACAAGAAGCCGAGAAGATCGGGTCCTTCTCGCTCTTCGTATTCTTTGGCGACGCCGATGAGCTCGCGCAAGTTTTCGATGCGGCTCTCCGACTCCGGAGTGTTCTCTGCTTGCAATTCGCGCACGTACCCCGTGTCTTCGAGCACGCTGATGAGCGCGGCCGCCGGACCGCGCTCGTCTCCGATCCGGGCGAATGCGTCAATGTCGCGTAAGAACGCCGCGATATCTTTAGCTTTCTTGGGCGCTGCAGCTGTTACGATATCCGGATCCGCGAGCGCTTGCGCGAAGGTCCGGCCGCGGCGAGCGCCTTCGTCGGCGATCGCGTTCAAAGAGGATTGGCCGATGCCGCGCCGGGGCGCGTTGATGATCCGCCGCAGGCTGATGCCGTCATCGCGGTTCGCGATATATCGCAGGTAAGAAAGCGCGTCCTTGACCTCCGCGCGCGCGTAGAACCCGACGCCGCCCACGATGCGATACGGCATGCCGATAGCGAGCATGGCTTCTTCCACCGCGCGCGATTGGGCGTTGGTGCGATACAGCACCGCGAAGTCGCTAAAGCTTCGGCCGTCTTCGCGGATGCCGGCTTCGATCAGGTCGACGATGAAACGCGCCTCGTCGCGATCGCTGGTTGCTGCATAGACCCGCACAGGCTTGCCGCCCTCACGGGATGTCCACAACTTCTTGTGGTGACGTTGCGTGTTATGGCTGACAAGCGCGTTGGCCGCTGCGAGCACGGGTTTCGTCGAGCGGTAGTTGCGTTCGAGCCGGAAGGTCTTCGCACCGGGGAAGTCGCGCTCGAACCGCAGGATGATGCGATGGTCCGCACCGCGGAAGCTGTAGATGGATTGGTCATCGTCGCCGACCACGCAGATGTTCTTGGATCCGCGCGAGAGCGCGCGGACCATGCGATATTGGGCTTGGTTGACGTCTTGATATTCGTCGACCAGCACGTAGGCGAAGCGGTGCTGGTAGTGGCGCGCGAGATCGTCGTCGCGCTCGAGGAGCGCGAGCGTGCGCATGATGAGGTCGTCGAAGTCGAGGGCGTTGGCTTTGGCGAGACGCTTTTCGTACTCGAGA
>DASPVP010000002.1:0-3720 GCA_035622315.1 Candidatus Acidiferrales bacterium | reverse complement strand
CTGGTTCGCGCGACGCTCGATCTCGAGCTTCGAGACCGCAGCCGAGCGCGACAGACTATCGACGATCTCGCGGATGCGCAGATCCTCGTGCAGGCGGTCGCGGTACTGCTTGCCTTCGAACCAGCGCGAGTCCCAAGTCCGGGTGATGCCGAGACGCAGGCCGACCGGGTTGACTTTTTGGCCCACTACTGCGCCTCCGCCTCGGATACGATGATGGTCACGTGCGACATCTTCTTTCTTTTGAAACCGGCCTGGCCACGTGCGCGCGCCTCGAGCCGTTTGAACGACGGACCGCCGTCCACCGTGGCATGGGTGATGACGAGTTCGCCCGGCTTCATGCCGTGGTTGTTCTCGGCATTGGCCACGGCCGAGCGGACGATCTTGTGGATCGCCTTTGCGGCCGATACCGGCGCGAACTCCAAGAGCAGCAACGCGCGATCGACGCGCTGGCCACGGATCACGTCCACGACGCGCCGGGCTTTGCGCGGCGGCACGCGCAGGAACTTGACGGTCGCGCGCGCTTCCATCACTTGACCTCGACCTTTTCGGCGGAGGCTGCGCCGCTGCCATGGCCGCGAAAGAGACGCGTGGGTGCGAACTCGCCGAGTTTGTGGCCGACCATGTTCTCTTGCACGTAGATGGGCACGTGCTTCTTGCCGTCGTGCACGGCGATCGTGTGCCCCACCATGGCGGGGATGATCGTCGAGGCACGCGACCACGTCTTGATCACGCGCTTCTCGCGCGCCGCATTCATCCGCTCGATGCGCACGAGCAGATGATCCGCCACGAATGGCCCCTTCTTGCTGGACCTGCTCATTTTTTACCCCGCCGCTTCACGATGAATTTCGTCGTGCGCTTGTTGCGCCGCGTCTTTTTGCCCATCGTCATCTCGCCCCATGGCGTCGTCGGCGGACGCCCTGCCGTAGATCGCGCCTCACCGCCGCCGTGCGGATGGTCGACAGGGTTCATGGCTACGCCGCGCACGTGCGGACGGCGGCCGAGCCAGCGCGAGCGGCCTGCTTTGCCGACGGTCTGATTCTCGTGGTCGACATTGCCGAGCTGCCCGATCGTCGCGCGGCACACGACTGCGACCTTGCGCACCTCGCCCGAGGGCATGCGCACTTGGGCGTACTCGCCTTCCTTGGCCATGAGCTGCGCCGCACCGCCGGCCGAGCGCACGAGCTTGCCGCCTTGACCGGGAGAAAGTTCAATGTTGTGGATGACCGAGCCGAGCGGGATGTTGGACAAGGGCAGCGCGTTGCCGGTCTTGATGTCGGCCGCAGGGCCTGAGTGCAACACGTCGCCGACCACAAGCCCGAGCGGCGCCAAGATGTAACGCTTCTCGCCGTCGCGGTAATGCAAGAGCGCGAGGCGCGCGGAGCGGTTGGGATCGTACTCGATCGCCGCGACCTTCGCCGGCACGCCGTCCTTGTCGCGCTTGAAGTCGATACGGCGATAGCGGACCTTGTGTCCGCCGCCGCGGTGGCGCACCGTGATGTGACCGTTGAAGTTGCGGCCCGCGTGCTTCTGCTTCGGCTCGAGCAGCGACGCTTCGGGCTTCTTCTTCGTCAGCTCCTCGAACGAGGCGATCGCCGCGAAGCGCCGGCCGGGCGACGTCGGCTTGAACGTCTTTAGCGGCATGGTCCCTCCAGCGGGGCGATTTGGCAATCGCCCCATACATATGCCGTTACATCACGACTCAAAGTAGTTCACGCCTCCGAGTTCGATCTTGTCGCCCTCACGCAACGTCACGACGGCCTTCTTCCAATCCGAACGCCGCACCGACGGCCGACGCGTGCGCCGGCGCAGGTCGTGCTTGTGCTTGCCCTTCACGCGCAGCGTGTTGACCCGCAGCACCTTCACCTTGAATATCTTTTCGATCGCCTGGGCGATCGTGTGCTTGCTCGCGTCCGGCGCCACGGCGAACGTGTACTGCGATCCCGACGTGCGGGCGATCGACTTCTCCGTCACCACCGGGCGCACGACTGTCTGGCGTACTTCAGCCACCGCACACCTCCGCGAGTGCCGCAAGTGCCGCCGGGCTCATCACGAGACGCTCGTGCCGCAAGATCGAGTGCACTGAGAGGTCGTCGTAGTTCTGCACTTTGGCCCGACGAAGATTGCGCGCCGCACGCCACAACTGCTTGGCATTGCTGTCCTTTGCGGCGTCGACCGCCACAAGGACGGTGTCGGTCTGGTTTTCCGGCCACAGCAGGGCCTCGAGCTCTTTCGTCTTGGCCACGGCGAGCGCGGCCGCATCGATCACGTTGAGCAGGCCTGCCTCGGCCTTTGCGGCGATGGCCATCGCGAGCGCGCTGCGACGTGCGCTTTTGTTCATCTGCTTTGCATACGAGCGCGGATGCGGACCGAACACGACGCCGCCCTTGCGCCACAGTGGCGAGCGGATGCTCCCCTGACGCGCGCGACCCGTGCCTTTTTGACGCCACGGCTTGCGACCGCCACCTGAAACCTCATCGCGCCGCTTCGTGTCGGCCGTGCCGGCGCGGCGGTTGGCAAGATGACGCACCACCGCTTCGTGCAGCAGCGAAACCTTCGGCTTGCGCGTGAATATGTCAGGGATCTCCACCTTCCCGGAAGCTTTTCCAGACTTGTCGAGCTGCACGGCGGTCATTGCACTTGCGCTTTCTTGCGTGGCCGCACGGCCGGGCGAACGACGACGAGACTGCGCCGGCCACCCGGAATCGCACCGCGGACGAGCAGCAGGTTATGTTCTGGATCCTTTGACATGATCTCGAGATTCAGCGTCGTGATGCGCTCGACGCCAAGACGCCCAGGCCGATGCGAGCCTTTCACCGTCTTCGCCGCGTTCGTGTCGCCGTTCGACGCTGGCTGGCGATGGATCATAGAGCCGTGGCTTTGGCCGCCGCCGGAAGCGTTCCAACGTTTCATGATGCCGGCAAAGCCTTTGCCCTTCGAAAAGCCGGTGACGTCCACGCGATCGCCGATCTCAAAGCCTTCGACCGTGACAAGGTCGCCTGTCTTCACGTCGCCGAGCTCGCCGCGCGCTTCGCGCAGCACGGTCTTCGGCGCAACGTTTTGCTTTTCAAAGCGCCCACGCATGGCGCGGCTCAGGTGCTTGAACTTTGCGTCTTCGAAGCCGAGCACGACCGCGTCGTACCCGTCCTTCTCTGTCGTCTTACGCTCGACGACCTGACAGGGGCCTGCCGCAATGACCGTGACTGGCACCATCGCGCCGTCCTGCGCGAAGATGTTCGTCATGCCGAGCTTGCGACCGATGATGTGTTTCATGTCTATGCCTTGAGTTCGATGTCCACGCCGGCGGGCAAGTCGAGATGCATGAGCGCGTCCATCGTCTTCGCCGAGGCTTGGAGGATGTCGATCAGGCGCTTGTGCGTGCGAATCTCGAAGTGCTCGCGGCTCTTCTTGTCGACGTGCGGGGACCGCAACACGCAGCTGCGTTCGATCTCCGTCGGCAGCGGCACGGGCCCCGAGACAAAAGCGCCCGTGCGCTTTGCGGTCTCGACGATGCGCTCTGCCGATTGATCGAGGATCTTATGGTCGTAGGCGCGCAGCCGGATGCGGATCTTGCCAGCCATGTCGCTTAGTCGCTCACCTTGGTGACGACGCCCGCGCCCACCGTGCGGCCACCCTCGCGGATGGCAAAACGCAGACCCTCTTCACACGCGATCGGCGTGATCAGCTCCACCTCCATGCGCACGTTGTCGCCGGGCATGACCA
>DASPVP010000001.1:0-11558 GCA_035622315.1 Candidatus Acidiferrales bacterium | reverse complement strand
CTCGGGCTGACGTCGACGCGACGACAGATATGGCGCCCTTACGACGCGGCGTTGCGGGTACGTGCGCGCGTTATGGCGGCTGCGATTACGACACCGTCAACGCGCTCTTGACCCTCAAACGCACGGCCGCGGACATCGAGAACCACACTGCGGACTACCTCAAACAGGTCGATCTCTCGCCCGGGCGTCTGAGCGTGCTCATGGTCTTGAACGCATATCCCGACCGGCAGATGCCGCTGTCGGAAATCGGACAATACCTTACGGTCTCACGCCCCAATATCACGGGGCTCATCGACAGTCTTGTCGAGGATGGGTTGGTGAAGCGCATCGACCATCCTGACGATCGGCGCATGATCCTTGCGCACCTCACGCCGCAGGGCAAAGAGTTCATGCGCAAGTTCGTCCCATTCCATCTGCGCGTCGTCAACAACGCGATGGCAGCGTTGACCAAGAATGAGAAACGCCAGCTCGTCGCACTGTTGGACAAACTGCGGGTCCATCTGCACGAAGTCAGCATCCCGCAACTGGAGGAAGCTTAACCCATGGCAGTCGCCGCACCGTCTCAGGAGCCAGTGACCGGCCGCAAGCGCCGGGTCATCATCCCGATCGTCATCGTTTTGGTCATCATCGGCCTCTTTTTTGGCATCCGCTTCCTTATATATTCAGCACACCACGTAGGCACCGACGACGCTGAGATCGGCGGCAACATCACAACCATCAGCCCCAAGGTCAAGGGCCAGGTGCTGTCGGTCTACGTCGTTGAGAACGAGCCAGTTCGTCGCGGCGATAAGCTCGTGCAGCTCGACGATCGCGACTTCAAGGTGGCGGTGGCGCAAGCGCAGGCAGCCTACGACCAGGCCGTCGCGAATATGCAAGCCGCGAATACGGCGGTGCCACAACAGTCGACCCTGACGGCTGCGCAGGTCGCGCAAGCACAGGCCGGCATCTCGCAGGCCGCAAGCGGTGTCCTCAACGCGCAAGAGCGCGCAGCGTCAGCGCAGGCCGATTTCATGGCAGCTCAGGCCAACGCGGTGAAGGCGCAAAACGACGTCGTGCGCGCTCGCACGCTCGCGTCTGAAGGCGCGATCGCACAATCGCAGCTCGATGCTGCCCAAGCCGCCTACGTAACCGCGGTCGCCAATCGCGATGCGGCAAAGCAAGGCATCGTGGCGGCGCAAGCGGGCGTCGATCAAGCGCAAGCAGCGGTTCTGAGCAGCCGGGCGCAGTTCGACCAAGCGCAGACCGGCAACCAGACGACCCAGATCAAGTCCGCCCAGGCGCAGGTGAGCGCAGCCCAAGTGCAAGCCGCAGCGGCAGTTTTGGCCAATGCGAAGCTGCAGGAGTCGTACACGACCATCGTTGCGCCGGTCGACGGCGTCGTCAGCAAGAAGTCGGTCGACATCGGCGACACAGTCGCCGTCGGCCAACCGCTCATGGCCGTTGCGGATCAGACCCACCTCTGGGTGGACGCGAACCTCAAAGAGACGCAGATCGAGAACGTCCGCGTCAAGCAGCCCGTCGAGATCCGAGTCGATGCGTTCCCGCATCAGGTCTTCCGCGGCACGGTCCTGAGCATCTCTGCGGCGACCGGCGCTACGTTCGCCTTGATCCCGCCTGACAACGCGAGCGGCAATTTCACCAAAGTAGTGCAGCGCGTGCCCGTGCGCATTCAGATCGACTCCACCTCCGACCCGCAGCACCTGCTCCGCCAGGGTCTCTCGGTCGAAGTGAGCATCGACACGACCAACCACTAAAGAAGAGGGGCGATTTGCAATCGCCCCCTACAAAATGCAGCGCAGACAACCTCTCATCGTCGGCAACAAGTGGCTCATCACCATTCCGGTGATGCTTGCCGCCTTGATCGCGGTGTTGGACTCGAGCATCGTCAACGTGGCGATCCCCAACATGCAGTCGAGCTTCGGCTCGAGCGTGGACGAAATCGACTGGGTCATCACGGGGTATCTCATCACGAACGTCATCGTGATCCCGACGACCGGTTGGATGTCGAGCGTTTTCGGCCTGAAACGCTACTTCGCGATGAGCCAGATCCTGTTCGTCATCGCTTCCTTCTTGTGCGGCGTCTCGTGGAACTTGCCGTCGCTCGTCTTCTTCCGCATCTTGCAGGGCGTTGGTGGCGGCGCCATCCTGCCGGTAGCCTTGACGATTCTCCTCGAGGCTTTCCCACCGCAGGAGTTCGCTATGGCGTCGGCCCTGTTCGGCGTGGGCGCAGCCATCGGTCCCGCGGTCGGGCCGACTTTGGGTGGTTGGCTGACCGACACGCTCTCCTGGCAGTGGATCTTCTTCGTCAACGTGCCCATCGTGACGGTGTCTGTGATCCTGAGCCAGTTGCTCATCGGTGAGAACAAGGAAGTCCTCGCGCAACGCCGCGCCGCACCGATCGATTTCGTCGGATTGCTCACCGTCGCCCTCTGGCTCGGCTCCCTGCAGATCCTCTTGCAGCAGGGCCAGCGCGACGACTGGTTCCAGTCGCCGTTCATCGTCTCGCTCGCGGTCATCTCGACCGCCTCGTTCTTGCTCTTCCTCTATTACGAGCTGAAGACGCCGCACCCGCTCATCAACTTGCGGATCTTCACCAATCGCAATTTCGCCCTCGGCTCCTTCGCCGGGGCGATGTTGGGAGCCGCCCTGTTCAGCGCCATCTTCATCCTGCCGCTCTTCGCCAGCCTATTGCTCGACTATACCGCCTTGCAGATCGGCCTCATCCTTCTGCCACCCGCGCTCGTCAGTCTCATCTTGTTTCCCATCGTCGGGCGCATCGCAAGCAAAGTGGACTCACGCCTGCTCATGGCGATCGGCATCCTGCTCTTTGTGATCTCGCTCATCGGCAACGGGTTCATCAACCAGCAGACGTCATTCCAGACGCTCGTGTTCCTGCAGATGTTCCGCGGGGCGTCGCTGCCCTTCTTGTTCACCTCGGTCGGCGCGCTCTCGTTGACCTCCATCGCACCACAGGAAAAAGCCGACGCATCGTCGCTCTTCAATCTCACGCGAACGCTCGGCGGTTCGATCGGCATCGCGATCGTGGGCACGGCACTCGTCAACCGCCAGCGCTTTCACTTCGAGCGCTTCGGCGAGTCGGTGACGCAGTTCGGGGTCGCGACACGCCTGCGGCTTTCGGAACTTGCAAGCGGCATCGCTGGGCATCTCGGGCCTGGGCTTGCCAGCGCCCGCGCGGATGCCGTGCTGTCGCTGCAGCTGACCCAGCAGGCGTACGTCTCGGCGTTCAACGACGTCGCGCTCGCTCTCGGAGTCGCGTTCGCCCTGACGTTGCTCGTCATCCCTTTGTTCCGCGTGCAGCGTGGCATGCCGACCGGCGGTGCCTCTGTCGGCGAGTGATCTGTTCCCGACTTAGGACTTGGGCGTGACGGCTGCGAGGAAGTAAGCGGTTCGGGAAGGCGCCCCACCGAGCACCTGCGCCGCCTCGAGATTGTTGCGCGCGTCAGGCAAATTGGCTTCCACGAGGGCTACCATGCCTGCGACGAAGCGACCCGGTTCGTAGCTCGGATTGATCTGCGAGGCTTTGTCGGCGTTCGCTGCGGCTGAAGCGAAATCGCCGCCCTGCAGTTCGACGACGGCAAGGCTCGTATACGCCTCCGCACGCGGCTCGCGTGCAAGTGCAGTGTTGAACTCTGCGGTCGCTTGCTGGAAATCGCCGTTCGCCTGCGCGGTGAGCCCCGCGTAGTAGGGTCCGCGCCAGTCGCTTGGCGCTGCTTGGCTCGCCGCGGAAAACGCCCGCGAGGCGAGGTCCATGCGCCCGCTCAAGAGCGCGGCAGCCCCGACGTTCAGCATCGTTTCCACATCCGGAGGCCTATTCGCGAGCGCGAAATTCAGCTTCGTGTTGAGCGCGATCGCTGATTGTGCGGGGTCGGCCTCCGGCAGCGACCGAGTGAAGCCCAGGTCCTGGGTGACGTCGACCAGGTAGCTGCGCGCGTCGGTCGAGACGATCGCAAGGGGCGTCTGCGTCGGGCCTGCCGCGACCACGCCGGTCGGAGGCGGGGACGCCCACGGCGGCCGCACCGGCGTCGTCGTCGGAGCGACAGTAGCGGGAGCGCGCGATGGCGCGATGACGATGATCGGCACCCTCGTCGCTTTCGTCTTCGGACTCGGTGAGGCGACTGCAACAACAGGAGCTGTCGGCGAAGGCGACGGCGCGGGCGTCGGGCTCGGCGCCGCGATCGGTTTGACCGTCAGACGTGGTCGCGTGCCGGCGGCATGCGTATTCACGCCGGCTCGCTGATACAGCGCAACCGCCTCGCCCGTGCGGCCAAGCTTCTCCAACGCCTCCGCCCGACCGATCATCGCCGGCTTGTACGTCGGCGAGCGCTGCAGCTCGGTCTCGAAGTCCGAAAGCGCCGCGGCATACAGACCCTCTTCTAATTCGACCACACCCAAGTCGTAGTGGATGAACGGTTGGTCGGGCGCAGCGGCGGTCGCGACACGCAATTGCGCGTCCGCGAGATCCTCTTTTCCTTGCCGTTCGTAGAGTTGGCCGAGGGCGACGAAATTCCAGGCGTAGTGCGGATCCACGTTTTCGCCGGCGCGATAGTATCGCTCCGCCATCTTCGCGTCGCCCGCACGCAGTGCGACGTTGCCTGCCCGATTCGCGATGGACGCGTCGTTGGGGTTGGCCGCCACCGCCTTCGCGGCGAGCGCCATGGCGGTACGCGTGTCGTTGCGCGCAATCGCTTGTTCCGCCAGATCGATGGCCGTCGGACCGGTCGGACCGTTGGCGTGGGACCAGCGGAAGCCGCCGAGCGCTCCAGGCACCAAGTTCAAGATGACTGCGATCAGCGCCGCCGCGGTCACGAGTGCGGCGACCCAAACCAAGACCCGCTCGATCAGCTGCGCCAACGCGGTTTTACCATTTCCTCCAAAGGACTAGGCCGTTGTGACATTGTGCCTATCGTCCCGTGTGCCCGTGCTCGAAAATTTTGCCCATGCCCCATCGCGTGCGACTGCCCGACCTGGCAGTTCGGTACCTGGCCTGGCTGTGTCTTTTTTTGATGCTGTGGCCCGCGTTCGTCGTCGCGGCCGAAACACCGCCGCCGGGAGCGGTCCCCGTCGTCACTCGCATCTCAGGTGCAGTGTCCGTCCGAGGCTCGGATGGGGTTTCCAATGAGGTCATCTCCTCGCGCATCATCCACTCGGGCGACTTGCTCATGACGGGTGTCGATTCGCTCGCGCTGATCAATCTCGCGGACGTGGGGAGCGTCCGGATCGGACCGGCGAGCAACGCCACCGCGGCCGTCTCGGGCGGCGCGTTGAGCGTGAGCATCAGCGATGGCTCTGCGTGCGCGCAAGCCGTCAGCAGCGGCGTGAGCATCGTCGCGGGTCCGCTCGTCTTGACGGCCGCAGACGAAACCGCCATCTTCAGCGTCATCCGCGCCAGCAATGCGACGACGCTTGCGGTCTATCAGGGAAGCGTGAGCGCTCGAATGGGCGCAAGCACCGCCAAGCCGCTCACCTTCAAAGCCGGTGAAGCTGCGGTGAGTTCCGGCGGCAATCCGCAGCAAGTCGCGATCGCAAGCGTGCAACCGTCGTTCGACGCGCTCCAGTGCCCAGATCCCGATGTCATCCAAAGCGTGTTGCCGTCGCCGTCGCCGAGTCCGGCTGCGGGCGGCGGCCACGGCGGTGGCGGAGCTGGATTCTTGTGGGCGATCCTCGGTTTGGGCGCAATCGCCGCGGCCGCCGGCCATGGCGGGGGAGGCGGTAGCGGTGGCGGGTCGAGCGCGCCGACCATTCCGCCGACGACACCGCCCACTCCGCCACCGGGAGCGCTCGAAGTCAGCACTTCTAGTTTGAACTTCTCGGTTGACGGTGGGTCGCAGACGTTCACCGCCTCCGAGACCAATTATCTTGGGCCGATCAGTGCGGTCAGCGGCAACACGGGCGTCGCAACGGTCACGCCCGCATCGGGGAATGGACCTGGCCCTGTCACGTTCACGGTGACACCCACCGGCGCGGGTGGGACGAGCACGACGATCACGGTCACGGACAAGCATGGTGGTACGCAGACCGTCAGCGTGACGATCGAGCAACCGGGAAGCATCATCGTCAATCCGACCACGTTGACGTTCTTGGTCGGCTCAGGCACGCAGACGTTCACGGCAAGCGAAGCGAACTACAGCGGGCCCTTGAGCGCCACGAGCAACAACCCGAACGTCGCGACCGTGGCGGGATCGGGCAATGGGCCGGGCCCCGTCACATTTACCGTCACGCCTGGACAAGCAGGCACCACGAGCATCACCGTCAACGGCAACGGGCCGCCTGCCTCAGTGAGCGTCACGGTCATCGGGCCGCTGCAGGCGAACCCCACGAGCCTGACGTTCCTCGGCACGACCGCTAGTCAGAATTTCTCCGTCACCGATCCGTTCTATTCCGGCACCCTCACGGCGACGAGCAGCGACACCTCGGTCGCCACCGTCAGCCCGAGCACTGCCGCTGGACCGAACGCCACGTTCTCCGTCACGCCAGTGAACGCAAAAAGCACGCCCATCACCATCACTATCACCGATTCGTTCGGCGGTTCGGCGCTGGTGAGCGTATCGGTTTCTAACGGTGGCTTGATCGTCAATCCAGGAAACCTGACGCTGGCCGTGGGCGGCTCGACGCAGACCTTCACCGCGGGCGAGACAGACTATACGGGGCAGATCCACGCAAAGAGCTCCAACACCGGTCAAGCGACCGTCTCTCCAGCGGAACAAAAGGGTCCCGGACCCGACACGTTCACGGTGACCGCGGTGAGCGCTGGAAATCCGACGATCGCCGTCAGCGACGACAACAGCAACGTCGAGTTCGTGGATCTCACCGTGACGGGTCCTCTGACCGTGGGACCGCCCTCGAGCTTGACCTTCAATGGCACGACCGCGCCGCAGACGCTTAGCGTGAGCGATCCCAACTACTTCGGCTCCATAGGCGCGAGCAGCTCGGACACGAGCGTGGCCACGGTGGACTCGCCGGTGGCCGGCCCCAACGCGACGTTCACAGTGACGCCCGTGACGAGCGGCACCGCGACCATCACCTTCACGGATGCCAACCTCGCATCGGCCACTGCGAGCATCACGGTCAACCCCGGCCCGCTGAAACTGAGCGCCACATCTGAATCGCTCAACGGGGCCGGCGCGAACGCGCAATTCACCGCGAGCGAGGTATTGTACAACGGTCCGATAGGTGCGGCGAGCGAGAACACCGGCGTGGTCACGGTCGCACCGAGCTCAGGCTCTGGGCCTGGACCGGTCACGTTCACGCTGACCGCTGTGGGTCCGGGCTCGACGAATGTCGACATCACGGACAACCACAGCGGTTTGCAGCAAGTCGCCGTTACCGTGACGGAGGCGCCTGTGCTCGCGCCACCCGCGGTCACGTTGACCGATGTGGGTTCGCCAGGGACATCGGTCTCGATCAGCGAGCCTGGCTACACCGGCGCGTTTTCCGTGGTCAACAACAATTGCGGCTCCGGCGGCATCGCCAACATCGGAACCCCGAGCGGCAACGGTCCGAGCGCCTCGGTTTCCGTCGTCGGCAAGAAGACCACCCTGAGCGGCGGCTCGTGCACCTTCCAGATCCAAGATTCGTTGGGCAACACGAGCACTGCAGAAAACGTCACCGTCGGCCCGTTCGGACAGGTGACGCCAAGTTCTAACTCGCTGACGTTCACTGATATCACGACGGCGCAACAGTTCACCGTTTCCGAGTCAGGATACTCAGGACAATTCACCGTCGACGGCAGCGCTTGCTCGGGTGTCGCGACGGTGAGCCCGGCATCGGGTTCCTCGAGCACGCCATTTGTGGTGACACCGGTCGCGGGTGGCGGTCCGTGCAACATCGTGGTGAGTGACGATCACGGCCAAAGCGCAAACGTCTCCGTGACGGTCGGGCCGTTCGGAGCAATCACCCCCAATCCCACGAGCTTCACATTCACGGACGTCGGACCTGGCGTCGCGCAGCCACTCGCGGTGACGGAGACTGGCTATACGGGCGTGTTCACGATCGACGCGAGCCTCTGCTCGGGCGTAGCCACCGTTTCGCCCGCAAGTTCGACGGGAAGTTTCACGGTCACGCCGGTCGCCAGCGGCGGGCCTTGCACCTTGAGCATCACCGACGATCACGGGTCGACCGCCGCACAGGTTTCGGTGACGGTCGGTCCCTTCGGACCCGTGTCGCCGAACCCGGCGAACATCGATCTCACGGTTGGTGGATCGAGCAGCTCTTTCTCCGTGAGCGAGATGAACTACACGGGCAACTTCACGATCAACACGTCATCGTGCGGCTCCAACAGCATCGCAAGCGTGACTCCCGCCTCCGGTAACTCGTCGACGAACTTCTCGGTCAGCCCCGTCGCGGAAGGGAACTGCAAGCTGGTCGTGACGGATGACGCGGGAGATGTGGGCAACGTCGACGTCTTCGTCGTCGCCGGAACGATCCAGGTGTCGCCGAACGAGATGCAATTCGCGGCGAACCCGCCGCCCAATACCACACAGAACTTCACTGCCGTCGACCCTGCGTGCGGCCCGCTCGACACGATGACAGCGACCGCAGACGGCACGGTGGCCGCAAGCGTCTCGCCGACCACGGTGGTGCCCTGCCCATCGAGCGGAGGCGGAGCGACGTTCACCGTCACGGCGGGGGCGAACGGTCAGGGATCCGTCGTCGTCAGCGACACGGCTGGCGGCAAAGCCACGGTGAGCGTCGGCGTCGGCATGTCCCCGCTCACGAAGAAGCACAAAGGGCTTGGCGAGCACAAGCCGATTCCGGCACCGTCCGGCTCACCTCGCATCGGCGGCCTCGGCCTAGCAGCAAAGCCATCGAAACCGCTGCCACCTGGGGCGCACGCACCGGGGCAGACGGCTGCGCCGACACCGCTTGGTTCGCTGCACGTGTCCGTGACGAGCGTGACGCTCGTGCAGAGTGGTCCGACGCAGACGGTGTCCATCAGCGAGCCTGGGTACGCACGCCTCTTCCACTTCACGAGCGCGAACGACAGCGTGGCGAGCGCCAACCTTCAGACCGAACTCGGACCTACGGCGACGCTTACCATCGTGCCGAAAGGTGTGGGGGTCACCACCATCCAGATCGCCGATGACCACGGCGGTACGCAGGTCATCCAGGTGACTGTCCGGCCGATGCCTCCAAAAGCGGGAAGCGCGCCGAGACAACAATAAGGTTGGCCGGCATGATCCGGATCGAGCTCGAGGACACGTTCGGCGATATCCTACGCAAGTCGACGCGCGGCACGAAGACCTCTCTCGAGACCGTGGAAGCGAAGTCGGGCGTCAGCGCAGCAGATCTCGATGCGTTCCTCAAAGACGCGGAGCAACCCACTGAAGCCCAGGCCAAAGCGATCGCCTCGACGCTCGGCCTCGACCCGCAAAAGTATGCCGACTCGGGTCTGCGGCGCTGGTACCCAGATGAGCCGCCGATGCCGAGCTTCCTCATCCATCAGATCAACGCGCCGCATCCGAGCAACGGTTACTTCCTTTTGCTGCGAGACCGCAACATCGGAGCGTTTGTGGATCCAGCAGGGCGGCCCGAACCGATCATCGACGAGTTTCGGCGGGCAGGCGTCGACCTGCAGTACATCTTGCTGACGCACAAACACGCCGACCACACGGACGCGCTTGCCGCGGTGCGCAAGGCCTTCCCACAGGCGACACCTGTCATCCACCCCATCGATGGCGCGACGCTTGGCGGGGCAGCGCGGGGTGCGACCGCCATCGTGGACGGCGCCAGCTTGCCGTTCGGCGACAGCGAGATACGAATGCTGTATACGCCGGGGCATACCGACGGATCGTCCTGCTTCATCTATAAGGGCAACGTCTTCACTGGCGATACCATGTTCGCTGGCTCGGTGGGCGGGTTATTCGGCGACCGCTTCGGATACCAAGATCTGCTCCGCAACGTGCGCGAGAAGTTGCTCTCGCTTCCTGAGACGACCATGGTCCATCCAGGACATGGACCGTCCACGACGATCGCACAGGAGCGCGCTCACAATCCGTTCTTTCTCAGCTAGTCCTCATGCACGAGATGCTTGTTGCGAAGGCCGGCCGGAACGGCTCCACGAAATATGACCCGATGCGTCTGAAAGAGCTGGTCTCTACCTATCGTCTCCCCGGAATCGTCCTCGCACTCGTGCTCGCAGGTTGCAGCACGAACGCAGGCTTCGGCACCCCTGTCTCCGGGCCGCAACCCGTCGGCCAATATCCGGCGCAGGGACAACAACCCGGACCCGTAGGCACGAACGGTGCGCCGGGGGCTGGCGTAGGAGCGCAAATCGCGCCGACCGGCACGCCTTCGCCAACGCCGACGCCCATCCCCAACACCTTGAGCATCGTCGGCGCAGCCTTGCGGCTCGCCTACGATGGCTCAGCCAAAGATCCGGTGAAGGCGGCTCGTCTCCTCGAGCTGACGTTCGCGCTGCAAAACACGACGCAGAACGCGGCGAAGATCACGACCATAAGCTCCCACGCTATCCCATTTCCTACCGCGTTCCCGGATGTGTCCGTCTCCGTGACCGCGCCCGCGAACCAGATGTCGCCCGTCGCTTCGCTCGTGCTGGCCACGCCCGAGGATCCCACGAAATACAGGACGGTCTTCCTGTCGTTCCTCGATGGCCAGAAGATGATCGGCTCATCGAAACTCGACATGCCGCTTGAGGACTCGTCGTTCACTGGTTTGGACGAAAAGCACCCGAAAGGGGCGCTCTCGATCGATGGCGCGGAGATCTCGCCGATCGATGTCGGCAAAGGTCCATCCTTCGAATGTACATTTGCAGTGACAAATCCAGGCATGTTGCCCGCATCCATCTCAGAGTTCGACATCCAGCCTCCCAAGGGTGACGTGATCCGGCTGGTCATCCCGATGGTCGTGCCGCTGCGCAGCGCCTCAGGGTTCGTCAGCGTCGTCGTGCCGTACGCTGGGAAGACGCTCCCGTCGGGGAGCTACGTGATCACCGCGCAACAGAATGGACTCGTGCTCGCGAGCGCTTCGGCAGTATTGCTCTAGCGCAACGGCCAAAAAGACGCCATGCCCCGCGAGCGAGACGTCCTCGAGGTCGACGTCCTTTTTGTCGGCGCCGGACCTGCCAGCCTTGGCGGTGCCATCCGGCTCGCCCAACTGTATCGCGAGCATAACGCCGCTGTAAAGGCCGGAACCGAGACCGGGCCCGAACTCTCGCCGGAGAACATCTTGGTCATCGACAAGGCCAAGAATGTCGGCGATCATGGCATTTCCGGCGCCGTGCTCGATCCGCGCAGCATGACGGAGCTCTTCGGCGACTTCCTCGCTGCCGGCTGCCCCGTGGAATCTCCCGTCACGCGCGATGAGTTCTGGCTCTTGTCCAAGTCGGAGCGCGTGAAGGCGCCGCTCTTGCCGCCACCGATGAACAATCGCGGCAAGTATGTCGCCAGCTTGAACAAGCTCGTCAAATGGCTCGCAGCACAGGCCGAAGCGCTCGGGGTGCAAGTCTTCGCAGAGACACCGGGCCAAGAGCTGCTCTTCGACGGTGACCGCATCGTTGGTGTCCGCACGGGCGATAAGGG